>JALOLR010000001.1:9440-327726 GCA_025455885.1 Acidimicrobiales bacterium
CTGAACACTCAACAGTTCGGGAAAAGGGGGGCTACTTGGCGTTGTCGAGCATGCGGCGGGCGATGACCTTCAGGCACAGGGTCTCGTCGGCCCCCTCGAAGATCGACAGCACCCGGGCGTCGACGAAGTACCGGCTCACCGCGTACTCCTCGGCGTAGCCGAAGCCGCCGTGGATCTGCATCGCCTCGCGCGTCACCCACTCGGCGGCCTTGCAGACGTAGGCCTTCACCATCGACGCCTCGAGCTGGCCCTGGCCCCGGGCCATCAGCCTCGCCACCTCGTAGCCGAACTGCCGGCCGGCCTGGATGAGCACGACCATCCGGCCGAGCTTGGCCCGGGTGAGCTGGTAGTCGGCGATGGGGTGTCCGAACACCACTCGGTCCAGGGCGTACTGGTGGGCGTCCTCGTAGGCGGCCTGCATCACCCCGACGGCCCGGGCGGCGGTCTGGAGGCGGCCGTTCTCGAAGCCGGCCATCTGGTAGTAGAAGCCCTTCCCCAGCCCGTCGTCCCCGCCGACCTGGTTGGCGGCCGAGACGAACCAGTCCTCGAGGGCGATCTCGTAGGAGTGCATGCCCCGGTAGCCGATCGTGTCGATCGCCCGCCCCTCCATCGTCCCTCCGCCGGCCGCACCGCCGTCGGCGCCGGCCTCCTGCACGAACGAGAACCCGTGTCCCTCCCCGCGGGGCTTGGGCACCACGAACATCGACAGGCCCCGGTGGGTCTTCGACTTGTCGGGGTCGGTGCGGGCCAGGAACATCAGGGCGTCGGCGCGGGCACCGAACGTGCACCAGGTCTTCACCCCGTTGAGCAGCCAACCCCCCTCGGTGGGGGTGGCGCTGCACGTCACGCCGGCGACGTCGGAGCCGTAGTCGGGTTCGGTGACGGCGACGGCGGCCATGACCTCGGCCGACGCCAGCTTCGGCAGCCAGTGCGCCTTCTGCTCCTCGGTCCCGCCGGCCAGCAGGGCGCGGGTGAGGATCTCGGGACGGGTGATGAGCGAGCCCCCCGCCCCGAGCGAGGCCCGCGACAGCTCCTCGGTGGCGACGACCATCCCGATGTACTCGCTCTCCCCGCCCTCGCTGAACCCGTCGTACTCGACGGGCACGCTGAGACCGAACCCGCCCATCTCGGCCAGGCCCTGGATCAGGTCCTCGGGGATGTCGGCGTTGTGGCGGTGGATGTGCTCGGCGACCGGGGCGATCTTCTCGGTGGCGAAGCGACGGAACGTGTCCTGCACCATCTCGAAGTCGCCGTCGAGGTGACGGGGACCGGGAGCGTCGGCCAACGCCGCCAGGAACTCCGGCGCCCGGTAGGCGGCCACGAAGGCACGGGTCGCGTCGAGCACGCCGGGCTCGACACCCCACTCGGCCTCGCGCCCGAACAGCTTGGGGGCCAGCTCGGCCACGGCGTCGGCGACGTAGGCGCAGGCGATACGGGCCTCGAGCTCACCGTTGGTGCCGTAGGCGAGCATGGCCCGGCCGGTCTCGACGGTGGCGGCGGCATGGGCCAGGTCGTACGTCAGCACCTGGTGGGCGTCGGGATCGCCGAGCTCGGCGAGTCGTGTGGTGCAGGCGGCGACGATGCCGTGGGCGGTGTCGATGACGGCAGCGGCGGCGGTGAGATCCGGTTCGGTCACGGTCATGAGCTGAGGTTACCTACCGGTAGCTTCTGTCACGAGATCGAGCCCGGGCCCGCCGCGGGCCCGCGACGAGGAGAGACCCATGACCGTGATCGACCGTCCCTTCGGCCGCCACTTCGAGGACTTCGAGGTGGGCGACGTCTACCGCCACTGGCCCGGCAAGACCATCACCGAGGCCGACGACCACCTCTTCTGCATGATCACGATGAACCACCACCCGACGCACACCAACAACTGGTACGCGGAGAACGAGTCGCCGATGGGTCGTCCCCTGGTCGTCGGCAACCTCGTCTACTCCCTCGTCCTGGGCATGAGCGTGCCCGACGTCAGCGGGGCGGCCATCGCCAACCTCGAGGTGGAGAGCCTCAAGCACGCCAAGCCGACCTTCCACGGCGACACCATCTACGCCGTCACCCGCGTGCTCGACAAGAAGGAGACCTCCGACGGGCGACGGGGCATCGTGACCGTCGAGACGAAGGGGATCAACCAGCGCCGCGAGGAGGTCTGCGAGTTCCGTCGCCGGGTCATGGTGTGGCGGCGCGAGTTCGCCCCCGAGCGGGGCCTGCCCTACGGCGACGACGTCTTCGCCGCCGACGAGGGGTAGCGCCGGGCCGCCGCGGTCCGCGGTCTCCCGGGCCGCGCACCGACTCCGTCGTGGCACACTCCCGGCCATGTCCGACGAGCGGATCCCGCGCGCCGCGGCCGAGGGCTTCGACCGGGGCGCCGACGTCTACGAGGCGTCGCGCCCGTCGTACCCGGCTGACGCCGTCGCCCGGATCGAGTCCGTCGCCGGCCTCGGCCCGGGACGCACCGTCGTCGACCTCGCGGCGGGAACCGGCAAGCTCACCCGGCTCCTCCTCGGCTCGGGTGCGGAGGTCGTCGCCGTGGAGCCGTTGGCGGAGATGCGCAGGGTGCTGGTCGAGGCCTGCGGCGGACGGGTCGAGGTGCTCGACGGCGTCGCCGAGGACATCCCGCTCGACGACGCCTCGGCCGACGCCGTCATCGTGGCCCAGGCGTTCCACTGGTTCGAGCCCCGGGCGGCGCTCGCCGAGATGGCGCGGGTCCTGCGGCCCGGGGGGACGCTCGTCCTGGTGTGGAACACCCGTGACCGCTCCCACGACTGGGTGGAGCGCTTCGGCGACCTGCTGGCCGAGACGGTCGACGATCGACCCTACGACAGCTACTACGAGGTCGACTACGCCGGGGTGGTCGCCGCGTCGGGCGCGTTCGGGGACGTGGACCTGTGGGAGACCACCTGGTCCCAAACCTTCGACGCCGAGCTGCTGGTCGCCCGGGCCGCCTCGGTCAGCGTGGTCGCGGCGTTGGACGACGACGATCGGGCGCGGGTGCTCGACCGGGTCCGCCGCCTCGCCGCCACTCACCCGGACCTGGCCGGCCGGTCGACCTTCCCCTTCCCGTACACGACCCGGGTCTACACCTGTCGGCGACGGTGAGCCCGACGCCCCGCACCGGGGTCGCCTCCGGGCCTGCACTCCTCGAGTGGTGGGCCGAGGCCCGGAGGGACCTCCCGTGGCGACGCACCCGCGATCCCTGGGCGGTCCTGGTGAGCGAGGTGATGCTCCAACAGACCCAGGTCGAGCGGGTGGTGCCTCGGTGGCACCGCTTCCTCGAACGCTTCCCCGACGAGTCCCGGTGCGCGAGCGCCGGAGTGGGCGCCGTGGTCGAGGAGTGGGCGGGCCTCGGCTACAACCGCCGGGCCGTCAGCCTGCACCGGTGTGCACAGGCCGTGGTCGACGACCACGGGGGTCGCTTCCCCGGCGACCTCGAGGCGCTCCTCGACCTCCCCGGTGTCGGTCCGTACACCGCACGGGCGGTGCTCGCGTTCGCGTTCGAGCGTGACGTGGCGGTCGTCGACACGAACGTCGGGCGGATCCTGGCGCGCCACGGCGGCGAGCCGCTCGGCCCGAGACGTGCCCAGGCCGCGGCCGACGCCCTGGTACCCGAAGGGGAGGGGTGGGCCTGGAACCAGGCCCTGCTCGATCTCGGCGCGACGGTGTGCCGCAAGCAGCGCCCCGACTGCGATCGGTGCCCGCTGGCGGCCTCGTGCGCCTGGCACGGGGCCGGTCGTCCCGACCCCGATCCCGCCGTCGGCTCGCACGGCGTCAGCCGATCCCAGAGCCGCTTCGAGGGCTCGTTCCGCCAGGGTCGGGCCCGGCTCCTCGACGCGCTGCGGGCCGGTGGCGTGCTCGCCCCCGGGGAGTGGCGCTCGGCGTGCGGCTGGGAACGGGAGGGCTCGGCCTGGGACGCCGACGACGCCCGCCGGGCGGCCGAGGCCCTCGTCGCCGAGGGCCTGGCCGTCGTGACCTCGACCGGGCACCTCGCCCTCGCCCGCTGACCGGCCCCCTGCCGGGGCGGTCAGCCGGTCGTCAGGGCGGCGACGATCTCGTCGACGGCGTCGTCGGCGAGGGCCCGGATCTCGTCGTCGGTGCGGTCCTGGATGGGGTGCGGGACGAACACGCGGGCCGGGTCGGCGCCGAGCGCCGTGGACTGGGCGGTCGCCGCGTCGACGAACTCCGTCGACGCCACGAAGACGCCGACCACCCCTCGTGACTCCAGATCCACGATGTCGTGCACACTGCACGACGTGCAGCTCCCTCAGTCGGCGAGCGCCTCGATGACCACCTCGCACTGCACGGCGATCTCCTGGCGCAGGTCGACCGGGGCGGGCTTGGTGAACGTGGGCTTGGCGAACCGGGTGATCACCGCTCCCCGTCGGGTGAGCTGCTCCTCGAGGCGGTCGAGGAAGACGTCGCCGCGCGCCTTGGTGATGTCGAGCAGCGCGACGCGGCGGCCGTCGATCGACGGGATGCGGGGCATGCGCTCACGCCGGGCGGGCGCGAACTCACCGGTCGGGTCGAGCACGGTCAGGCTCTCTCGGTTCACGGACGCACCTCCACGGTGACGGGGTCGCTGCCGACGGCTCCGGAGGCCCAGGACCCGATGATGGCACTGAACATGCCCGCCCCGCCGCCGGCGTAGGTGATGGTGAGGCCGCCGTCGCGGAACTTGGGGAGCTTGAGGCCGGCCCACTTCGGGTCGAGGCCCATCTCGAGCCCGTCCACCCCCTCGAGGAGGGGGTCGGTGTCGAGCATGAGGACCTCCTTCAGCTCGTCGAGGAGGCGCTGCTTGTCCCAGCCCGCCTCGGCGAACACCCGGCCGTGCTCGGGGCTGACCACCAACATGGCGTCGAAGGCGACCACCACCCGCGGGTGGGTGACCCCGGCCAGGCAGGCGGCGAAGGAGCGGGCCAGCGACTCGGGGGTCCGGGACGTCTGGTCGGCCATGCCCCGCACCCCCTCGGCGGCGAAGAGCGTGACCGCTGAACGCCCCTCGGGCACGCCCCGGTCGGTGGCCAGCGACGTCCACGGCGAGCCGTCCTCGTCCTCGGCGAAGCAGAACGTGTACTTCCCGGGGTTCCCGAGCGTCGCCCGGTCGATCCCCCCGGGGCGGCCGCCCCCGACGTTGCGGATCACCAACTGGAGGGCACGGCCGATGGTGGCGTTGGCCCGGTTCCCCTGGCCGAGGGCGTTCACGCCGCTGTTCATGCCGATGGCCCGGGTGACGGGTCCGTTGACGACCACGAGCGGACCGGCGAACCACGTCGTGGCCAGGAGCCCGTGGATGTTGAACTCGTCGGTGCACGCCGCTTCGACGGCGGCGAGGACGACCGGCAGGTACTCGGGCTTGCAGCCCGCCATCACCGCGTTGACGGCCACCTTCTCGACGGTGCACTCGACGAGGTCGGGGGGCACGACGGCCACGACCTCGGACGGGTCGCGGCTCGTGCCGTCGAGCATGCGCAGCACCCGTTCGGGGGTCGGTGGCACCACCGGGAGGCCGTCGGTGAACCCACGGTCGAACAGCGACTCCATCTCGTCGTCGAGCGGTGAGATCTCGATGCGACGCGACCGCAACCGGGCGCCTTCGTGGCGCACCCGGAGCCGGTCGCGGATCGACGGCTCCTCGGTGAGCGAGCCGCAGCCGGGTCGCTGCTCCGGGAGCCCGGGTGCGAGGTCGGCCACGCCCGTGAGGTGCTCCCACTCCCGTCGTGACCAGCCTTCGGTACGACCCTCGTCGGCCCCGCCCACGCGGCGAACCAGGGTCGGCACGGTGGCCACGCCCAGCACCCAGGAGGTGTCGAGGTCGCGGTCGATGACGACGCCCGGGAGGTGGGCGAAGGGCTCTGCGTCGTCCTGCACCACGACGGTCAGCCCCCCGGCGGCGCCCAGCTGCTCGAGCGCCGGCACGACCAGGAGGCACGTCGGGCAGTCGCGTTTCACGACGGCGATCAGCCCGTCGTCGGGCAGTTCGGTCCCGACGGTCTCGATCCGGTGCACCCCGCCCCCCGACATGGTCGGTGACGCTACCCTCTGCGGTCGGTGACGGTCCGTGTCACTTGGTGTTCACACGGCCGTCACCGTGGATTAGTGTCGGGGCGTTGCAGGAGTCGGAGTGGGGGCCGGACTTGGACGTCACCTTCTACGGAGTGCGAGGTTCGACCCCGTGTTCCTGCGACGCGAACCGTCGCTACGGCGGCAACACGTCGAGCGTCGTCCTCCGCTCGGACGACGCCGACCCGATCCTGCTCGACCTCGGCACCGGCCTGCGCTTCTTCGGCATCGACCAGACGTGTGACGAGCCGCTGCGGGCCCATGCCCTCGTCAGCCACCTGCACTGGGACCACGTCCAGGGCCTGCCGTTCTGCGAGCCGCTCCTGTGCCCCGGCAGCGAGCTCGTCGTCCACGGCCCCGCCGACGGGGGGCGCGGCTTCGGCGAGGCGTTCGACGCGCTGATGGTGCCCCCGTTCTTCCCGGTGCAGGCCCGGGAGATGTCCGCGGCCATCCACTTCGTCACCGTCACCGCCGAGCGCTTCGAGGTGGCCGGTGCGAAGGTCACCGCGGCGCGGGTGCCCCACACCGGCGACACGCTCGGCTACCGGGTCGAGCGCGACGGGGTCGTGGTGGTCTACGTGAGCGACCACCAACAGCCCGGCGACAACCCCTGGTTCGTCGAGCCGGCGGTGCTCGAGCTGTGCGACGGCGCCGACCTGTTGATCCACGACGCCCAGTACACGACCGAGGAGTTCGCGTCGCGGGCCGACTGGGGCCACTGCACCGTCGACTACGCGGTGCACGTCGCCGCCGAGGCGGGGGCGCGGGCGCTGGCGCTGTTCCACCACGACCCCTCCCACGACGACGAACGCATCGACACGCTGTCCCTCGACGCGGCCGAGCTCGGATCCGAGCGGGGGGTCGACGTCGTCTTCGCTGCCGCCGACGGCCTCTCCTTCGCGGTCGAGCCGTCCCGCGTGCGGGCCTAAGCTCCACCGTTCGTGAGCGACCAGAGCCGACCAGCGTTCGATTCCGCCAAGTACCGCCAGGTGCTCGGTCACTTCCCGACCGGGGTGACCGTCATCACCTCCATGCACGAGGGGGCACCGGTGGGGATGGCGATCGGCTCGTTCGCCTCGCTGTCCCTCGAGCCCCCTCAGGTGCTCTTCTGCGCTGGCAGCCACTCGAGCACCTGGCCGAAGGTCCGGGCCAACGGCTCGTTCTGCGTGAACATCCTCGCCGAGGACCAGGAGGACGTCTGCCGGGTCTTCGCCTCCAAGGCCCCCGACAAGTTCGCGGAGATCGGGTGGAAGCGCTCCGGCAACGGTTCCCCGGTCATCGACGGCGTGCTGGCCTACATCGACTGCGGGATCGAGAACGTCGTCGACTCGGGTGACCACGCCATCGTCATCGGCGCGGTGCAGGACCTCGACGTGCGCCACGAGGGCGGGCCGTTGCTGTTCTTCCGTGGCGGCTACGGCCGCTACACGATGTAGCCGGGGCGCCGGTGCCGGTCTACGCCCTCGGAGACCTCGAGCCCCGCATCGACCCGACCGCGTTCGTCCATCCCGACGCGGTGGTGATCGGCGACGTCGAGATCGGCCCCGAGTCGAGCATCTGGCCGGGCACCGTCCTGCGGGGTGACAACGGCTCGATCCGCATCGGGGCCCGGTCGTCGATCCAGGACGGGAGCGTGGTGCACTGCATCCCGATCCTGCCCACCACGGTGGGCGACAACTGCGTGATCGGCCACATCGTCCACCTCGAGGGCTGCACGGTCGAGGACGCCGCGTTGGTGGGCAACGGCTCGGTGGTGCTGCACCGGGCGATCATCCGGACGGGATCGCTGGTCGGCTCGAACGCCGTCGTCCCCGACGGCATGGAGGTCCCGACCGGGATGATGGCCCTCGGTGTGCCGGCCCGGCTCCGGGAGGGGTCCGGCAAGCTCGACTTCATCCTGCACTCGGCCGACGACTACGTGAAGAAGGGCCAGCGCTACCGACGCGAGCTGCGCCGCCTCGACTGACGTCGCTCAGGAGAGACCCGACTGGAGCCACGCGAACGGCCCCCAGTCGATGTTGCGGACGACCCAGAACCCCGAGATCGTCGCCACCAGCGCCCAGGTCATCCAGGCGCGCCACTGGAAGGCCGGCCCGGCTCGCGTGGCTCGGCCGCTCGAGCGCAGCGCGCTCCGCAGGGCCCACCACAGCAGCACCGGCACGGCGAGCACGAACAGCAGGTTCTGGTCGAGAGCGCCGACGGGGTCGGCGTTGAACAGCGCGTGCAACGCCCGGGTGATGCCGCAGCCCGGGCAGTCGAGCCCGGTGATCGTCCGGAACGGACAGGCCGGGAACAGCGTCGAGGTGTTGGGGTCGTTGATCGCCACGTACGCGCATCCGGCCAGGCCGACCACCGCCAGGCCCCCGACCTTCCACCAGACGGGGCGGGTCGGCGCGACGACGGACGGGCCGGCACCGGCCAGCAGGGCCCGGTCGTCGTCGACCGCGGGTGGGGGAGGCGGAGCCACCCCGCCAGTGTAGGACGGGGCGGTCCTCGCCGGTTCGAGCCGTGCCGGGCCGCGTAGGGTCACGAGATGGAACTCGGACGGGTCGGCATCTGGCAGTACCAACTCGATCTCGTGCCTTCGGCCAGGAGCCAGGAGCTCGCTGCGGAGGTCGAGGCGCTCGGCTACGGCGCGATCTGGATCCCGGAGGCGGTGGGGCGGGAGGCCTTCACCAGCGCCACGCTCCTGCTCTCGGGAACCGAGCGGATCGTCGTGGCCACCGGGATCGCCTCCATCTGGGCTCGTGACGCCCTGTGCGCCAACTCGGCGCTCCAGACCGTGACCGAGGCCTTCCCCGAGCGCTTCCTCCTCGGCCTCGGCGTCAGCCACCAGGTGATGGTCGAGGGCATGCGGGGTCACGACTACACGAAGCCGTACTCGACGATGAAGACCTACCTCGACCAGATGGACGCCGGCCTGTTCGCCGCCGTCGCCCCGTCGACCCCGGCGCGGCGGGTGCTGGCCGCCCTGGGCCCGAAGATGCTGCGCCTCGCCGCCGAGCGGACCGACGGCGCCCACCCCTACTTCGTGCCGGTGGAGCACACCGCGTTCGCCCGCGAGACCATGGGTGAGGGCCCCCTGCTCTGCGTCGAGCAGGCGGTGGTCCTGGAGGCCGACCCCGACGTCGCCCGCCGGATCGCCCGCGCCCACATGTCGACGTACCTGACCCTGCCCAACTACACGAACAACCTGAAGCGGTGCGGCTTCACCGACGCCGACATCGCCGACGGGGGCACCGATCGCCTGGTCGACGCCATCGTGGCCTGGGGGGACGAGGAGGCCGTCGCCGCCCGGGTGGCCGCCCACCACGACGCCGGGGCCGACCACGTGTGCATCCAGGTGCTGCCCGCCGAGTCCACCGCCGCCCCGGTGGACGAGTGGCGCCGACTCGCCCCTGCGCTCCTCGGCTGACCGGAAGGACTGAAGTGGCCGGTCCGCGGTGCCGATCACCTCTCCGAGGGAGCCGGCACGCGCACCGGCCCGGGGAGGAGACGACGTGCGACGACTTCTGCTGACGATCGGGATCGTGGCGGCGCTGGGGGTGGTGGCCTCGGCCTGCCAGGCGCCGACCCGACTGGAGGTCGACGCGGTCGTCCCGGGCCTCGACCGACCGTGGGACGTCGCCTTCGTGCCGAACGGCCCGATGATGGTGACCGAGCGCAGCGGGCCGGTGAACGTCGTCCGCTTCGACGGCAGCCACTACGAGGTCGCCCGCCCGGCTGACGTCGTCGCCCAGTCCGAGGGCGGGATGATGGGGCTGGCGGTCGATCCCGCGTTCGCGACCAACCGCCGCGTCTACACCTGCTTCATGTCGAACGCCGGCGGTGCGCTCGACGTGCGCGTCGTGCGGTGGCGCCTCAACGAGGCGCTCACCGCGCTCACCTCGCGGGCCGACATCGTCACCGGCATCCCGGTCAACACGAGCGGCCAGGCCGGGCGCCACTCGGGCTGTCGCACCCGCTTCGGCCCCGACGGCTTCCTGTGGGTCACCACCGGTGATGCGGCCATGGCCACCGTCCCCCAGGACCGCACCTCCCTCGGAGGCAAGGTCCTGCGGGTGGACACGAACGGCAACGGCGCCCCGGGGAACCCGGGTGGGACCCTCGATCCGCGCATCTACTCCTTCGGGCACCGCAACCCGCAGGGGATCTCGTTCCGGCCGAGCGACCGTCTGCCGGTGGTGGTCGAGCACGGCACCGGGTGCGACGACGAGGTGAACGGACTCCGGGCGGGGGGCAACTACGGCTGGGACCCGCGCCGCCTCGACGGTGGTCCGGGCTACGACGAGAGCCGCCCGATGACCGACACCGTCCGCCACCCCGGGGCGATCCCCGCGCTGTGGCGGTCGGGCTGTCCGACCATCGCGCCGTCGGGCGCGACGTTCCTCGACGGTCCCCAGTGGCAGCTGTGGGGGAACGGTCTGGCGATGGCCGTGCTGAAGGGGCAACAGCTGCGGGTCATGAAGCTCGACAACCCCGATGCCTCGGCCAGCCAGGAGTGGACGCGGCTCACCGACCAGGGACGGCTGCGGGTGGCGGTGCAGGGCCCGGACGGGAACCTGTACGTGGCCACCGACGCCTCCCCGGGGCGGATCCTGCGGGTCGTCCCGCGGTACGACTGAGAATTCCCGGCGAGGCCCGGGAAAATCCGTCCGGGCGGGATGGTCGGGGCCGAGGGGTTTGTTACTATCGCCGTAGGAGAAATCCCCCCACCGTCGCCTCCGGCAAGGAGTTCCCATGGCCACCACCGACCTCGACCTCGATCTCGGCCGCTACAAGCTCGGGTGGAGCGACGCCGAGGACTACGTCTTCAAGCCCAAGCGGGGCCTGAACGAGGACATCATCCGCGAGATGTCGTGGATGAAGGGCGAGCCGGACTGGATGCGCGACATCCGCCTGAAGAGCTACCAGCACTTCGAGCGGCGCCCGATGCCGAACTGGGGCGGCGACATGTCGGAGATCTTCTTCGACGAGATCTTCTACTACATCAAGCCCACCGACCATCAGGTCGACGCCTGGGACGAGCTCCCCGACTCGGTGAAGCAGACCTACGAAAAGCTCGGCATCCCCGAGGCGGAGCGCAAGTACCTGGCCGGCGTGACGGCGCAGTACGAGTCCGAGGTCGTGTACCACAAGAACCGTGAGGACCTCGAGGCCCAGGGCGTCATCTTCACCGACATGGACACGGCCCTGCGCGAGCACCCCGAGATCGTGCGGGCCTACTTCGGGACCGTCATCCCGAAGAACGACAACAAGTTCGCGGCGCTGAACACCGCCGTCTGGTCCGGCGGCTCGTTCATCTACGTCCCGCCCGGGGTCAGCGTCGAGATGCCGCTGCAGGCCTACTTCCGGATCAACGCCGAGAACATGGGCCAGTTCGAGCGCACGCTGATCATCGCCGACGAGGGCAGCCAGGTGCACTACATCGAGGGCTGCTCGGCGCCGGTGTACACCACCGACTCGCTGCACTCCGCGGTCGTCGAGATCGTCGTGAAGCCCAGCGCCCGGGTGACCTACACGACCATCCAGAACTGGTCCAACAACGTGTTCAACCTGGTCACCAAGCGGGCCCGGGTCGAGACCGAGGGCCACATGGAGTGGATCGACGGCAACATCGGCAGTCGACTGACCATGAAGTACCCGGCGGTCTACATGGTCGGTCCGAAGGCGTCCGGCGAGGTGCTGTCCGTGGCCTACGCCGGACCGGGCCAGCACCAGGACGCCGGGGCCAAGATGGTCCACGCCGCCCCCGAGACGACGTCCAAGATCGTCTCGAAGTCCATCTCGAAGGACGGCGGCCGCACCTCCTACCGAGGCCTGGTCCGGGTCGAGGACGACGCCTACGGCTGCAAGAGCCATGTCCAGTGCGACGCCCTCATCCTCGACGACGAGTCGGTCTCCGACACGTTCCCGTACATGGAGGTCGGTTCCCGCGACGCCGTCGTCGGCCACGAGGCCACGGTGTCCAAGGTGGCCGACGAGCAGCTCTTCTACCTGATGAGCCGAGGGCTCTCCGAGGAGCAGGCCATGGGCATGGTGGTCAACGGCTTCATCGAGCCGGTGACCCGCACCCTCCCGATGGAGTACGCCGTCGAGTGGAGTCGCCTGATCGAGCTCCAGATGGAGGGCTCGGTCGGCTGAGCCGGCCGAGCTCCACTCGCTCCGATGCCGATGCGCGAGGAGTGCAAGCAGTTCGAGAGCCGCACCTACGCCACCGGTGAGACGGTGCGCAAGTGCAACCTCGATCTCGCCCCCGAGGCGCCGTGGCGCTGCCCCGAGAACTGTCCCGAGTACGCGCCCCGACTGGTCGACGTCGACTGGAAGCACGGCACGCTGGTCACTCCGGCGACGCCCGACGAGCCGCAGGGGGAGGGGATCGCCGAGCTGCTCGACGCCGCCGAGGACATCGTCAACGCCGCCGGACCCGACATCCTGGCCGAGGTCGAGGCGGAGCGGCGTCGTGCCGAGGGGGGCGGGCTGATGGCCCGCATGCGCCGTCGCTTCGGCCGCGGGAGCTGACCGGTCGCGTTCGCCGGCCTCCCGGCGCACGCCCCCGGCTGCGGGTGTCCGGAATTTCTCCTACGGCGATAGTGTGAATTCGTCCGAGTCCGCCGGCGCCGATCGCGCCGCCCCACCCGAGGTGGTCGCCCTGAACAGCCCGACGCCCGCCACCGTCCCCGCCCTCGGTGGCCCCGCCTGGCTCGAGGACCGCCGTCGGCAGGCCGCCGAGGCGGCCGCCGACCGAGGCCTGCCGAGCACCGACGAGGAGGTCTGGCGCTACAGCCGCATCGCCGACCTGGACCTCGACGAATGGCCGCTGGCCACCGAGCGCCCCCCGGGCGCGCTCCCGGCCGGCGTGGCGGAGATCCTCGCCGCCCTGCCCGACCGGGCCGCCACCGTCGTGGTGCGCAACGGGTTCGTGGTCCACGCCGAGACCGATCCGACCTGGGCGGCCGAGGGGCTCTACGCCGGGCCGCTGGTCGACGGGCCCGACCCCGAGGGCGCGCTGGGCGCCACCTCCGACGTGCCGACCGACCTCTTCCACGGGCTCAACGACGCCTACGCCGCCGAGCCCGTCCTCGTCGCCGCGCCGCGCGGCCTGACCGTCGACGCCCCTGTGATCGTCGTCGACTGGGTCGACGCGGCGCAGGCTGCCGTCTACCCCCGCCTGGTGGTCCGCCTCGGCGAGGACGCCGACCTGCGCGTCCTCGCCTGGCAGGGCTCGGCCGACGTGGCCGCCTTCGTGGCGCCGGTCGTCGAGCTCGACGTCGCCCGTGCCGCCCGTCTGGGCTACACCGAGGTGCAGGACCGCGGCGGGCGGCTGTGGCAGATCACCTCCCAGGTGAGCCGGGTCGAGGCCGACGCCACCCTCACCGCCTCCCACGCCGGGCTGGGCGGGGAGTACGCCCGGGTGCGCACCGACTGCCGCCTCGTCGGACGGGGGGCGACCGGCAACCTCCACGCCGTGTACTTCGGCGAGGGCGACCAGACCCTCGACTTCCGCACCTTCCAGGACCACGGTGCCCCCGACACGACCTCCAACCTGTTGTTCAAGGGGGTCGTCGGCGACCGGTCCCGCTCGGTCTACACGGGCCTCATCAAGGTCGAGAAGGACGCCCGGGGGACCAACGCCTTCCAGACCAACCGCAACATCAAGCTCTCCGCCGAGGCCTGGGCCGAGTCGGTGCCCAACCTCGAGATCGAGAACAACGACGTGCACTGCAGCCACGCCTCGACCGTCGGGCCCATCGACGAGGAGCAGCGCTTCTACCTCGAGAGCCGGGGCGTGCCCACCGAGATCGCCGAGCGCCTCATCGTGGCCGGCTTCTTCGACGAGGTCACCGACCAGCTCCCGGTCCCGGCGGCCCGCCCCCTCGTCGAGCGGCTCATCGAGGCTCGTCTCGACCGGCGGGAGCAGCCATGAGCCTGGAACGCATCTGCGCCGTCACCGACGTCCCCGACGGCGAGGCCCGCCGCTTCGACCTCGGCCGGGTCCGCCTGGCCGTGGTGCGCATCGGCGGCGACTTCTACGCCATCGGCGACCGCTGCACCCACCAGGACATCTCCCTCTCGGAGGGGGAGGTCCACGTCGACAGCCTCGAGCTGGAGTGCTGGAAGCACGGGAGCTGCTTCTCGCTCGTCGACGGCGAGCCGTCGTCGCTCCCGGCCACCAAGGCCACGCCCACCTACACCGTCGCCGTCGACGGCGACGACCTCTTCGTGGAGATCGACTGACATGGCCGAACTGCGCATCCAGGGCCTGACCGCCGAGGTCGAGGGCCGCCCCATCCTGAACGGCATCGACCTCGTCGTCGCCTCCGGCGAGGTCCACGCCGTGATGGGCCCCAACGGCTCGGGCAAGTCCACCCTGTCGCACGTGCTCATGGGCAAGCCCGGGTACGAGGTCACGGGCGGCTCGGTCACCCTTGACGGCGTCGAGCTGCTCGACCTGCCCACCTGGCGGCGGGCTCAGGCCGGCCTCTTCCTGGCGATGCAGTACCCGGTCGAGGTGCCCGGCGTGAGCCTCGAGGACGTGCTCGCCGAGGCGTTCGCGGCCCACGGGCGCGACGTCACCGTCGTCCCCACCGAGATCGCTGCGGAAGCCGAGCGCATCGGCTTCGCCGAGCGGCTCCACACCCGGGCGCTCAACGTCGACCTCTCCGGCGGCGAGAAGAAGCGCAACGAGACCCTCCAGCTCGCCGTCCTGCGCCCTCGCTTCGCGGTGCTCGACGAGCTCGACTCCGGTCTCGATGTGGACGCGCTGCGGGCCTGCGCCCGCCGGGTGGAGGCGGCGACGCACGACACGGACCTCGGTGTCCTCGCCATCACCCACTACAAGCGCCTGCTCGACGAGCTGAAGCCCGACGTCGTGCACGTGCTGTCGAAGGGCCGCATCGTGGCGACGGGCGGTCCGGAGCTGGCCGACGAGCTCGAGCTGAGCGGCTACGCCTCCTACGCCGAGGAGGAGAAGGTCGCCGTCACGGCCACCCCCCGCACGCTCGACCCGTCGATGCACCCCGGCGCCGGCGGACCGGGTGGGATGTTCGGCGACCCGATGTCCGATCCGTTCGCCGACCCGCTCGCCTGAGGACGCACCCGTGCCCGACGAGCTGCTCACCCCCGCGGATCTCCAGCAGGCGCTCGCCGACCTGCCGTCGTGGACGGTGGAGGGCGGTCGCCTGCACCGCGAGCTCCGGTTCGCCGACTTCTCCGAGGCCTTCGGGTTCATGGCTCGCGTGGCCCTCGCCGCCGAGAAGCTCGACCACCACCCCGACTGGTCGAACAGCTGGAACCGCGTCGTGATCGACATCGCCAGCCACGATGCAGGCGGTCTCACCGCCCGCTGTGTCGAGCTGGCTCGTCGGGTCGACCGCGCCGCCCCGGGGTACGCCGGCTGAGCCGCGGCCGCTGAAACGGCCCCGGTGGATGCTCGTGAGGTCGATCGCGTCGTCCCCTAACCTCCCGGTGTGGCAACCGTGGAGCCGTTCGGAGTGACGCGTCCGACGCCGGTGGGACCGTGGACACGTTCGCACCGTCGTCGCCCGGCTGCCGACGTCGGGTCGGTGGGGGAGGCCTGATCCCGTGGGGCGGAGGCTGACCCTCGCAGCCGCTGGGCTCGGGACCGGCCTGGCCGCGACCTACGCCCTGTTGCAGCATCTCGGTCGGACCTCGGGGTCCACCAGGGAGGAGAGGTCCGCGCCGCTGCCCGGTGACGACATCGTCGGCCGTCCCCACCTGGTGACCGACCACGCGGTCACCATCGACGCCGCGCCGTCGGAGGTGTGGCCCTGGCTGGTGCAGATGGGGTGGCACCGGGCGGGCTGGTACACCGCTCGATGGGTCGACCTCCTGCTCTTCCCGGCCAACGAGGCCTCGGCCGACCGGATCCACGCCGAATGGCAGGACCTCGCGGTCGGCGACCGCGTCCTCGACGGCGACCCGTCGACCGAGTGCTGGTTCGTCGTGGAGGAGCTCGAGCCCTCCCGCCACCTGGTCCTGCACTCGACCTCGCACCTCCCGCCCGATGTGCGCGACGCCCTCGGCGCAGCCATCGACTGGTCGTGGGTCTTCGTGCTGCATGACCTCGGCGACGGCCGTACCCGCTTCCACTTCCGCACCCGGGCGAGGTTGGCTCCGTGGTGGCTCGCGGTCGCGTACGTCGTTGGGCTCGTGCCGGCCGACCACCTGATGGCGACGCAGATGCTGCGAGGCGTGGCGAGGAGGGCCGAGGGGCGCCACGTGGCGCAGACCTCGACCATCGCCAGCCGGACGCTGCTCGCTCTCCGGGACCCGGACGACGCGCCCGCTCCGACCTGACGACTAGGACCCGGTGGCCTCGTCGAGGCCCTGGGCGAGGGTGTTCCAGGCCAGGGTGGCGCACTTGATCCGGACCGGGAACTTCACGACCCCACGCAGCGCCTCGAGGTCGCCGAGCTTCACGTCGGCGATCTCGGTGTCGTCGGCGCCCTCGGCGTCCTCCGTGGCGTCGTCGCCCCCTTCGAGCGAGCTCTCGTGGATCGACATCATCGCCTTGAACGCTCTCGAGAGGTCCTCGATCTCCGCCACGGTCCGGCCCTTGACGGCCTGGGACATCATCGACGCCGACGACTGGCTGATCGAGCAGCCCTGGCCGGCGATGCGGATGTCGTCGACCCTCCCGTCGTCGCCCACCTCGAGGTAGATCACGATCTCGTCGCCGCACAGCGGGTTGAACCCCTCGACCCGGTGGGCGGGAGGGACCTCGAGCTCGCCCCGGTTCCGGGGGTTGCGATAGTGGTCGAGGATGATCTCGCGGTACAGGTCTTCGAGGCCGGGCATCGGCGGGGAACTCCAGGCAGAGGGACGGTGGATCAGGGTAGGCGTCGGCACCGCCGCTCGCGGCGGACCGAGGACGGTCAGATGGTGAAGAAGGACCCCGTGGCGTCGAGGGCGTCGCACAGCGCGTCGATGTCGGCGGTGTCGTTGTAGACGTACACCGACGCCCTGGCCGTGGCGCCCACCCCGAGCAGGCGCATGAGCGGCTTGGCGCAGTGGTGGCCGGCCCTGACGCACACGGCGTGCTGGTCGAGCACCTGGCTCACGTCGTGGGGGTGCAGGTCGCGGTACGCGAAGCTGAACACCCCGCCTCGCTCGGAGGGGTCGGACGGGCCGTGCACCACGAGGTCGTCGCCGAAGCGGGTGGCGAACGCGTCGAGGGCGTAGTGGGTGAGGGCCAGCTCGTGAGCCCGCACCGCCTCCATCCCCAGCGCCTCGAGGTAGTCGACCGCCGCGCCGAGGCCGATGATCTCGGCGATCGGCGGGGTGCCCGCTTCGAACTTCCAGGGCAGGTCGTTCGTCGTGAACCCGTCGAGGCGGACGTCGCGGATCATCTCGCCACCGCCGAGGAAGGGCGGCATCTCGTCGAGGAGGGCTTCGCGGCCCCACAGCACGCCCACGCCGGTGGGTCCGAGCATCTTGTGGCCCGAGAACGCGACGACGTCGGCGCCCATGGCGGCGACGTCGGTGGGCAGGTGGGGCACCGACTGGCAGGCGTCGACGACGCTGAGGGCCCCTGCCCGGCGGGCGGCGTCGGTGAGCAGCGCGACGGGGTTGATCGTGCCGAGCACGTTCGACATCGCCGTCACGGCGAGGACCTTGGCGTCCGTGAGCAGCGCGTCGAGGTCGGTGAGGTCGAGACGACCCTGCTCGTCGAGCGGGATCCAGCGCAGCTCGACGCCCTTCTCGGCGGCGAGCATCTGCCAGGGCACGATGTTGGCGTGGTGCTCCATGTGGGTGAGCACCACGACGTCGCCCTCGGTGAGGTTGGCGCGACCCCAGGCCTGGGCGACGAGGTTCAGCGACTCGGTGGCGTTCTTGGTGAACACGACCTCGCTGGGGGAGGCCGCGCCGATGAAGCGGGCCACCTTGGCCCGGGCGCCCTCCATGGCGTTGGTGGCCTCTTCGGCGATGCGGTAGACGCCGCGGTGCACGTTGGCGTTGATCGTCCGGTAGTAGGTGTCCATCGTCTCGATGACGACGGTGGGCTTCTGCGACGAGGCGGCCGAGTCGAGGTAGACGATCGGGATCCCGTCGACGTCGCGGGCCAACAGCGGGAAGTCGGCCTTGACCGCCGCGGTGTCGAGCGGGTCGGTGACGGTCAGCGCCATGCGTCGTACCCCTCGACCTCGAGCTTCTCGGCCAGCTCCATGCCACCCGAGGCGACGATACGACCGTCGATGAGCACGTGCACGACGTCGGGCTGCAACTCGGTGAGCAGCCGTTGGTAGTGGGTGATGGCGAGGATCCCCAGGCCGGGTCGTGCGGCCTGGACCTCGCGGACCCCCTTGGCCACGACCCGCAGCGCGTCGATGTCGAGGCCCGAGTCCGTCTCGTCGAGGATCGCCACCTCTGGCTCGAGGATGGCCATCTGGAGGATCTCGTTGCGCTTCTTCTCACCCCCGGAGAAGCCCTCGTTGAGGTACCGGTCGGCGAACGACGGGTCCATGTCGAGGCGTTCCATCCACTCCATGATCGCCAGGCGCAGCTCGAGCATCGACAGGTCGATGCCCTTGCGGGCGCTGAGGGCCTGGCGCAGGAAGTTGAGCACCGAGACGCCGGCGATCTCCTGTGGGTACTGGAAGGCGAGGAACATGCCGGACTTGGCCCGCACGTCGGTGGGCCAGTCGGTGACGTCGTCGCCGTTGAACAGGATGTGCCCGGCCGTGACCTGGTACTCGGGGCTGCCGAGGAGCGTGGAGGCGAGGGTGGACTTTCCCGAGCCGTTCGGGCCCATCAGGGCGTGGACCTCGCCGGCGCCGATGGTGAGGTCGAGGCCCCGGAGGATCTCGCTCGGCTGGTCGGAGGCGGTGCTGACGTGCAGGTCGTCGATGGCGAAGAGTAGGGCGGCCATGGCGCCAGTCTAGGCAGCCGGGTGGATTCGCACTATCCGCGTAGGAGAAATGTCCGGCGGGGTCGGTCGGTCACCAGCCCCGGTCGACCCACTCCTGGAGGTGCGGGCGCTCGGTCCCGATCGTGGTGCGGTCGCCGTGGCCGGGGAGGACGATCAGGTCGGCGGGGAGCGTGAAGAGCCGCCGGTCGATCGATTCGATGATGGTGTCGAAGTCGCTGTGCTCGAAGCTGGTGTTGCCCGGTCCGCCGGGGAACAGGGTGTCGCCGGTGAAGAGGAGCGGGGTGCCCTCGACCCTGAAGCAGATCGAGCCCGGTGTGTGGCCGGGGGTGAGGATCGTGCGCAGCTTCAGGCGACCCACGTCGAACACGGTGTCGTCCTCGAGCAGGTAGTCGTAGCTCGGGAGCATGCCGGCGTCGGCGGCGGTGACCCCCACCTCGTAGCCGGCGTCGCGGATCTCGGGGATGGCCTGGATGTGGTCCCAGTGGCCGTGGGTCTCGACCACGGTGCGCACCTCGAGGGTCCGACACAGCTCGAGGAGCCGGTCGTGCTCGTTGGCGGCGTCGATGAGGAGCGCGTCGCCGGTCTCGGTGCAGCGCAGCACGTAGACGTTGTTGTCGACGGGGCCCACGACCACGTTGTGGAGCTCCCACCCGGTGTCGCTCGACAGCAGTGTCATGCCACGAGTCTCCCACCTCCGCGGTGCGCCGCCACCCCCGGCCGCACGCCCGCCCCCTCACCCCGAACTGTCGAGTCCTCAGCTCGCTCAGGCGATCCCTGGACGCAACAGTTCGCAGAGGTGGGCGCGAGCCGGGGTTGGCGGGGGCTCACTCGGTGGGGGTGGGGACCGGCTCGAGGTCGAGGGCGACGGCGGTGAGGACCTGGCGGGGGTCGAGCGTGAGGTAGCGGACGGGTCGGGGCAGTCGGGCGGCGGCGGCGAGGTGGACGGCGTCGACGACCCGCAGCCCGAAGTCGGCACCGATCTCGGCGGCCCGGGTCAGGCAGCGCTCGTCCACGGGCACCACGTGGAAGGCGTCCCAGTCGGCGTGGAAGGACCGCAGCAGCTCGTCGGCCTGGGCGGGTCCGCCGGCCAGGCGGTGCAGCAGGACCGTCACCTCGCAGCGCAACAGGTCGGACGCCACCCAGACGGGATCGGCCTCCATCGCCGCCAGCACCTCCTCGGTCCGAGGCTCGTCGAGGTAGCGCAGCACCAGCGCGCTGGTGTCGACGGCGAGGGTCATCCCCGCACCTTGCGCAGCTCGCGTTCGGGTCGGGCGTCGACGGGGATCCGGGCCCGGGCCACGGGCCGGTCGTCGGGTCGGACCCGCGGCGGGATCACGGCGCCGACGGCGACGAGCTGGTCGAGGCCGGGGGAGGGGTCGGGCGTGTCGACGGGGCCCAGCCGGGCGACGGGCCGGCCGGAGACGGTGACGACGACCGACTCACCGGCGCCGGCGCGTCGTACCACGGCGGCCAGGTCGGCCCGCAGCTCCCGGATGCCGATCTCCATGTCCCCGAATCTAGCTCCTGGTTGTGTACGCATGTGTACACAACTTGGGTTGCAGGGGCCTGCGAGCGCCGCGTACGGTCCCGGCCATGAACTTCGCATTCTCAGAAGAGCAGGAAGAGCTGCGCTCCATCGTCCGTCAGTTCCTCGAGGCCAAGTCCTCCGAGGCGGCGGTGCGGGAGCAGATGGAGACCGAGCGGGGCTACGACCCCGAGGTCTGGAGCCAGATGGCCGAGCAGCTCGGCCTCCAGAGCCTGATCGTCCCCGAGGAGTTCGGCGGGCAGGGCTTCGGGTTCGTCGAGCTCACGGTGGTGCTCGAGGAGATGGGCCGGGCCCTGCTGTGCGCCCCGTTCTTCTCCACCGTCGTGCTCGCCACGAACACCCTCGTCAACGCCGGGGACGACGACGCCAAGGCGGCGCTGCTGCCCGGCATCGCCTCGGGCGAGACCATCGCCACGCTGGCCTTCACCGAGGCCAACGGCCGGTGGGACGAGTCCGGCATCGAGGCCACCGCCACCCAGGACGGCGGCACCTGGAAGATCACCGGCACCAAGATGTACGTCCTCGACGGCCACGTCGCCGACGTCGTCCTCGTCGCCGCTCGCACCCCTGCCGGGGTGAGCCTGTTCCACGTCCCCGGCGACGCCGCCGGTCTCACCCGCACGGCGCTGTCCACCATGGACCAGACCCGCAAGCAGGCCAAGCTCGAGTTCGACGGCGTCGAGGCCACCCTCATCGGCACCGACGGCGCCGGGTGGGACACGCTGTCCACCGTGCTCGACCTCGCCGCCGTCGGCCTCGCCGCCGAGCAGGTCGGGGGCGCCCAGATGTGCCTCGACATGGCCGTCGAGTACGCCAAGGTGCGCGTGCAGTTCGGCCGGCCGATCGGCTCGTTCCAGGCCATCAAGCACAAGTGCGCCGACATGCTCCTCGAGGTCGAGTCGGCCAAGTCCGCCGCCTACTACGCCGGGTGGTGTGCGTCGGAGATGAACGACGAGCTCCCGTCGGTGGCCTCGCTGGCCAAGGCCTACTGCTCGGACGCCTACTTCCACGCCGCCGCCGAGAACATCCAGATCCACGGCGGCATCGGCTTCACCTGGGAGCATCCCGCCCACCTGTACTTCAAGCGGGCCAAGTCCTCCGAGCTGCTCTTCGGCGATCCCACGTACCACCGGGAGCTGCTGGCCCAGCGCATCGGGATCTGAGCACCGGGCGTCGCCGGCGCCGTCGCCACCGGATCGGGGGCCGCACCGCACCGGTGCGGCCCGCCGCCGTTTTCTCCCTAGTCTGCGCACCGTGGTGATCCTCTTCGTCGTGCTCACGGTGCTGGCCGTCGCGGTGATCGGTCTCGTCGCCCTCGGCCGGCTCACCTACCAGCTCGAGGACGCCGCGCCGACCTCGGTGTACGACGTGGCCGAGGCGGTCGAGTTCGTGGCCGACCGGCTCCCCGACGAGGTCACCGCCGAGCTCAGCTACGACGACGTGCGCTCGATGCTCCTCTGGCACGTCGACTACCTCGAGGACCGGGGGGTGGCCCGCGAGTCCGGCGACGACGTGACCAGCGGGCCGCTCGTGGCCGCCGAGGACGAGGCCCTGGCCTACGTGCTCGGCAAGGCGACGGAGGCCGGCCTCGAGGTCGACGACACCTGGGTCGTGGCGGTGCTCGACGCCTCCAGCGCCTACCTCGAGGCCATCGGCGCCATCGGCGGCCAGGTCCCGGAACCGCCCGATCCCACGACCTGAACTGTTCACACAACTGCCGTGCACCGACCGCTCCTCGCTGGCACACTGAGCGGACCGAGGAAAGGAGGTGGTCCACACGATGAACGACGGTAGATGTGGGACTTCGGAGGTGGCTGGCCGCTAGCGCGGCGAGCTGGGCCGGCTGGTGAAAACCACCAGCCACCGCTGGTCACGGCGGCCGGGAGCTCGTCCCGCCCGGTGCACAACGTCCGACCGGTCAGAATCAGCTGCAACGGGGGAGGGCCACGTGCCCTCCCCCGTTCGCGTGCGCCCTACGATGCGGGTCGCGAGAGGAGCAGCCGACATGGAACGTCCCGGCAAGTTCGCCGAACACCGTTGGGTGGGTGACAAGCGCACCCAGGTCGTCTACGACGTCGACAACCTCACCGAGACCGAGATCATCGACGAGCTGATGGAGGCGGAGACCTTCATCGGGTTCGGGCCCGACACCCTCCCCGAGGCTCGCAACCGTGGCTACAAGCCCTACAAGGGCGACGGCAGCGGCACCGGCGCGTCCGACGAGTGACGACCGACCGACGGGAGTAGGGCCCACGTGGAGGAGCTGTTCACGTCCGGTGGCCTGGCGATCAGCGGCCACCTGGCCCGCCCCCGGATCGCCCCCGGCACCTCGGTGCCCGGCCTGATCATCGCCCACGGCTTCCCCCACGCCAACCAGGGCGGTCGCCTGTCGGCCCGGTCGTTCCCGGAGCTCGCCGAGCGGATCGCCACCGAGATGGGCTGGATGGTGGTGGTGTTCACCTTCCGCGGGTGCGGGGACTCCGAGGGCGACTTCTCGCTGCAGGGATGGCTCGACGACCTCCTCGCCGGGGCCCGCTTCCTGCGGGAGGTCGACGGGGTGCGCGGCGTGTGGGCGGCCGGCTTCGGGACCGGCGGGGCGCTGGCGTTGTGCGCCGCCGCCCGGGACCCCGAGATCCGGGGGGTGGCGGCCATGGGCGCCCCTGCCGACTTCGACGACTGGGCCAGCCACCCGCGTCGGTTGCTCCAGCACGCCCGCGACACCGGGCTGATCCGATCGGCGTCGTTCCCTCCGGCCTTCGACGTGTGGGCGCGTGAGGTGCGCTCCGTGCGGGCCATCGCGGCGATGCCCGACGTCGCGCCCCGGTCGGTGCTGCTCCTGCACGGCTCCGACGACGACCTCGTGCCGGTGTTCGACGCCCGTGTGCTCGCCGACGCGCACGGCGAGGCCGACCTGCGCATCATCGACGGTGGCGGCCACCAGCTGCGCCACGACCCGCGGGCGGTGGCGGTGTTGCTCGGGTGGCTCAACCGGCAGCGGGCGATCACCGTCGAGGAACGCACCGCCTGAGGCGCGCCGCTGACGGCGCGAGCGTCAGTCGGCCTTGCCGCGCCCCCCGGCCTTCTGGGCCTTCTTGAACGCCCGCACCTCGGCGAGGGCCTCGGGCGAGGAGATGTCGGCCACCGAACGCGGCACGTCGTCGCTGAACGGCGCGGCAGCCTCCTCCCACCCGGAGGGTGCACGGCCGAACCGCTTGGCCAGGATGGCCAGGAAGATCCGGGCCTTCTCGTCGCCGTAGCCGGGGAGCTCCCGCAGGCGCCGGTAGATCTCGTCGCCCGAACGGACGCCCTTCCACACCCGGGCGGCGTCGCCGTCGTAGTGGTCGACGAGGAACCGGCACAGCTCGTGGGTGCGGCGGGCCATGGCCGCCGGGTAGCGGTGCAGCGCCGGCTTCTCGACGAAGACCGCCACCAGGTCCTCGGGGTCCATCGTCGCGATGGCCGACGCGTCGAGGGCACCCAGGCGGTCACGCAACGTGAGGGGGCCCTTGAACGCCCATTCCATGGGAACCTGCTGGTCGAGCAGCATCCCGATCAGCAGGGCGAGGGGATCGGTGACGAGGAGCCGGTCGGCCTCGGGGATGCCGGTGACGGGGATCGACGCGGTGGCCATGGCGGTCACGCTATTCGACGGGTGCGGGCCCGCCACCTCCCGCGACGGTCGACCCGGCGCGGGTCAGCGGGTGCGGGGGTCGGGGCTGTCGGCGTCGAGCTCGTGGCGTTTGATGGCGTCGGCCACCGCCGTGGCGTCGACCTCTCCCTCGGCGGCCAGCGCCGAGAGCACCGCCACCTCGACGTGGGCGGCGTCGGTCTCGAAGAAGCGCCGCAACGCCTCGCGCGTGTCGGACCGACCGAAGCCGTCGGTGCCGAGCGGGACGAAGCGCTTCGGGACGAACCGGGCGATCTGGTCGGGCACCGACTTCATGAAGTCGGTCACCGCCACGATCGGCCCCGGTGCGGCGCCGAGACGCTCGGCCACGACGCTGGTCCGGTTCTCGTCGAGGGGGTGCAGGCGGTTCCAGCGCTCGACCTCGAGGGCGTCCTCGCGCAACGTCTTGTACGAGGTGGCCGACCACAGCTCGATCCCGATGCCCTGCTCGGCCAGCGCCTGCTGCGCGTCTCGGGCGGCGGCCTGCGCGGTGCCCGAGAACACGACCGTGGCCTTCGCCTCGAGACCCTCCGGCGCCCCGCTCCAGCGGTACAGCCCGCCCACGATGTCGTCGTCGGTGACGCCGTCGGGGCGGGCCGGCATCTCGTAGTTCTCGTTGTAGGCGGTGAGGTAGTAGAAGCCGCCGTCACCGTGGGTCGAGGTGCCCCCGGGGCCGCCGTACATCCGGTGGAGGCCGTGCTTGATGATCGCCGCCATCTCGTAGGCGAAGGCCGGGTCGTAGGCGTGGCAGGTCGGCACGGTGGAGGCCAGGACGAGGCTGTGGCCGTCCTGGTGCTGCAGGCCCTCGCCGAGCAGCGTGGTGCGCCCGGCGGTGGCGGCGATGAGGAAGCCCTTGGCCTGGGCGTCGGCCGCCGCCCAGATGAGGTCGCCCACCCGCTGGAAGCCGAACATCGAGTAGAAGATGAAGAACGGCACCATCGGGACGCCGCGGGTGGCGTAGCTGGTGCCGGCGGCGGTGAAGCTGGCCATCGAGCCGGCCTCGGTGATGCCCTCCTCGAGGATCTGGCCATCCTTGCCCTCGACGTAGGAGAGCAGCAGCGAGGCGTCGACGGGCTCGTAGAGCTGGCCCGCGGAGGCGTAGATCTTCAGCTCCCGGAACAGGGCGTCCATGCCGAACGTGCGGGCCTCGTCGGGGATGATCGGGACGACGCGACGCCCGAAGTCGTCGTCGCGGCAGAGGCTGCGCAGCATGCGGGTGAACGCCATGGTGGTCGACACCGCCTGACCCCCGGACCCGGCGTCGAACTCGGAGAAGGCGGCGTCGGCGGGCATCGCGAGCGGGCGTCGCACCGCCGTCGACCGGGTCGGCACGGGGCCGTCGAGGGCCTTGCGGCGGCTCACGAGGTACTGGTGCTCCGGGGAGTCCTCGGCCGGCCGGTGGTAGGGCGGGGTGTCCTCGTCGTCGAGGGCGTCGTCGGGGATGTCGTCGTGGAGGTGGAGCCGTTCGCGCAGGACGCGCAGCTGGGCCATCGACAGCTTCTTGATCTGGTGGGTGGCGTTGCGCCCCTCCACCTCGGAGCCGAGCGCCCACCCCTTCACCGTCTTGGCGAGGATCACGGTGGGAGCGCCACGGCTCGACGCGGCTGCCTGGTAGGCGGCGTACACCTTCTTGTAGTCGTGGCCGCCGCGGGGCAGGGCCCGCAGGTCGTCGTCGCTCAGGTGCTCGACGAGCTTGCGCAACCGCGGGTCGGGGCCGAAGAAGTGCTCGCGGATGTAGGACCCCTCTTCGACGGCATAGCGCTGCCACTCACCGTCGAGGGTGGCGTTCATCTTGGCCAGCAGGATCCCGTCGACGTCGCGGGCCAACAGGTCGTCCCACCCGGCGCCCCAGATGACCTTGATCACGTTCCAGCCGGCGCCGCGGAAGACCGACTCGAGCTCCTGGATGATCTTGCCGTTCCCGCGGACGGGTCCGTCGAGGCGCTGCAGGTTGCAGTTGACGACCCACACGAGGTTGTCGAGCTGCTCGCGGCCCGCCAGCGAGATGGACCCGAGCGTCTCGGGCTCGTCGGTCTCGCCGTCGCCGAGGAAGCACCACACCCGGCTCCCGGTGGTGTCGTCGATGCTGCGGTTGTGGAGGTACTTGTTGAAGCGGGCGTGGTAGATCGAGTTGATCGGGCCGAGGCCCATCGAGACCGTCGGGAACTCCCAGAAGTCGGGCATCAGCCACGGGTGCGGGTAGCTCGACAGCCCTTCGCCGCCGATCTCGCGGCGGAAGTTGTCGAGGTGCGTCTCGTCGAGACGGCGCTCGAGGTAGGCCCGGGCGTACACGCCCGGAGCGGCGTGGCCCTGGAAGTACACGTGGTCGCCGGCCAGCCCGTCCTCCTTGCCCCGGAAGAAGTGGTTGAAGCCGACCTCGTAGAGCATCGCCGAAGAGGCGAACGTCGACAGGTGGCCGCCGATGCCCTCGGCCTCCTTGTTGGCGTTGATGACCATGACCGCGGCGTTCCAGCGCAGGAAGCGTCGGAGCCGCTTCTCGAGGTACTCGTCGCCGGGGAACCACGGCTGCTCGGTGACCGGGATCGTGTTGACGTACGGGGTGGACACCTCGGCGGGCGTGCCGACCTGGCGCTCGCGTGCCCGTTCGGTGAGTCGGCTCACCAGGTAGCGGGCCCGCATCTTCCCCCGGGCGCTGATGACCGCGTCGAGCGAGTCGAGCCACTCCCCGGTCTCGGCCGGATCGGCGTCGGGGAGCTGGCTGACGTGCTGGTCGAGGTTCACGGGGACCGCTCTTTCGCAGCTGGGGGCGGGGGGCTCGGAACTCATGATGCCCCGCCCGTCCCGGTTACCGGCGGGTAAGCGTGCGAACAGTCGGTGAACCGGGCTGTGCGACGCTGGTGCGATGTCGATCGAGGCCTACACCGACGGGGCGTGCAGCGGGAACCCCGGCCCGGGGGGGTGGGCCTGGGCGGTCGGCGAGGGCACGTTCGCCAGCGGGTTCGAGGCCCGGACCACCAACCAGCGCATGGAGATCGTGGCCGCCTTCGAGGCGGTGCGGGCGCTGCCCGGGCCGCTCGAGATCGTGAGCGACTCGACCTACGTGGTGAAGTGCTTCCAGGACCGCTGGTGGGAGGGGTGGCGGCGCCGGGGGTGGCGCAACTCCCAACGCAAGGCCGTCGCCAACCGCGACCTCTGGGAGCCCTTCGTCGACCTCGTCCTCGACCGGGGCGACGTCACCTTCCGGTGGGTGAAGGGCCACAGCGGGGACCCGATGAACGACTTCGTCGACGCCCTGGCCGTCGAGGCGGCCACCAGCCAGTCGGCCCGCTCGGCCGGCGCGCTCCGGACGGCGCCCCGGCCGGGGCGAGCCGCTCGCGCCGACGCGGTCGATCCCGACGCGGTCGATCCCGACGTGGTCGAGCAGGGCTCGCTGTTCCCGTGAGGCCCGAGGAGCGCGTCGGCACCGACACGGGCGGCACGTTCACCGACGTCGTGACCGCCGACGGGCGCATCACCAAGGTCCCCAGCACCCGCCACGACCCGGGCGAGGCGGTGCGGGCCGCGGTCGCGCACCTGCTCGGCCCGGCGGTGCCCGACGTCCTGGCCCACGGCACCACCGTGGCCACCAACGCCCTGCTGGAGCGCACGGGCGCCACCGTCGCGCTGGTCACCACCGCCGGGTTCGCCGACGTCGTCGAGATCGCCCGCCAGGACCGCCCGTCGCTCTACGACCAGACCGTGGTGCGCCCCGAGCCGCTGGTGCCGCGGCACCTGCGTCTCGAGGTGCAGGAGCGACTGGCCGCCGACGGCACCGTGCTCGTGCCTCTGGGCGAGGTGCCGGCGGTGCCCGACGGTGTGGACGCGGTGGCGGTGTGCTTCCTGCACAGCGACCTGCAGCCCGCCCACGAGATGCTGGCCGGCATGGAGCTCGAGGGCCGTGGGCTCGACGTCACCTGCTCGTGCGACGTGAGCCCCGAGTTCCGCGAGTACGAGCGCACGGTCACCACCGTGGTCAACGCCTACCTGCGCCCCGTCTGTCGGACCTACCTGCGGGGGCTCGAGGGCGCGGCCGGCTCGGTGCAGGTGATGACCTCGGCCGGCGGTCTGGTGCCTCCCGTCGAGGCCGCCGAGCGGCCCGCCGCACTCTTGTTGTCCGGTCCCGCCGGGGGCGTGCTCGCCGGCGCGGCCGCCGCAGTGGCCAACGGCTTCGCCGACGCCGTCACCTTCGACATGGGAGGTACGTCGACCGACGTCTGCCTCGTGCTCGGCGGCGAACCGGCCCCCGCCGCCGGACGGGAGGTGGCCGGCCTCCCCGTGCGGCTGCCGTCGCTCGACATCCACACCATCGGCGCCGGCGGGGGGTCCGTCGCCCGCGTCGACGACGGGGGCGCCCTGGTGGTGGGGCCCGAGAGCGCCGGCGCCGAGCCCGGCCCGGCGTGCTACGGCCGGGGCGGCACCCGCCCGACGGTCACCGACGCCGACCTCGCCCTCGGGCGCATCCCGCCCGACCTGGCCTTCCCGGGGCTCGGGACGCTCGACCTCGTCGCCGCGACGGCCGCCCAAGCCGCCGCCGGTGTGACCCCGGAGGGGGTCGTCGCCGTCGTCGACGCGGCGATGGAGGAGGCCATCCGGGTGGTCTCGGTGGAGCGCGGCGTCGATCCCCGGGGGCTGGCGCTCGTGGCCTTCGGCGGTGCCGGGCCGCTGCACGCCTGCGCACTGGCCGACGCCCTCGACATGGCGGCCGTCATCGTGCCGGCCCGCGCCGGGGTGCTCTCGGCGGTGGGCATCCTGGGGGCGCCCCTCCAGGTGGACCTGGTCCGCTCGGTGCCGGACCCGCTCGACCACGCCGCCGCCCGCGCCGCCGCCGACGAGCTCGTTGCCGAGGCGCAGCGGCGGCTCCTGGCCCAGGCCCCGGCGCTGCCCGCACCGGAGCACCACGAGATCGCCGGGGGCCTGGTCGAGGTCACCGCCGTCGAGCACCGGGTGCACACCGACACGGCGTTCGACTGCCGCTACGCCGGGCAGAGCCACGAGCTGGCGGTGCGCCATCCGGGCCGGTTCCACCGTGAACACCGCCTGCGCAACGGCTACGAGCGATCCGACCACCCCGTCGAGATCGTGGCGGTGCGCGCCCGGGCCTGGCTGCCGTCGCCGGTCGACGTCGGCGCCCTCGGAACCGTGGAGCGCGAGCCTGCGGTGGGGCCCGTCGTGATCGCCGAGGAGGACTGCACCATCTGGGTGCCGGAGGGCTGGACCGCCGAACCGGGGGCCGGTGGCGCACTCGTGCTGCGTCGCCGGGGGACGCCGTGACCGCCCTCGATCCGGCCTCGCTCCAGGTGCTCATCGCCCGGCTCACGGGCATCGCCACGGAGATGGGGGCGGTGCTGGCCCGCAGCGGGTTCAGCCCGAACATCAAGGAGCGCCACGACCACTCGTGCGCGGTGTTCACCGCCGAGGGCGAGATGCTGGTGCAGGCCGAGCACATCCCCGTGCACCTCGGGTCGATGCCGGCGTCGGTGGCCGCCGCCATCGAGCGCTTCGGGCCGGGCACCCCGGGTTGGGACACCGTGGCCGGGGACGACCAGATCGTGCTCAACGACCCCTTCGCCGGCGGGACGCACCTCAACGACATCACCCTGGTGGCCCCGTGCGTGGCGGACGGGCGACTCGTCGGGTGGGTCGCCAACCGCGCCCACCACGCCGACGTGGGTGGTGCCGCGCCCGGCTCGATGCCCGCCGACGCCACGGAGATCTTCGCCGAGGGCCTGCGCCTGCCGCCGGTGCGCCTCACCCCCGAGGTGCGGGCGGTGATCCTGGCCAACTCCCGCACGCCCCACGAACGCCGTGGCGACCTCGACGCGCAGCTGGGCGCCAACCGGCGGGGCGTCGAACGCCTCGCCGAGCTGGCCGACGCGCCGTTCGCCGAGGTGGTCGCGTACGGGGAGCGACGCATGCGGGCCGCTCTGGCCGCGTTGCCCGACGGTACGTGGGGCTTCGCCGACGTCGTCGACAGCTTCGGACCCGCCCCGCACCAGCAGGTGGTGACCCACGTGCGGGTCGAGCTCACCGTCGACGGCGACGGCATCACCTTCGACCTGACCGCCAGCGACGACCAGCGGGCCGGCAACGTCAACGCCGTGGAGGCGGTGACGGTGAGCGCCGCGGTGTACGCCCTGCGGGCCGCGCTCGACCCGACCCTGCCGATCAACGGGGGCGCCCTGCGACCGGTGCGGGTGCGCACCCGGCCGGGGTCGATCGTGGCCGCGCTCGAACCCGCGGCGGTGGGGGCGGGCAACGTGGAGGTGAGCCAGCGCGTCGCCGACGTCTGCCTCGGGGCCCTGGCCCTCGCGCTGCCCGACCGGGTGGGGGCGGCCTCGCAGGGGACGATGAACAACGTGCTCGTCGGCGGCCCGGCCGTCGACGGCCGGCCGGCCTGGGTGTACTACGAGACGGTGGCCGGCGGGCAGGGCGGCCGGGTCGACGGCCCCGGCATGAGCGGCGTGCACACGGCGATGACCAACACCCGCAACACGCCTGTCGAGGCGTTCGAGCGGGCGTTCCCGATGCGGGTCCTGCGCCAACGCCTGCGGCGGGGGAGCGGCGGGGTCGGGTCGGCCCGGGGCGGGGAGGGCATCGAGCGCGACTTCGAGGTGCTCGTCGACGCCACGGCCTCGCTCATCACCGAGCGGCGCACGTCCCGGCCGTGGGGCCTGGCCGGCGGCGGCCCGGCGGCCGTGGGGGAGAACTGGCTGCTGCCCGGCGGCGACGAGTCGCGAGCCGAGCGCCTGCCCGACAAGTGCACGATCCACCTGCGGGCCGGCGACGTCCTGCGCATGCTGACGCCCGGTGGTGGTGGGTGGGGGAGTCCGACCACCTGACGCCGGCGACGGTCGGTGTCAGTGTGCGGCCGACTGTGCCCCGGGGGCGGGGCGTCGCCTGCGGACCGCCCCCACGGCGACCACGAGCAGGCCGCCCACGACGAGCCCCACCGCCGCGGAGGCGGCCGTGTTCACGAGCCAGGCCAGGACGCCGCCGACGCCGGCGACGTCGCGAACCGCGTCCTCCAGGTGGTGCACGACGTCGTAGGGCCCGCCCCAGCCGAGCTCCTGGGCACCGACCAACAGGATGTGGCCGCCCACCCAGAGCATCGCCGCGGTCCCCACCGCCGACAGGACCGCCAAGAGCTTCGGCATGGCCGCCACCAGCGCGTGTCCGAGGCGCCGCTGGGTGGGCGACTCGCGTGCCACCAGGCGCAGGCCGATGTCGTCCATCTTCACGATCAGCGCCACGGCGCCGTAGACGAGCACGGTGATCAGCACCCCGACGATGACCAGCACCGCCGCCCGGCGCAGGAACGGCTCCTCGAGCACCTCCTTCAGCGCGATGACCATGATCTCGGTGGAGAGGATGAAATCGGTGCGCACCGCACTCGCCACGACGGCCTTCTCGGCCTCGGGGCCGCGCAGCACGGCGGGGACGTCGTGATCGTGGCGGTGGGCCGGCGAGAGCCGGTGGTGCAGCTTCTCGGCGCCCTCGAAGGCCAGGTAGGCGCCGCCGAACATCAAGATGACCTCGACGAGCAGCGGCGCCACCGCGCTGAGCAGCAGCGCGGCGGGCAGGATGATCGCCAGCTTGTTGCGCAGCGAGCCGGTGGCGATCTTGCGGATGATGGGCAGCTCGCGGGATGCCGCCAGGCCCTGCACGTAGGCGGGGGTGACGGCGGCGTCGTCGACGACCACGCCGGCCGCCTTGGCCGAGGCCCGCCCGGCGGCGGCCCCCACGTCGTCGACCGAGGACATCGCCAGCTTGGCCAACGCCGCCACGTCGTCGAGCAACGCCGCGAGTCCCGATGCCACGACTGGCTCCTCCCCGCTCGATCGACGCGCCGCCGGACCCTAGCGGCCGTCGGGAGGTGTGACCCACGGCGCACCGCCCGGATGTGCCTTCCGAGGCCGCCGGTCGTACTGTGTCAGAAGACCAGCACGACCTCGAGGGGGGACCCCATGCTCGGACCCGACGACCGCTACATCGTCATCTCCGCCGACACCCACGCCGGTGGCAGTCACGCCCAGTACCGCGAGTTCCTCGACGAGAAGTACGTCGCCGACTTCGACGCCTGGCGCGAGAAGTACAAGAACCCGTTCAAGGATCTGAAGGACACCGACCAGCGGGTGCGCAACTGGGACAGCGAGCGCCGCGACTCCGATCAGAACGGCGACGGTGTCGTGGGCGAGGTCATCTTCCCGAACACGGTGCCCCCGTTCTTCCCGAACTTCGTGCTGTTCGCCCAGCCGCCCACGCCTGACGAGTACGAGCACCGTCATGCCGGCGTCCAGGCCCACAACCGTTGGTTGGCCGACTACGTTTCGGAGAAGCCGGCCCAGCGGGCCGGCATCGGCCAGGTCTTCCTGAACGACGTCGACGACGCCATCGCCGACGCCAAGTGGTGCAAGGAGAACGGCCTGCGCGGCGGCATCCTCATCGGTTCGGTGCCCCCGACGTGCGACTGGATCAAGCCGCTCTACGACCCCGCGTACGACCCGTTGTGGGCGTTCTGCGAGGAGAACGAGATCGTCGTCAACTCCCACAGCGGCACCGGCGGGCCCGTGTACCAGAAGGCCCCGGCCATGCCGTTGGTGCACTTCCTGGAGATCCCCTTCTACTCCCAGCGCCCGCTGGCCTACCTGATCCTCGGCGGCGTCTTCGAGCGCTTCCCGAACCTGAAGTTCACCGTCACCGAGGCCGGTTGCGCCTGGATCCCGCCGTTCCTCACCCAGCTCGACGACCTGATGGCCGGCATCCGGTCGAACAAGGTCGGCGAGATGCGCATCGGCGGCGAGCTCGTGCCGCCCCGCTCGGCGTCGGAGTACTTCCAGCAGAGCTGCTACGTCGGCATCAGCCAGCCCCGTCCGCTCGACGTCGCCGCCGGCCTCAGCGACGCCGTGGGTATCGACCACATCATGTGGGGCAGCGACTACCCCCACGACGAGGGCACCTACCCGTACACGACCGAGCACTTCCGCCAGGTGTTCAACGGGCTTCCCCCCGAGCAGGTCCAGCAGATCCTCGCCGGCAACGCCGCAAAGCTCTACGGGTTCGACCTCGAGGCGCTCCGGCCCCTGGCCGACCAGTTCGGCCCCACCGTCGCCGAGGTCCGGCAACCGCTGACCGAGCTGCCCGCCGACGCCAACCAGGCGCTGGTGAACTCGGCCCGCCAGCTCGCCGCCGCCAGCTGACCCACCGGCCGCATCGACGTCGAACGGAGGGCCGGCCCGTGCCGGCCCTCCTTCGCGTCAGCGTTCAGGTGAGCAGCGCCCGCAGCGACGCCCGGGGGAGCCGGGCCAGGTGGGCCGAGCGGTCCTTCACGCCGTAGGACAGGACGACGTCGTCGCCGACGGCGGCGAGGCCGGCGCAGAACTCGATCGCCGCGCCGGAGAACGAGAAGGGCGCCGAGACACCGGAGATGGTGAAGTCCCGCTCCAGGCGGACCAGGCGATGGGCGTAGGTGCGCGGCGGGTCGACGACCTCGTGCACGACGAAGAGCCAGCCGTCGCCGTCGGGCAGGCCCTGGGAGCCTCCTCGGAACGACGCCGCCCCGGGGGGTCCGGGTGACGACGTGACCGTGGACGTCGTCGCGGTCGTGAGGTCGTGGTGCAGCACCACGAGCGGGTCGCACGAGTAGACGAGGTGGAGCTCGCCGTCGACCGCGAACGGCATCCAGTTCTTCTCGTGACGACGGGCCCGTCCGGCGTCGAGCACCGCCATCCCCTCGATGCCAACGGACCGTCCGGGGCCGGTGGACGCGAGGGTCAGCAGCGCCATCTCGCACCACTCCCCGTCGTTGCGGTCCCGGACCGTGGCGGTGGCCACCCAGTGGCCGTCAACGGCGACCAGGCGCACGTCCTCACATCCCCAGACCCGCGACGCGAACCGAGGGGGCCCCTCGGGGACCTCCGTCCACATCGTGTCGGAGGTCGTCCGGAGGTCCTCGTCGAGGGTGAGGAACCGGTTCCGGGTGCGGATCAGCCCGCCGTCCTCGGGGCGGGTCGTGTACACCCCGCGGTCGTCGCGTCGGTAGTTCACGGTGCGGACCACCATGGCCGTGCCGTCCGGGCCGATGCTGGGGTTCAGCGCCGACCAGCCCGCCTCGAGATCGAGTGTGACGTCGGTGACCGTGAGGTCGGGGCAGCGGTCGCCGAGGAGGGTGAGCTGGTCGGGGCTCCAGGCGGGGCGGGGTCGGTCCAGCTCGTCGAGGGCCTGGTTGCACCACGCGAGGTTGTGGCGGACCCACGGCTCGATCTCGGGGGGCACGCCACCGGCCAACAGCTCGGTGTTGAGCTGCCGCGCGCCGAACACGTCACCGGTCCAGTAGAGCGCGATGGCGTGCTCGAACGTGAGCGCCCAGTCGTACGCCTCGCGGTGCACGAAGAGGAGATCGTCGGGCGGCGGGAGCTCACGGCCTCGCCGGGCGTAGAGCTCGGCCAGGTGGTGCTCGCCCCTGTTCCGGTGGCTCCGCGCCAGCTCGAGGAGGGGCTCGGCCCGGGTCGGGCGCATCTGCCACGCGGTGAGCAGCGCCTCGTGGGACCCGCTCGGGTCCTCGGCGGCCAGCAGGAGCCCCAGCTGGAACTGGGCGTAGAACGTCTCCTCGTCCCACCCGCCCACGGCCACCCGCCGCCGGTAGGTCTCGATCGCCCGCCCCGTCTCCCCGAGGTCGCGGTAGGTCTGGGCCAGGTAGAAGAGCGATCGGGGGTCGTCCGGCGTCTCGGCGAGGGCCGCCTCCAACAGTCGGCGGTCGCGCTCGAACTTGTCGCCCCGCGACCCGCCGTCGGCGTGGTGCTCGATCACCCAGGCGTCGAGCGGGGAGATGGAGAAGGGTCGGGGCGAGGCCAGGTACTCGTGGGTGGCGCCGACGTAGTGCCACTCCCGATCGCCTCGCACCAGGCGGGGGACGGCGTAGCGGAGGTCGCCGACGTGGCGGAGGTGGTAGGCGTCGGCGGTGAGCGCGGGGAGCTCGTCGAGCACCGTGACGACCATGTCGGCGTCGACGAGCAGCAGGTAGTCGGCGCTGCCCCGGGCGTGGCCCATGAGGGAGGTGCGGTTGTGGCCGAAGTCCACCCACGGCTCCTCGACCAGGGTGCCGCGCATCCCGTCGAGCGACGCCCTGACGCGCTCGAGGGTGTCGTCCGCGGAGCCGGTGTCGACGATCGTCCAGGTGTCCACGAGGGGCCGGACCGACGCGAGGCACCGTTCGATCACGGCGGCCTCGTCACGCACGATCATCGCCACGCCGATGGTCGGCGCCATCCGTTCGTCCTCACCGTCGCCGTCTCGTTGCCGACCTAAGGTATCCGGCGAGGGGTCGCGGACGGCCTCCGTGGGAGCCGACGTGGACGCACCTGACGAGCTGGGCACCGGACCCGACGGCGCCGACGGCACGGGCGAGGGGCGCGTAGGCGGTCCCCTCAGCCGACGGGCCATGCTCGCCGGGATCGTGGGCACGGGGGTGCTGGTGGTGACCCAGCGGGCCCTCGCCGGCTCGCCGTTCGGCCCCGCCGCCGTCGCGCCGCCGTCGCGGGTGGCGGCGCTCGGCGGGGAGTTCTCCGCCTCGTTCGACTTCGTCTCCGGCACCACCACCGTCACCGGCACGACGGGCCTCCCGGTCGGGACCCCGGTCACCGTCACCGTCGACGCGTACCTCAACGGCGCTCCCATGCCCCCCGGTGGGTCCGCCGCCACCCGCACGGTCACCGTCGTCACGGCCGCCGACGGGTCGTTCCTGGCCGAGCCGTCGTTCGGGGGCTCGACCGACGGCGCCGCCAACCAGTTCGCCCTGACGATCTCGACCGGGTCCGACGCCGACGGCGCCTGCCTCGTCGGCTCGCTCCTCACCCCCGACCCGCCGGTCGGGCCCCCTGGTCCGGCCGGACCGGTCGGACCCGAGGGCGCGGCGGGCCCCGACGGGCCGACCGGCCCCACGGGTCCCGGCGGGACGTCATCACCCGGTCCGACAGGCCCCACCGGAGCGACCGGTCCGGTGGGCCCGGTGGGCGAGATCGGGGAGGAGGGTCCCGTCGGTCCCACCGGTCCCACGGGCATCGTCGGCCCCCGCGGCCCGGTGGGTCCCACCGGTGCGGTCGGACCCACCGGGGTGGTCGGTCCCACCGGTCCCACGGGCCCGGTCCCGGTCTTCTTCTCTCCGGTGGGTGCCGCCGACAGGCGGGCGTCGGTCGCCGCCGCGCCCTCGGCGACGATCGCCGCCGCGGCGATCGTGCCCGGCGCCGCTCCCGGTCCGACCGGAGTCGTCGGTCCGACCGGTCCGACCGGCGCTTCGGGCTCGTCGACTGCAGGTCCGACCGGTGCTCCGGGGCCTTCGGGCACGCCCGGCCCGACGGGTCCGACCGGCTCGCTCGGTCCAACGGGGTCCGCCGGACCCGTCGGGCCGACCGGCGAGCCCGGTGATGTGGGCGTCGTCGGTCCGACCGGTCCGGTGGGGGCGACCGGTGCGACCGGAGGGACGGGCCCTACGGGTCCGACGGGGCCCGTCGGACCCACCGGCCCCTTCTTCGGTCTCGGTCCGACTGGTCCGACCGGTGCGGTGGGGGCGACCGGTGCGATCGGTGCCCTCGGGGCCTCGACGGTGTCGTCCGGTGGGCGAGGCGCGGCGCTGCCGTCGGGCCCGTCGCGCACGGGCTCACGGATGCTCCCGTCCACGGTCTCGGCGGTCGGTGACCTGGTCCTTCCGCCCGGTCCGACCGGGCCCACCGGTCCGACCGGCCCGACCGGCCCTGCCGGGGTGACCGGCCCCAGTGGGCCGACCGGTCCTGCCGGCGCCGACGTCATCGGTCCGACCGGTCCGGCCGGTGCGACTGGTCCGACCGGTCCGTTCGGCCAGACCGGTCCTGCGGGTCCGACCGGCGTGACCGGTCCGACGGGCCCCGCCGGTCCCGTCGGTCCTGCGGGTCCGACCGGTCCCGACGGTCCGACGGGACCCGTCGGTCTGATCGGTCCGACCGGCCCGGAGGGCGATGGTGCGACGGGCCCGATTGGTGCGACGGGCCCGACTGGTCCGATTGGTGCGACGGGCCCGATTGGTGCGACGGGCCCGACTGGTCCGATTGGTGCGACGGGCCCGACTGGTTCGATCGGCCCGACCGGCCCGACGGGTTCGATCGGCCCGACCGGCCCGACCGGCCAGCCGCTCGCGTCCGACACCCGGGCCGTCGACGGCCAACCGGTCGTGTTCCACGACCCGTTCGTCGGGGCGCTCGTTCCCGGCGACGACTGCCCGGCCCCACCGGCGCCCGATCCCGACGCCCAGGGCGCCGGGGCCGAGGCCACCGAGGCCGCCGAGGCGACGCAGGCCACCCCGAGGTTCACCGGCTGAACACCGGTCCCGCTCGTCTGGCCCCCCTGCAACGGGCTGCCTAGGCTCGCCGGCCATGGACATCAACGGCATCTCAGCAATCGTCACGGGCGGCGCGTCCGGCATCGGCGAGGCCTCGGCCCGTCAGCTGGCGGAGCGGGGCGCCAAGGTCGTCATCGCCGACCTCAACGACGACAAGGGCAACGCTGTCGCCACCGAGCTGGGCGGCGCGTTCTGCCATGTCGACGTGACCGACGTCGACGAGGTCGTGGCCGCCGTCGAGACCGCCAAGGAGATGGGCCCGCTGCGCGCCGTCGTCAACTCCGCGGGCATCGGCGCCGCCAGCCGCACCATCGGCAAGGACGGCAGCTACGACTCGGCGTTCAACCTCGACTACTGGCGCAAGGTGATCGACATCAACCTGACCGGCACCTTCAACGTGATCCGCCTGGCGGCGACGGCGATGGGGCAGACCGACCCGCTCGACGAGTCCGGCGAGCGCGGCGCCATCGTGAACATGGCGTCCGTCGCCGCCTTCGACGGCCAGATCGGCCAGGCCGCCTACTCCGCCTCCAAGGGGGGGATCGTCGGCATGACCCTCCCCATCGCCCGCGACCTCGCCGTCGTCGGCGTGCGGGTCAACACCGTGGCCCCGGGGCTCATCGACACGCCCATCTACGGGGAGGGCGAGGGCTCGGAGGCGTTCAAGGCCAACCTGTCCAAGGACGTGCTGTTCCCCAAGCGCCTCGGCTACGCCGACGAGCTGGCCAGCATGGTCCTCGAGCTCGTGACGAACTCCTACATGAACGCCCAGACCATCAGGGTCGACGGCGGCGCCCGCCTCGGCCCGAAGTGACGTTTCGGCCGGCGGGTGGGTGATCGGCCGAACCGCTCGCCTCTCCCACAGATCGCCCCGATCCGCGAGCGCTCCCTGAACTGTTGAGTCCCCAGCTCGGATCGCCGAGCCGGGAACGCAACAGTTCGGGACGGGGCCGTCCGGAACAGAAGGGGCCCGGTGGCGGGTTGACGAGAGGGACGGGGACGCCCCCCGCCCGGATCGAACCCAGGGAGACGACGACATGGCCAAGGCCACGTGGAACGGTGCAGTGCTCGCCGAGAGCGACACGACGGTGGTGGTCGAGGGCAACCACTACTTCCCCCCGGCGAGCCTGAACGACGAGTACTTCGTCGACAGCGCCACCACCAGCGTCTGCCCGTGGAAGGGCACCGCCGCCTACCGCAGCGTCGTCGTCGACGGCGAGACCAACGCCGACGCCGCCTGGTACTACCCCGCCCCGAAGGACGCCGCAGCCGAGATCAAGGACCACGTGGCGTTCTGGCGCGGCGTGACCGTCGAGGCCTGAGAGCGGTCCGTCGGGACACGGGCGGCGTCAGCGACGCTTGTCCCGCGACACCTCCCTGGCCATCTTCGAGAAGCGCCGGCCGGCCCGGCGGGCCGCCGCAGGATCGGCCCGCTCCCGGGCCGCCTCGGTCTCGGCGAGCAGCGCCCGCCAACGCGCCACCCGGGCCGCGTCGAGCTCACCGGCGTCGAGCGCCGCCCGGATCGCGCAGCCGGGCTCGGTGTCGTGCCCGCAGTCACTGAAGCGGCACGTCTCGGCCACCTCGGTCACCTCGGCGAAGGTCTCCTCCACCGCGTCGGCCTCTCCGACCAGCCCCACCTCCCGGATGCCGGGGGTGTCGATCAGCACACCGCCGTCGGAGAGCAGGTGCAGCTCCCTGGTGGTGGTGGTGTGGCGCCCTTTGGCGTCACCGGTCCGGACGTCGCCGGTGAGGGCCACCTCGGTGCCCAGCAGTGCGTTCACGATGCTCGACTTCCCGGCGCCGGACTCGCCGAGGAGGGCGACCGTCCGACCCGTGATCAATTCGTACAGCTCCTCGACGCCGACCCCCTCCCTCACCGAGGTCACGACCACCGCCACCCCGGGGTTCCCGGCCCGCACCTCGGCGGCGGCCGCATCGGGATCGGCCGTGTCGGGGCCCGCGGCCTTGGTGAGCACCACCACCGGCTCGGCGCCCGCGTCGTGGGCGATCGCCGTGCCCCGCTGGATGCGACCGTCCTTCACCGGCCGATCGAGCCCGCACACCAGCAACAGCCGGTCGACGTTGGCGGCGAGCGGTTGCTCCCCGCCCCCGTGGACGGCCCGGCGGCGCAGGAGGGAGCGGCGGGGGAGGACCGTCACGATCTCGCCGTCGACCACCGCCACCCAGTCGCCCACCGTCGGCTCGGGGTCGAGGCGGCGGGTGAACATGACGGTCCGGGCCTCGCCGTCGAGGGCCAGCACGAGACCGGCCCCGTGGTGCTCGAGCACCCGGGCCGGCTCGGCGCGCGGATCCACGGCCCCGAGAGCGACGTCCCACTCGTCGTCCCATCCGAGCGGGACCAGCGATGCCCTCGTCATCGGGGTGCGGCGTCGGTGATGTCCACGCCGTCGCGACGGTAGCGGACCCGGCCCACCGGCTGGTCGGCCCGTCGCCCGGCGCCGGTCAGGACGGCTCGGCGCTCCCGGTGGTCACCAGGCGGTCGAGGCGCTCGAGGGTCCGCTCCATGCCGGCGGGGTGCTTCGAGGGGTACCCCATCAGCTCGATGCCGAGCGGGAAGCGGGCCGTGGACCAGTCGAACGTCTCGGTCACGCGGGTGCCCCCGTCGGTGGGCTCGAGCCGGTACCGCCAGCGGTGCCGTCCGAGGTGCTGCCAGGCGATCAGCCGGTCGGGTTCGAACTCCACGACCTCGTTCTTGATCACGTAGGGCATCCCCATGCGCATCCCCATCGAGAACTTCGAACCCATCGTCAGCGTCTCGTCCTCGCCCCGGGCGCGTTGCACGGTTCCCGACCCGTCGATGACGGCGTGCTGGGACGGGTCGACGAGGACCGCGAAGATGGCGGCCGGCTCGGCGGCGATGACGCGCGACACCGAGACCTGGCGGGGGCCCTGGACGGGATGATCGGCCATCTCAGGCCGCCTCGGGGAGATCGAGCATCGATCGCAGCGCGCTCTCGAGATCCGGATGGGCGAACTCGAAGCCGTGCTCGAGCAGCACGCCGGGCGTCACCCGGGCGCTCGTGAACAGCAGTGCCTCGGCCAGCTCGGAGCCGAGCAGGAGCTTCGGGCCGAAGGCCGGCACGGGGAGCGCGGTGGGCCGGCGCAACACGGCGCCGAGGGTCTTCGTGAGCTCCGCGTTGGTGACGGGCTCGGGGGCCACGGCGTTCACCGGCCCGGCCACCTCGTTGTCGAGCAGCCAGCGGATCACCCCGACCTCGTCGTCGAGCGAGATCCAGCTCCACCACTGGGTGCCCTTGCCCATGCGGCCACCCAGCCCGAACCGGAACAGCGGGAGGAGCTTGGCCAGCGCCCCGCCGGCGGGGCTCAGCACGATCCCGGTGCGCAGGAACGGGACGCGGATGCCGGCCTCCGCCGCAGGGGCGGCGGCGGCCTCCCACTGCACCACCACGTCGGCGAGGAAGTCGTCAGCCGGCGTCTCGCTCTCGTCGGTCGGGGTGTCGCCGGTGTCCCCGTAGATCCCGATGGCGGAGCCGCTCACCAGGACCGATGGCGGGGCGTCGAGCCCGGCGAGGGTGCGGGCCAGCAGCGAGGTGCCCTTCGTGCGGCTCTCGAGCACCTGGCGCTTGTAGCTGTCGGTCCAGCGCTTGTCGCCGATGCCCGCACCGGCGAGGTGGACCACTGCGTCCATGGCCTCGAGACCCTGGGCGTCGATCGTGCCCTCCATCGGGTCCCATCGCACGGCGCGCTCGCCGGCCAGGGGCGGGCGGCGGACGACGGACGTGACCTCGTGGCCGTCGGCGGACAGGGAGCGGACCAGGGCGGAGCCGATCAGGCCGGTCGAACCGGTGACTGCGATCTTCATGCCGGGTGCAACCACCACCCTCCCGCTGGTATGCCCGCGGCGGGGGGCCGGTAACCTCGGATCCCGTGAGCACCCGCAAGCTGATCCTGCTGTCCTTGGCCTGCGGGCTCGCCATCCTGGCCGCGTTCGCCGTGCAGCTCGTGATCGCCCGCTGAGGCCTCTCGCCGGGCGGGCACGGGCGTTTCACCTCCGTTGTCCTTGTGTGAACGAGGTGTGAAGGTGCGACGGGCTGCTTGGCATCGCGTCGGGCCGACCTCTACGGTCGGGGAGTGCCAGGTGATCTGTTCCGGGAGTACCGGACCGAGGGATTCTTCGACGAGGTCTTCTCCGAGGACGGCAAGGTGCGGGGCCACTACGAGGCCCTGGTCGATCGGCTCTCGCAGTTCGACGCCGACGACCTGGCGCGTCGTGAGCGGCGCCGGGACGCCGCGTTCCGCAGTCAGGGCATCACCTTCACCGTGTACGGCGAGGGTGAGGGCATCGAGCGGACCTTCCCGATGGATCTCCTGCCCAGGGTGGTCCCGGCCGACGAGTGGGACCACATCGAGGCCGGCCTCGTCCAGCGGGTGACCGCCCTCAACCGCTTCCTCGACGACCTGTACGTGGGAGAACGGGCGGCGGTCCACGACGGCATCGTCCCGTGGTGGCTGGTGTCGAGCTCCGACGGCTTCGCCCGGGAGGCGTTCGGCGTCCCGATGCCGCTGGGGGCCCGCTGCCTCGTGGCCGGCAGCGACCTCGTGCGCGACGCCGAGGGCACCTACCGGGTGCTCGAGGACAACCTCCGCAACCCGAGCGGCATCTCCTACGTGGTCGAGAACCGCGTGGCCATGACCCGCCTGCTGCCCCACGTCTTCGCCGACACCCCGGTGCGACCCGTCGACCACTACGGCCGGTCGTTCCTCGGTGCGTTGAGCCGGGTGGCGCCTCCGGCGGCGGGGGAGAACCCCACGATCGTCGTGCTCACGCCCGGTGTCTACAACTCGGCGTACTTCGAGCACGTGTTCCTCGCCGCCCACATGGGCGTCGAGCTCGTCGAGGGCCGCGACCTCGTCGTCGACGACCACGTCGTCTACATGCGCACCACCCGGGGCCTGAAGCGGGTCGACGTCATCTACCGGCGCATCGACGACGACTTCCTCGACCCGGTGGTCTTCCGCCCCGACTCCACCCTCGGGGTGCCGGGCCTGCTGGCCGCGGTGCGGGCCGGCAACGTCACCGTCACCAACGCCATCGGCAACGGCGTGGCCGACGACAAGGCCGTCTACGCCTACGTGCCCGAGATGGTCCGGTACTACCTGGGGGAGGAGCCGCTGCTCCCCAACGTCGAGACCTACCTGCTCTGGGACGAGGACCAGCGCCACGCCGTGCTCGACCGGCTCGACGAGCTCGTCGTGAAGCCGGTCGCCGAGGCGGGCGGCTACGGGATCACGATCGGGCCGGCCGCATCCGACGAGGAGCTGGCGATCTGCCGGCGCAAGATCCTCGCCGATCCCCGCAACTGGATCGCCCAGGAGGTCGTCTCGCTGTCGCGCCACCCGACGCTCGACGGCGACCACCTCGAGGGACGTCATGTCGACCTGCGGCCGTTCGTGCTGACCAGCGACGCCGTCGAGGTGATCCCGGGGGGCCTCACCCGTGTCGCCATGCGCAAGGGCTCACTGGTGGTCAACTCCTCCCAGGGTGGCGGGTCGAAGGACACGTGGGTCCTCGCCCGCACCGCTGCCGACCTCGAGGACGAGGAGGCCGCGCTGCGGGCCAAGAAGGCCGACGACCTGGTGGCCACCGGCCGTCACCGGGCCGTGTCGGTCGACGAGGGGGCCACCGTCTGATGCTGGCCCGGGACGCCGAGAGCCTCTTCTGGATCGGGCGGTACATGGAGCGGGCCGAGGACACCGCCCGCCTCCTCGACGTCACCTACCACGGCCTGCTCGAGACCACCGCTGCCGAGGAGCGAGCCGCCTGGGGTGGGGTGCTGGCCGCCGTCGGGCTGCACGAGGCGTTCGCCGCGACGGGTCGGCCCATGAACGCCGGCGCGGTGTCGGAGTTCCTGGTCCTCGACCGGGAGAACCAGGGGTCGATCGTCGCCGCCGTCGAGCAGGCTCGTGAGAACGCCCGGACCGTGCGGGGATGGCTGTCCACCGAGCTGTGGGGTGCCATCAACTCGTTCTGCCTCGGTCTCCGCAGCCGCAACCTCGCCGCCGACCTCGAGCACCAGCCCCACGAGCTGTACGGCATGGTGCGCAGCGAGTGCCAGGCGGTGGCCGGTGTGGCCCACGAGACCCTGGCGCGCGACGAGGGCTGGCGCTTCCTCGAGCTCGGCTGGCACCTCGAACGCGCCGAGTGGGCGTGTCGGCTGTTGCGGGTCCGCCAGGGCCAGCTCACCTCGGCCGGGTTCCACGAGTGGGTCGGCACGCTGCGGTCGGCGTCGGCGCTCGAGGCGTACCGCCGCAACCACCGTGGGTCGATGGATCCTGCCGACGTCGTCGCCTTCCTGTTGCTGTCGCGCACCTTTCCCCGTTCGGTCCTGCACTCGCTGCGCACCGCCGAGGACAGCCTCAAGCTGCTCGAAGCGGGGAGCCCCGAACTGGTCCGCCCGCTCCGGTTGCTCGGCCGGCTGCGCGCCGACCTCGAGTTCGCCGACATGAGCGAGCTGATGGCGGGGGGCCTGGCCGAGGAGCTGGCCCGAGTGCAGGACGGGATCCGCCAGGTCGGCACGGCGGTGACGGTGCAGTACTTCACGAACAGCCACGAGCTGGACCTGCACTCGCTGAAGGTGTTGCCCGGTGACCGGTGGGCGTCGTGAGGCTCGACATCCGCTACCGCACGTCGTTCACCTACGACGACCTGGTCAGGGAGTCGCAGAACGAGCTGCGGGCCTGCCCGACCAGTGACGCCTACCAGAACCTGGTGAGCTACCGGGTCACGACGTCGCCGTCGTCGAAGGTGTCGTCGTTCATCGACTACTGGGGCACCCGGGTCGACGCGTTCGGCCACCGGTCGCCGCACATCGCCCTCGAGGTCACCGCGACCGCCACGGTCGAGACGTACCCCCGCCCGATGCTGAGCGCGGCGAGCCCCCGCTGGGCGCTCGAGGACCTGGCCTTCCGCGACGCCCACGCCGAGTACCTCGAACCGTCCCCGCACGCCGACTGGGGTCAGGGCGTCACCGAGGCGGCGCGGCTCCAGTCCGAGCTCGTCGGCCCCGACACCGTGAGCGCCGTGCTCGCCATGCACCGGACGGTCGGCACCGTGTTGGAGTACACCCCGGGAGCCACGAAGGTGGGCGTGTCGGTCGAGGACGTCCTGCGCGACGGCCACGGTGTGTGCCAGGACTTCGCCCACCTCGCCGTGGCGCTGTGCCGCAGCCAGGGGATCCCGGCCCGCTACGTGTCGGGCTACCTGTTCACCCGCGACGAGACCAAGAACATCGACCCCGCCGACGACCCGGCGATGGGCGACGACGACGACACCGTCGTCGTGCAGACCCATGCCTGGTTCGAGGCTGCCGTGCCGGGCTTCGGTTGGATCGCTCTCGATCCCACCAACCAGCAACCGGTCGGGCAGCGCCACGTGAAGATCGGCCACGGCCGTGACTACGACGACGTGCAGCCGCTGCGCGGGGTGTTCTCGGGGCACGCCCAGGCGCTCGTCGAACCCCACGTGGAGATCCGCCGCCTCGCCGTCTCCGAGAACCAGTACCAGCTCTCCGCCCTCCAGCAGTAGGGCCGTCGCCCCCTCCGGAACGACGGTCGGCGCCGCCCCGCCCCCTGGGTAGGCTCCGACACGTTCCCGAGGAGGTGGTCCCCACGGCCGAGAAGTTCGACGTCGTCATCATCGGTGGAGGTCCCGGTGGCTACGCGGCTGCGCTGTACGGCGCGTCAGCGGGTCTGTCGGTGGCGCTCGTCGAGAAGCACAAGGTCGGCGGCACATGCCTCCACGTCGGCTGCGTGCCCGCCAAGGAGCTGCTCGAGACGGCCTCCGTGCACCGCACCATCGTCGACGCCGCGACGTTCGGCATCGCCGCAGGCGAGCCGACGCTCGACTTCTCCGTCACCCAGGCCCGCAAGCAGCAGGTGATCGACCAGCTCTTCGGCGGCCTCAGCGGCCTGCTCAAGGCCCGCAAGGTCACGGTGTTCGACGGCACCGGCACGCTGCACGCCGACCACCTCGTCAAGGTCACCGGCGGCGAGTCGGGCGACGTCGAGCTCCACGGCACCCACGTCGTGCTGGCCTCGGGTTCGGTGCCGCGCACCATCCCCGGCTTCGACGTCGACGCCCCGACGGTGGTCACCTCCGACGAGCTGCTCTCGGTCGAGCGGCTCCCGGCCTCCGCGGTGGTCATCGGCGGCGGGGCGATCGGCTGTGAGTTCGCGTCGATGATGAGCGACCTCGGCACCGACGTCACCATCCTCGAGGCACTCCCCAAGATCCTCCCGGGCTGCGACGACGACATCACGCGGGTCGTGCTCAAGTCCTTCAAGAAGCGCGGCATCGACGTGCGCACCGGTGTGGCGGTCACCGGGCACGACCCCCACGACGGCGGCACGACCGTCCGCTTCGGCGACGACGAGTCCATCGACGTCGAGATGGTCGTGGTGTCCGTCGGGCGCCGACCGCTGTCGGAGAACCTCGGCCTCGAGGGCACCGCCGTCAAGATCACCGAGCGTGGGCACGTCGACGTCGACGAGGGCTATCGCACCGCCGAGCCGGGTGTCTACGCGGTCGGCGACCTGATCGCCACACCGGCGCTGGCCCACGTGGGCTTCGCCGAGGGCATCTGCGTGATCCAGGACATGCTCGGCGAGGACCCCGTCCCGGTCGACGACGCGCGGGTGCCATGGTGCATCTACTGCCACCCCGAGGTCAGCTTCGTCGGGTACTCCGAGGCGGCTGCCAAGGAGGCGGGCTACGACGTGGTCGTCAGCAAGCACCGCTACACCGGCAACGCCCGAGCGCTCATCCTCGACGAGCCCGAGGGCATGGTGAAGATCATCGCCGAGCGCCGCCCCGACGGCACCGGTGGCCGCCTGCTCGGGGTCCACATGGTGGGCCCGTGGGTGACCGAGCAGCTGGGCCAGGCCTATCTGGCCGTCAACTGGGAGGCCACCGCCGACGAGGTCGCCCACTTCATCCAGCCCCACCCCTCGCTGAGCGAGCTCTTCGGTGAGAGCGTTCTCGCCCTCACCGGGCGCTCGCTGCACGGCTGACTCCCCCCGCCCGCCGCCACCCTGATCCGCAGAGGAACGTCACATGGCCGAGATCCAGCTGCCCCAACTCGGTGAGTCGGTCACCGAGGGCACCATCACGAAGTGGTTCAAGCAGGTGGGCGACGCCATCGCCGAGGACGAGGTGCTGTTCGAGGTCTCGACCGACAAGGTCGACTCGGAGGTGCCCTCGCCGGTGTCCGGGGTGCTCACCGAGATCCGGGTGCCGGAGGGCGACACGGTCGACGTGGGCACCGTCCTCGCGGTGGTCGGCGACGAGAGCGCAGGGGCGGCCGCTGCGCCCGCGCCGGCCGCCGAGCCGGAACCCACGCCCGAGCCGGAGGCCGCCCCCGCCGCCGAGCCGCCCGTCCCTGCGCCGGCCGCCGCCCCGCCTGCGCCGGTAGTGGCGCCCCCGCCCACCCCCGCGCCCGCCCCGCCGGCACCGGCGGCGCCGACCGCGGCGAGCGGTGCGACCACCGGTCGGCTGCTCTCGCCGATCGTGCGCCAACTGGTGAACGACTACGGCCTCGACCCCGGTCGCATCGTCGGGTCGGGAGCCGGCGGTCGCATCACGCGCGCCGACGTCGACCGGGCCATCCGTGACGGCTCCGCCGCCGCTCCGCCGGCTCAGGCCCCGGCTGCCCCGGCCGCGTCCTCGCCGGGTGCGCCGGCGTCGGGCGGCACCCGTCGCCCCGCTCCCGTGCCGCGCTCGGGCACGGGCGACACCGTCGAGCCGCTCAACAACATCCGGCGTCGCACCGGCGAGCACATGGTCATGTCGAAGGCCACGTCCCCGCACGCCTACTCGGTCGTCGAGGTCGACTACGAGAACGTCGAGCGGGTCCGGCGCCGGCACCGGGAGGCGTTCAAGGCCGATGAGGGCTTCAGCCTCACCTACCTGCCGTTCATCGCCAGGGCGGTCATCGATGCGCTCCGGCTCTACCCGCACATGAACGCCTCGGTGGGTGAGGGCGAGCTGGTGGTCCACAACTTCGTCAACCTGTCGGTGGCCGTCGACCTCGACTTCGAGGGCCTCCTCGCCCCGGTGGTCCACAACGCCGACGACATGCGGTTGCGGGCCATCGCCCGGCGCATCAACGAGCTGGCCGACCGCGCCCGCACGAAGAAGCTGTCCGCCGACGACATCGTCGGAGGCACCTTCACGCTCTCGAACTCCGGGTCGTTCGGCAGCCACCTGGTGCTGCCGGTCATCAACCAGCCCCAGGTCGCCATCCTCAGCACCGACGGGGTGAGCCGCAAGCCCGTCGTGGTCACCGACGCCGACGGTGGCGAGTCGATCGCCATCCACTCCGTCGGCCTCCTCGGGATGGGCTGGGACCACCGCGCCTTCGACGGGGCCTACGCGGCGGCATTCCTGCGTGAGGTGAAGGAGACGCTGCAGTCCCGTGACTGGGAGAGCGAGCTGTGACGGTGCGCCGACGGCCATGACGGCACCGGGTGGCCCGCCGGGAGCGCACGACCCGATCGGGCGCGCCCCGCTGCGGGTCCGCTGGTTGGGCTCGGTGCCCTACGGCGAGGCTCACGCCCTCCAGCACGCCCTGTTCGCCGGTCGCGACGACTGGCTGTTGCTGCTCGAGCACCCGCACGTCTACACGCTCGGCGCCCGGGGGCGTCCGGAGAACGTCCTCGTCGACCCGGCCGACGTCGGGGCCGAACTGGTCCGCAGCGACCGGGGCGGCGACGTCACCTATCACGGACCCGGGCAGTTGGTCGGCTATCCGATCTTCACCGTTCCCGGCAAGCGCGGTGGAGGCATGGCCGACACCGTCGCCTACGTGTGCTCGGTCGAGCAGCTCGTGATCGACACCCTCGCCGACCTCGGCCTCCCCGGAGCGGGCCGTCTCCGCGAGTACCCCGGCGTGTGGGTGGATCCCGGGGGGCCCACCCCCCGCAAGATCGCGGCCATCGGCGTGCGCCTCGACCGGGGGCGCTCGATGCACGGCTTCGCCCTCAATGTCGCCCCCGACATGTCGATGTTCGGCCACATCGTGCCGTGCGGGATCCCCGACAAGGGCGTCACATCCCTCGCCGAGGAGGGCGTCGACGTGACGATGGGTGACGTCGTCGACGCGCTCGTCGCCCGGGCGGTCGAGCGGTGGGCACCTGACGGGCGCCGTTGGGAGCGGGTCGGCGTCGTCGGCGCCCGGGCCGACGACCGCGACCTCTCGGCGTTCAGCCGAGGGCGTGGCGCCGGCGCCCCGGTCCGCACCGCTGCGGACCATCGTGGCGAGGGCGCGCCTGGTCCCGCGGGCGAGGTGGCCGACCAGGGGGCCGACCGGGTGGCTGTGGAGGTGGCCGTGGACGGTCCGTCGCGGCGGCTCCGGGGCCGCCTCGCCGACGCCGGGGTGGTGGGCGGCCTCGCCGTCGCCGAGCGCAAGCCCGAGTGGCTCCGGGCGCCGCTGCGCCTCGATCCTGCCGTGATCGCCACCGAGCGCACGGTCCGCGACCTCGGACTGGTGACCGTGTGCGAGGAGGCCGGGTGCCCCAACCGCTCCGAGTGCTGGGCCGACGGGACGGCCACCTTCATGATCAACGGGGAGCGCTGCACGCGGGCGTGCGGGTTCTGCCTGGTCGACACCCGCAAGCCCGCCCCGCTCGACCCGACCGAGCCCGAACGGGTCGCCGAGGCCGTCGAGCGGATGGCCCTGGGCTTCGCCGTCGTCACCACCGTCGCCCGCGACGACCTCCCCGACGAGGGCGCCGGGGCCATGGCCGCCACCGTCCATGCCATACGGCGCCGCACCCCGCACGTGCAGGTCGAGGTCCTCATCTCGGACTGCCGGGGCCGCCCGGAGGCCCTCGACCTGATCTTCGCCAGCCGGCCCGACATCGTGAACCACAACGTGGAGACCGTCCCGAGGCTGCAACGGGCGGTCCGGCCCTCGGCCGGCTACGCCCGTTCGCTGGCGGTGCTCGCCCGGGCCCGGGCCGCCGGCCTGGCCACCAAGTCGGGGCTGGTGGTCGGCATGGGGGAGACCGACGACGAGGTGGAGGGCACGCTCGCCGATCTGGCCGGGGTCGGGGTGGGGATCGTGACCATCGGGCAGTACCTGCGTCCGACCTCGCACCACCTCCCCGTCGACCGTTGGGTCCCGCCGGACCGGTTCGACCGGTACCGCGCCGTGGGCGAGGCCCTCGGGCTGGCCCACGTCGAGTCGAGCCCGCTCACGCGGTCGAGCTACCACGCCCGCCAGGCCGCCGACGCCGCCTCGGCGGGGGTCTGACACCAGGCCCACCGGTAGCCTCCGGACGTGCACGCTGACCGCCTGGCCCGGGTTCGGGCCGCCATGGACGCCGCCGGCGTCGACGTCTGCCTCCTCTCGGTCGGCCCCGATCTGCCGTGGCTCACCGGGTACGAGGCGATGCCGCTCGAACGCCTCACGATGCTCGTCGTCCCCCGTGAGGGCGACGCCACGCTGGTGGTGCCGAACCTCGAGGTGCCGAGGGTCGTCGAGCGCCCCGAGGTCTTCGGGGTGCGGGGTTGGGGGGAGACGGAGGACCCCGTCGCCATCGTCGCCGACCTCGTCGGGCCGGCCGGGGTGGCGGCGATCGGCAACCACACCTGGGCCCAGTTCCTCGTCGGGCTCCAGACGGTCCGACCCGACCTCCGGTTCACGACCTCCTCGGAGGTCGTCGGCCCGCTCCGGGCGGTCAAGGACGCGGCCGAGGTCGAGGCGTTGCGCCGCGCCGCGGCGGCCGTGGACCGCATCGCCGGTGAGCTCCAGAGCGGTGCCGTCGCACTCGTCGGTCGCACCGAGGCCGAGGTGTCCGCGGAGCTCGGCCGGCGCATCCTCGCCGAGGGTCACGGCCGGGTGAACTTCGCCATCGTTGCCGCCGGGCCCAACGCGGCCAGCCCCCACCACGAGCCCGGCGACCGCGTCATCGGCCCCGGCGAGGTCGTGCTGTGCGACTTCGGCGGGACGATGTTCGTCGAGGGCGGCGCCGGCTACTGCTCCGACATCACCCGGTGCGTCGTCACGGGCCCGATCCCCGACGACGTGGCCGAGGTCTACGGGGTGCTCCAGGAGGCCCAGGCCGCCGCCGTCGAGGCCGGCGTGCCCGGGACGCCCTGCGAGGTCGTCGACGCCGCCGCCCGGCGCATCATCGCCGACGCCGGCTACGGCGACCGCTTCGTCCACCGCACCGGGCACGGCATCGGGGTGGAGGCCCACGAGGACCCTTACATCGTCGACGGCAACACGACACCGCTCGTCCCGGGTCACGCCTATTCCGTCGAGCCCGGCATCTACCTGCCGGGTCGGTTCGGGCTGCGCCTCGAGGACATCGTCGTCACCACCCCGGACGGTCCGGAGGCGCTGAACCGCGCCGACCACCGGCTCGTGGCCGTCGACGCGTGAGCTTCCCCGCGAAGGGCGCCCGGCCCCGGTGATCAGCTTCGACGCGGCCTCGGTGCTGCTGCAGTGGGCGACGGGCGGCCTGTTCTTCCTGTGGATCACGACCCGCCGTCGAGAGGTCTCCCTCGGCTACGGATGGCTCATGCGCGGCACGTACGGGTTGATGGCCGCCGGCGCGGCGTACATCGGGATCGCGGTGATCGAGCCGAACCTCGTCCGTGACGCGTCCGCGGTCGGGGTGGCGCTGGCGACCGGGTTCGCGCTGACCGTGTCCGTCGTCCGCCGCAAGGCCGGTGTGGCCGGCCAGGTCGAGCTGGCCGAGGCGCGCACCGCCCGGGTGGCGGCCATGACCGGCATCGAGCGCGAGGCCGCCGGCAAGGACGCGTCCGTGCCCGAGTTCGACCCCCGCCTCGACCTCGTCGCCCCGATCATCGGGGTGGTCGGCGTGGTGGCCGCCGCGGTGGCCGCCGCCGACGCCGCCGACGGCCGGGTGTGGTTGGCCGTGGCCCGCTTCGTCGTCGGGGCGGCCTTCCTCGGGGCCGTCACCGACGCCATGCTGCTCGGCCACTGGTACCTCGTGCAGCCGGGGATGCCCCGCGGCCCGCTGCTCGAGCTGGTGCGCTGGACCGGGTGGCTCTGGGTGCCGGAGGTGGTGCTGCTCCTCGTCCCCGTGGGCATGGTCTCGGCCCTCAACGGCACCATCGACGACGGGTACAACGGCCTGCTGGCGTGGTTCTGGGCCATGTCCGTGGTCACCACCATCGGGCTCGTGGTCGTCACCCGGCTCGCGCTCAAGGAGCGGTCCTACAGCGCCGTCATGGCCGCCACCGGCCTGCTCTACCTGGCGATCCTCACCGCGTTCGGCATCGATCTCGTGGCGAGGGCGCTACTTTCCTGAGTCTCGGGCGGGAAGGAGCTCCCCATGCCTCGTGCCATCTGGAGTGGATCGATCAGCTTCGGCCTGGTCAACATCCCGGTGAAGCTCTACAGCGCGGTCAGCCGCAAGACGGTGCACTTCAACCAGGTCGACCGGCGCAGCGGCAGCCGGGTCAAGCAGAAGCGGGTCGACGCCGAGACCGGTGACGAGGTCCCGTGGGAGGAGATCGTCAAGGGCTACGAGCTGCCCGGCGGCGGCTACGTGACCGTGACGGACGACGAACTCGCCGCACTCGACCCGAAGGCGGTGCGCACCATCGAGATCGAGGAGTTCGTCGACCAGTCGGCGATCGACCCCGTGCTCTACGACGCCGCCTACCTCCTCGTCCCCGACAAGGTCACCAAGCCCTACGCACTGCTGGCCCGGGCGATGGAGGCCGAGGGCAAGGTCGGCATCGCGCACCTGGTCATGCGCACCAAGCAGTACCTCGCCGCCATCCGGCCCCAGGACGGTCGCCTGGTCCTGTCCACGATGGTCTACGCCGACGAGCTCAACGACCCTGCCTCGATCCCCGAGCTGGCCGAGGTGGGCGACGTCGAGGTCTCCGACCGGGAGCTGGCCATGGCCACCCAGCTGGTCGAGTCCCTGTCGACCGACTTCGAACCCGATCGATTCCAGGACACCTATCGGGAGGCGGTGCTCGAGCTCATCGAGCGCAAGGCGGCCGGGGAGGACGTGATCGCCCCCGTCGCCGACGCCGAGCCCGACCGGGTCGTCGACCTGATGGCCGCCCTCGAGGCCTCGGTCGCCGCCGCCAAGCAGACCCGGGCCCGCCACCCGACCGCCCACCCCGACCCCGCCGACGACGCGGACGCCTCCCGGAGCGGCGCCGCCGAAGCCCCGGCGGAGAAGCGCCAGTCCGCCTGAGCCGCGTTCGGGGCACGGCGCAGCCACCGGGCGCCGAAACGCCCGCTGCTAGATTTCGCCCCATGGCGACCGTCGAGGGCACCCCTGTCGAAGCGGGCTCCAGTCGCTACCACGTCGAGGTCGACCCCTCCGCGGCGAACAACGCCCACGCCATGAGCCTGCGCTTCGTCGGCTTCGACCGCGACGTGCTCGAGGTCGGCGCCGGCGCCGGGCACGTCACCGCCGTCCTCGCCGAGCGCGGCAACCGGGTCACCGCCGTCGACGTCGACGCCGATGCGCTCCAGGGTGCGGCCCGTCACGCCGTGGCCGCCCATGCCGGCGACCTCGACGTCACGCCGCTCGACGAGCTCGTCGGGGCGAACACCTTCGACGCCGTGCTCCTCGGTGACGTCATCGAGCACGTCCGCGACCCGGTGAGGGTGCTGCGGTCCGCTCGTCGGGTCCTTCGCCCCGGTGGCTCCATCGTGGTGTCCGTGCCGAACGTCGCCCACGTCGACCTGCGCCTGCACCTCTTCATCGGCCGTTGGCAGTACCAGCCCATCGGCCTGCTCGACGCCACCCACCTGCGCTTCTTCACCCGCACCACCCTCGAGGAGGCGCTGGCGGCGGCGGGCCTGCGGATCTCGGCCCTCGAGCGCGTCTTCCGTCCCGTCTTCGGCTCCGGGCTGAACGTCGGACCCGGTGACGTCGCCCCGGAGATCGTCGAGGAGCTGCTCCTCGACCCCGAGGCCGAGACCTTCCAGTTCGTGGTCCACGCCAAGCGGGAGGAGGACGCGCTCGACGCCGCGGAGAGCGAGGCGCGTCTGCTCGAGGCCGACGAGCTGCTCCTTCGCGCCCGCCGCCGGGCAGAGGCCCTGGAGGAGCAGCTCGGGATCGTGCGCGAGCGCGAGCTCGAGCTGGCGGTGGAGCTCGACGCCGTCAACGCCGACCGCGATCGGCTCCGGGCCGAGGCGGCGGAGGCCCGCGAACGCAGCGCCGGGCTCGATGCCGAGCTCGGAGCGTTGCGGCGACTCCTGCCCGTTCGCCTGACCCATGCGCTGCACCGGAGGTACCGGCGGTTCCGGGTCACACCACGGTGACGACGCCCGCCGGCGGACCCGACCAGGATCGAGCGGAGTCGGGAGATCCCCGCTCGCCTCACCGGTTGCTGGCGTTCTACCTCCCGCAGTTCCACGTCTTCCCCGAGAACGACGCCTGGTGGGGCTCCGGCTTCAGCGAGTGGCGCAACGTGGTGAAGGCCCGCCCGCTCTTCCCCGGTCACGAGCAGCCCCGCCTGCCCGGCGAGCTCGGCTTCTACGACCTGCGGGTGCCCGAGACCCGGGAGCTGCAGGCCTCGCTCGCCCGAGCTCACGGCATCGACGGCTTCTGCTACTACCACTACTGGTTCCACGGTCGCCGCATGCTCGAACGTCCCCTGGCCGACGTGCGCCGCAGCGGCTCCCCGGACTTCCCGTTCTGCCTCTTGTGGGCCAACGAGAACTGGACGCGCACCTGGGACGCCGGCCAGCGCGAGATGCTGATCCCGCAGACCTACAGCGCCGAGGACGACGAGGCCCACGGGCGCTACCTGGTGGAGCAGTTCGCCGACGACCGCTACGTCCGCGTCGGGGGTCGTCCCCTCTTCGGGGTGTACAGGGTGCAGACCCTCCCCGACCCGAAGCGCACCTTCGACCTCTGGCGGCGCCTGGCCGTCGAGGCCGGTGTCGGCGAGCCCTACGTCGTGAAGTTCGAGTCGTGGGGCGACTTCAGCGACCCCGCCGCTTTCGGGTGCGACGCCTCGGCCGAGTTCCCTCCCCACGGGGTCTTCGAGCACGTCGAGCGGGTCCACCCCGTCGGGTCCGACCCTCGCAACGAGATCGCCGACTACCGCGACGCCGCCCGGTTCTTCGCGGACCGCCCCGACCCCGACTGGACCCGCTATCCGACCGTCGTCCCGAGCTGGGACAACACCCCCCGCCGGCCCCAGGGCCCCGCCAAGCTCCTCCTGGGGCGCGATCCGGCGTGGTTCCGGGCGTGGTTGGAGGCGGCGATCAAGCGGGCCCGGCGCACCCCCGAACGGCTGGTGTTCGTCAACGCGTGGAACGAGTGGGCCGAGGGCGCGTACCTCGAGCCCGACGAGGTCCATGACCGCGCCTTCCTCGAGGCGATCCGTGCGGCCCGGGAGGCCACGGGCCTCCCGCCCACGTCGATCGCGCCCGCCCGCCACGACGAGCCGGGCGAGCCGCTCGGCATCGGCGAGGCCTACGCCGCGCTCTACGCCCGCGACGTCGAGCTCCAGCACGCCCACGTCGAGCTGCAGGGGCTCATCCAACGCCGGATCGAGGCCGCCACCCTCGAGGACCGCCGGCGGATCGCCGACCTCGAGGCCGAGCTGCTCCGCTGGCGCCGGGCCTGACCCGGACCCCGACGGGAGGGGCGCTCAGCGGGCCACGAAGTACTTGGCGCGGGGGTGGTGGCAGATCAGCGCCGAGGTGGTCTGCTCGGGCTGGTACTGGAACCCGGTCTCCTCGCTGACCTCCACCCCGAGGCGTCCGACGTCGAGGAGCTCGGCGACGGTGAGGTTGTCCTCGAGGTCGGGGCACGCGGGGTAGCCCCACGAGTAGCGGCCGCCCCTGTACTGCTGGCGGAAGAGCCCGGCCAGTGACGGACCGTCCTCGTCGGCGTACCCCCACTGCTCGCGGATGCGCCGGTGCCAGAGCTCGGCGAGGGCCTCGGCCATCTCCACTCCGAGGCCGTGGACGAGCAGGTAGTCCTGGTACCGGTCGGCGGCGAACAGCTCGGCGGTCACGTCGCTCACCCGCTGGCCCATCGTCACGATGTGGAAGGCCGCATAGTCGGCCTCGCCCGAGTCGACCGGTCGGAAGAAGTCGGCGATGCAGAGGTGCGGGCTCTGGCGCTGCCGGGGGTAGTGGAAGCGGGCCCGTTCGGTGCGGCGGTCCTCGCCGGTCCAGATCACGAGGTCGTCGCCGTCGCCGTTGGCCGGGAAGAACCCGTAGACGAGCTGGGGGACCAACATGTCCGACGCCTTGGCCTCGGCGAGCTGCTCGCGCAGGATCGGGCGGATCCGGGCCTTGAACTCCTCGTCGGTCTCGGCCGTGCCGTCGGCCCGGCTCTCCGGGCGGAACTGCCACTGGTTGCGGAACAGGGCGGTCTCGTTGATGTACCCCGCGATGTCGTCGAGGGGGATGCCCTTCACCACCTCGGTGCCGAGGAACGGCGGCACGGGCACCGGGTTGTCGGTCTCCACCTCGGGGGAGCGGGCCGGGACGGGCTCGGAAGGTCCGTCGTCGTTGCGGTTCGAACCGGTGCGGGCCGGCACCCGGCTCTCGCTGGGCACCCGCCCCCAGTCGGGGTCGTCCGGCCCGCCGCGCTTGATCTCGCCGAGGCGGTCCATCACCCGCAGGCCCTCGAAGGCGTCCTTGCCGTAGAAGAGCCGACCCTCGTAGACGTCGCGCAGGTCGCGCTCGACGTAGCTGCGGGTGAGCGCCGCCCCGCCGAGCAGCACGGGGATGTGCGAGAGCTCGCGCTCGTTCAGGACCTCGAGGTTGTCGCGCATGATCAGGGTCGACTTCACGAGCAGGCCGCTCATGCCGATGGCGTCGGCCCCGACCTCGACCGCCTTCTCGATCATCTCGGTGATGGAGATCTTGATGCCCAGGTTGGTGACCTCGTAGCCGTTGTTGGTGAGGATGATGTCCACCAGGTTCTTGCCGATGTCGTGGACGTCGCCTTTGACCGTGGCCAGCACGATGCGACCCTTCCCGCCGGTGTCGTCCTTCTCCATGTGCGGCTCGAGGTGGGCGACGGCCTTCTTCATGGTCTCGGCGGACTGGAGCACGAAGGGCAGCTGCATCTCCCCGCTGGCGAAGAGGTCGCCCACCACCTTCATGCCGGCCAGGAGCACGTCGTTGATGATGGCGAGGGGCGCGAGGCCCGACGCCATCGCCCGATCGAGATCGTCCTCGAGGCCCTCGCGCTCGCCGTCGATGATGCGTTGGCTGAGGAGCTGCTCCACCGTCCAGTCGCTGCGGTCCTCCTGCTCGACGGTCGTCGCCTCGACGTCGGAGAAGATCTCGAGGAGCGCGGTGAGCGGGTCGTAGTCGTCGCGGCGGCGGTCGTGGACGAGGTCGAGGCACACCTCGCGCTGCTCGGCGGGGATCTTGTTGAGCGGCATGATGCGGGCGGCGTGGACGATGGCGGAGTCGAGCCCGGCCTGGACGCACTCGTGCAGGAAGACCGAGTTGAGCACGTGCCGGGCGGCCGGCTTCAGGCCGAACGAGACGTTCGAGACCCCCAGCGTCGTGTGGACCCCCGGGAGCTCGGCCTTGATGCGGCGGATGGCCTCGATCGTGGCGACGGCGTCACCCCGGAGGTCGTCGTCGCCGGTCGAGAGCGGGAAGGTGAGGGCGTCGAAGATCAGGTCGCTCGGCTCGAGGCCGTAGCGGTCGACGGCGAGGTCGTGGATCCGGTGGGCGATGCGCAGCTTCCACTCGACGTCGCGGGCTTGGCCCTCCTCGTCGATGAGCAGGCAGATGATCGCCGCGCCGTACTCCTTGGCCAGTCGCATCACCCTGTCGAGGCGACTGCCCTCGGCCTCGCCGTCCTCGAGGTTGGCGGAGTTGAGGATGGCGCGGCCCCCCAGCCAGGACAGCCCGGCCTCCATCACCTGGGGCTCCGTCGAGTCGAGCACCAGCGGGACGCTGGCCTGGGTGGCCAGCAGCTTGGCCAGCTCGTCCATGTCGGTGGTGCCGTCGCGACCGACGTAGTCGACGCAGAGGTCGAGGACGTGGGCGCCCTCACGCACCTGGTCCTTGGCCATCTGCACGCACGTCTCGAGGTCGCCCTCGAGCATGGCCTCGCGGAACTTCTTCGACCCGTTGGCGTTCGTGCGCTCGCCGATGATCATGAACGACGTGTCCTGCTCGAACGGGACCAGGGAGTAGATCGACGTGGCGCCGGCCTCGTGCACCGGCGCGCGGGCCGCCGGGGTGAGGTCGCGGCAGCGGTCCACCACCGCGGCGAGGTGCTCGGGGGTGGTGCCGCAGCACCCGCCGATCACGCTCACGCCGAGCTCGGTCACGAACCGGGCGTGGTGCTCGGCGAGCTGGTCGGGCGTGAGGTCGTAGTGCATCGCCCCGTCGACGACGCTCGGCAACCCGGCGTTGGGGATGCACGAGATCGGCATGCGGGCGTGGGCGGCGAGGTGGCGCAGGTGCTCGCCCATCTCCACCGGACCGGTGGCGCAGTTGATGCCGATCACATCGGGTCGCAGTGGGTCGATCGCCGCCAGGGCGGCCGCGATCTCGGTGCCCGGCAGCATGCGCCCGGTGAGCTCCATGGTGACCTGCACCTGCAGTGGGACGTCGCGCCCGAGGGTGCGCATCGCCCGTCGGGCCCCGTTCATCGCCGCCTTGACGGTGAGCAGGTCGAACATCGTCTCGATGATGATCAGGTCGACGCCGCCGGTGAGCAGCCCGTGGCTCTGCTCCTCGTAGTGGTCGCGCAGCTCGGCGTAGCGGATCTGGCCGAGCGACGGGAACTTGGTGCCGGGGCCGATCGAGCCCGCCACCCAACGAGGCCGGTCGGGGGTGGCGAACGACGACGCCACCTCCTTGGCCACCCTCGCGGCGGCCACGTTGAGCTCGTGGCTCCGGTGGGCGATGCCGTACTCGGCCAGTGGGATCGCGAACGCCCCGAAGGTGTCGGTCTCGACGATCTCGCAGCCGACTTCGAGGTAGGCGGCGTGCAGTTCGGCGAGCACGTCGGGCCGGGTGACGGCGAGCAGCTCGTTGCACCCCTCGAGCTCGGCACCGCCGAAGTCGTCGGCGGTGAGCTCCCGGGCCTGGATGCCGGTGCCCATCGCCCCGTCGTAGACGACGACCCGCTCGCGGGCGGCGTCGAGGAACGAACTGCTCATCGTGGGGTGCTCCTGGCGCGTCGAAGAAGGATCTCCATCATCGCCGGAGCCGGGGCGATCACGCCCTCCCCATCAGGACAGCTCGAGGCGGTGGCGACGATACCAGCGCCCCGGCGCCGGTCGGCACCCACGCCGTCGGTACGATCGGGCCGGTGAAGATCTACACGCGCACCGGTGACGACGGCACGACCGGCCTCCTCTACGGGGGGCGGGTGCCGAAGGACTCCGCCCAGCCCACCGCCTACGGGTCGGTCGACGAGGCCCAGGCCGCCATCGGCGTGGCCCGCGCCGCCACCGACGACGTCGAGCTGGGCGACCTGCTCCTCGGCCTGGAGCGCGACCTGTGGGTGCTGATGGCCGAGCTGGCCACCGACCCGGCCAACCGCGACAAGCTCACCGACGACAAGAGCCGCGTCACCGATGCCATGGTCGAGCGGCTCGAGCGGCTCATCGACGACGTGAGCGAGCGCTTCGAGCCCCCGACGGAGTTCGTCGTGCCGGGCGAGACGATGGTCGCCGCGCTGCTCGACGTGGCCCGTACCGTCGCCCGCCGCGCCGAGCGTGACGCCCTCTCCGCGGCGGCGGAGGGTGCTGCCGTCGTCCCCTACCTGAACCGTCTGTCCGACCTGCTCTGGACGCTGGCCCGTTGGCAGGAGGGCGAGTCGCGCCCCACCCGCTCGGTCGCGTCCGGCTGACCCAGGAGCGCCCATGCCGCCGCTGATCGAGTACGCCCGAGAGTTGCCCGACGGGCTGGAGATGGTGGCGGTGCCGGTCACCGCCGAGACGGGCCTCGACCTCGCCGAGGCCGGTCTGCCGGCCGCGGCGCTGGCCGCGCAGGGCTTCACCGGCGCCGCCGGCCAGGTGGCGATCCTCCCCGTCGAGGGCGGGCCGACCCTGATGGTCGTGGGCGTGGGGCCGGTCGACGAGGTCGACCCCGACGGCCTGCGCCGGGCGGCCGGGCTGGCCGTGCGGGCCGGGCGGCGGGTGGCGTCGGTCGGGCTGCGCCTGCTCGACGTCGTCCCCGCCGACGCTTCGCCGGCCCGGCGAGCCGACGCCGCCCGGGCCGTTGCCGAGGGGGCTCGCCTGGGCGCCTACGCCTACCGGGAGATGCGCTCCGATCCCGACGAGGAGCCGCTCACCTCCGTGGTCGTCGCCGGTCGGGGTGGCGCCCGCGTGGCCGCGGCCGTCGAGCAGGGCGTCGCCGTCGCCGAGGCGCAGTGCCTCGCCCGTGACCTGGTGAACACCCCCGGCGGGCACCTCACGCCGGCGGCGCTCGCCGAGGTCGCCGTCGAGATCGCCGAGCGCGAGGACCTCAAGGTCACGGTGCTCGGTCCCGCCGAGATCGCCGAGGCCGGCCTCGGGGGCCTGCTGGGGGTGAACCGCGGCTCGGAGCAGGAGCCCCGGTTCGTGGAGCTCTGCTACGAGCCCGAGACGCCCCGGGGCACCCTGGCCTTCGTCGGCAAGGGCATCACGTTCGACTCCGGCGGTCTCTCCCTCAAGACGGGGGAGGGGATGATGACGATGAAGATGGACATGGGCGGCGCCGCCGCCGTGCTCGGTGCCTTCTCCGCGCTGCGGGTCGTCTCGCCCCGCTGCCGCGTGGTCGGCTACCTGCCCGTCACCGACAACATGACCGGTGGCGACGCCACCCGCCCGGGCGACGTGCTCGCCATGCGCAACGGCACCACCGTCGAGGTGCTCAACACCGACGCCGAGGGTCGGCTGATCCTCGCCGACGCCCTGTGCCTGGCCAGCGAGGCGCAGCCCGACGCCATCGTCGACCTGGCCACCCTCACCGGCGCGGTGGAGATCGCCCTCGGGACCCGGATCGCCGGCCTCCTCGCCAACGACGACGGATGGCAGCGACAGGTCGGCGATGCCGCGTCCGCCGCCGGTGAGCGGGTGTGGGCTCTGCCCATGCCGGCCGACTACCGCCCCCGACTCGACTCCGACGTCGCCGACCTGCGCAACATCCCGAAGGGCAAGGGCGCGGGGACCATCACCGCCGCGCTCTTCCTGGCGGAGTTCGTGGCCGACGACATCCCGTGGGCCCACCTCGACATCGCCGGGACGGCGTGGTGGGGCGACGCCGACGACGGGCAGTGGACGACCGGGGCCACGGGGTTCGGCGTGCGTACGTTGCTCGAGCTGGCCCGGACGTTCAGGCCTCCTCGGCGGGCCCGCGCCCCGCGCTGAGTACGCCCGGCCCACCGGCGGCCGACGGTCGGGAGTCCCCGATCGCCGGCGCCGGGGGCCGCGACGACCGTGGCCCGGGGGTGGGGTCCACGGTCGGCACCGGGCGGGGCAGGGGGGACCCCGGCCCAGGTGCGGCGAGGCGGGCGGACGGTGGCGCCGTGGCCAGCGCGGCGACCGGGGCCGACGCGGTCGGCGGCGTCGGTCGCCCGTCCTCGAGCGCGGCGTGGGCGGTGACCGCCCAGCGCACCGCCTCGAAGGCGATGGCGGGATGGAAGCGCCACCGGTGCAGCTGGCGCTCGCAGGCCTCCGGGGCCTCACCGAGCTCGAGCAGCGAGAGCGCCAGGCGCCGGGCCCGCTCTTGCAGCTGGGTGCCGGTGGGGTGGCCCTGGGGTCGGGTCACCCAGGCGTCGTGCTCGGCGCGCAGGTCGTCGGGGAGGCGCTCGGTCTGAGCCCGGTTGAGCGGGGCCAGTCGGCGCCGGACCTCGAGGTTGGTGTGGCCGTACAGACGTGCCGCCCCGAACCGGCAGCAGCGTTCGACGGTCTTCATGATCGGGGCGTTGCGGCCGCCGCGCATCCCCACGCCGAGGCACCGGGCGACGTCGGCGAGGTCGAGCTCGAAGCCCTCGGGCTCGACGTCGAGACGGTCGGCCACGCGGCGCAGGAACCAGATCGTCGAGGGACCCAGCACCGGCAGCCAGAACCGCTCGGTGTAGGCGCCCCTGGGGTCGACGCCGAGCTCGTCGACGACGGGGTCGGCCCAGGCCTCGACGTGCAGGCGGGGGAGGGGTGCGGGGATCTCGGTGCTGAACGACATGGTGCCTCCTGGGGTGTCCGCCGGCTCGCAGCGCGTCTCGCCTCGATGGTTCTCGGGACATTTCCGGCAACGTGAATGTCTCAGATGGCATGTGAAGTGTCAAGAGTCACGGACAGGGGTGGAGAGGGGACGAGGGCGCGTCGGGGCCGTCCCGGAGCTGCCGCCGGTGGGGTAGACGCGAGGGGTGCCCGACTCCGTACCCGACTCCGTGCCTGACCCCGTGCCCGACGCCGTGCGCCACACGCCCGTCCCGGTGGCCTCGGTCGGTGGGTGGCGCGCGGTGCTCACCCGGATCGGCCGACGCATCAGCGCCGACAACGCGGTGCTCCTCGCCGCCGGCGTGGCGTTCTTCGGGATCTTCGCCGTCTTCCCCACCGTGGTCGCGGTGGTCAGTGTCTACGGGCTGGTGTCCGATCCCGCCGACGTGACCGAGCAGGTGGCCGATCTCACCGAGGCCCTCCCGGAGCCGACCCGCGACTTCCTCCTCGACCAGGCGAACGCCGTGGTCGCCACGGGGAGCACCGAGTTGGGCGTGGCGCTGGTGCTCGCCATCGCCGTCGCCCTCTGGTCGGCCTCGAGCGGGGTGCGCCACCTCATGGAGTCCATTCGCGCCGCCTACGGCGAGCCGCGCCAGAGCTTCGTGCGCCTGCGGGCCCAGGCCCTGCTCCTCGCCGTCGCCGGCGTCGTGTTCCTCGCCGTCCTGGTGGCGGCGCTCACGGTCGTGCCCACGATCCTCCGTCGGGTCGCCCCCGACGCCACCTGGTTGTCGTCCTACGTGCGGTGGCCGGTGATCGCCGCGTTGATGGTCGCCGCCCTCGGGGTGCTGTACCGCATCGCGCCGAGCCGCGACACCCCTCGACGGCGCTGGTGGTCACTCGGTGGCGTCGTCGGCACCGCGCTCTGGCTGGTGTCCTCGGTCGGCCTGGCCGTCTACTCGGCCCTCCTCGCCGACATCGAGGCCTCGTACGGCTCGTTCGGCGCGGTGCTGGTCACCATGGTGTGGCTGTGGTTGTCGGCCCTGAGCGTCCTGGTCGGGGCGTACCTCAACGACGAGACCGAACAGCCCGCCACGGGCGCCGGCGCGTCGCGATCCGGGTGAGAATGGCGGCCATGGATCCCCTCGAGGCCATTCCGGGACCGGTCGCCGCCGGGCTGGGCAGGTGAGCGGTTCCCCGTCGGCGGACGATGCCGCGCTGGCCGCGGCGCGCGCGCTCCTGGCGGGGGCGACGCGGATCGCAGTCCTCACCGGCGCCGGCATCAGCACCGAGTCGGGCATTCCCGACTTCCGTGGGCCCGACGGCGTGTGGACCCGCGACCCGGCCGCCGAGAAGCGCTCGACCATCGACCACTACGTGGCCGATCCCGGGGTCCGACGGGCGGCGTGGCGGATCCGCCTCGAGTCCGAGATGTTCGACGCCCGCCCCAACCCCGGCCACCTGGCGGTCACCGACCTCGACCGCCAGGGGCGGCTCCACACCCTCGTCACCCAGAACATCGACGGCCTCCACGCCGAAGCGGGGGTCGATCCCGATCGGATCGTCGAGGTGCACGGGACCGTGCACGAGTTCGTCTGCCTCGGATGCGACGACCGGGGGCCGATGGTCGACGCCCTGGAGCGGGTGCGGGCGGGGGAGGAGGATCCGGCGTGCATCCGGTGCGGGGGCATCCTGAAGTCGGCCACCGTCATGTTCGGTCAGGCCCTCCTACCCGAGGACCTCGCCCGGGCCGAGCGGGCCGTGCTCGAGGCCGACGCCATGGTCGCCGCGGGCACCAGCCTCGCGGTGTACCCGGTGGCGGCGATGGTCCCCCTCGCTCTGGAGGTGAGCTGCCCCGTCGTCATCGTCAACGCCGAGGCCACGCCGTTCGACGACGAGGTCGACGCGGTCGTCCGCGGGTCGACCAGCGCCGTGCTGCCCGCCCTCTTCGCCGCCCCCTGACCGGTCGGCGTCCCGTCCGCGGGCCTCCCACTGCGGCGAAGGTCGCAGAATGCCGACCAAGTAGGTAGGCTTTCGCCACTCCGGTCCACCCGCCGCCCGTCCCCCGACGGCCGGCCCACCTCGAAGGGGCGCCGTGCCCACCTTCCGTGACCTCCTCAACCAGACGAAGGCCCAGATCCGCGAGGTGTCGCCCGACGAGGCCGACACCCGCCGCGACACCGAGCCCGAGACGGTCTTCCTCGACGTCCGCGAGCCCGACGAGTTCGACCAGGGGGCGATCCCCGGAGCGGTGTTCATCCCCCGCGGCCACCTCGAGGCCCAGGTCGAGGGCCGCATCCCCGACCGCGACACCCCCGTCGTGGTGTTCTGCGCCGGCGGGGTGCGCTCCGCGTTCGCCGCGAAGACCCTCGGCGAGCTGGGCTACACCGACGTCGTCTCGATGACCGGCGGCTTCAACCAGTGGAAGGACCAGGGGCGCCCCTGGGCCACGCCGCGCACGCTCACGCCCGAGCAGCGCAACCGCTACCAGCGCCACCTGCTGCTCCCCGAGGTCGGCGAGGAGGGTCAGCTGGAGCTGCTCGACGCCAAGGTGCTGCTCCTCGGCGCCGGCGGGCTCGGCTCGCCGGCCGCCCTCTACCTCGCCGCGGCGGGCGTCGGCACCATCGGCATCGTCGACATGGACGTCGTCGACGAGTCGAACCTCCAGCGCCAGATCGTCCACAACCTCGACCGCGTCGGGATGCGCAAGGTCGACTCGGCCCGCGAGACGATCGAGAAGCTCAACCCCGACGTCACCGTCGTCACCCACGACACCCGCCTCGACGCCACCAACGTCGTCGAGCTGCTCGAGCGGTACGACCTCGTGGTCGACGGGGCCGACAACTTCCCGAGCCGTTACCTGCTCAACGACGCGTCGCTGAAGACCGGCACCCCGGTCGTGCACGGCTCGATCTTCCGCTTCGAGGGTCAGGTCACCGTCTTCACGCCCCACGACGGCCCCTGCTACCGCTGCTTCCTCCCCGAGCCGCCCCCGCCCGAGCTCGCCCCGTCCTGCGCCGAGGCCGGCGTCCTCGGTGTCCTTCCGGGCATCATCGGGTCGATCCAGGCGCTCGAGGCCATCAAGCTCCTGTTGGGTCTGGGCGACTCGCTGTCGGGGCGGCTGCTCGCCTACGACAGCCTCGAGCAGTCCTTCATGACCTACAAGATCCGTCGTGACCCGAACTGCCCGGCGTGCTCGATCGACCCCGCCGACGTCGTGATCGCCGAGTACGACCAGTTCTGCACGCCGCACCCGGTCCCCGCCCCCGTGGGCTGAGCACGGGGGCGGTCCACCGTCCGGGCGGGGGTCCGTCCTCGGGGAGGGAAGGGTGCCGCCGCCCGAGCGCCGACCGTTGCTAGCGTCGAGCCGGGCGGAGCCTCTCCGGGTGCCGTCGCGCCCTCGTCCCCGAGGTCTCCTGATGCCGCCAGTCCCGCCGCTCCGCCGACGCCCTTCGCGGGTGGCCGCGGCGATCGCCGTCGCTCTCGGGCTGGCCGTCGTCCTCGGGGCCTGCATCCCCCTCGTCGACCCGCCCACCTCGGGGCGCACGTTCGGCCGCGGACCGGTCGACGCGGTCACCGAGGCCGCCTCGGCGCACCCCAAGTGCGCCGGGCTCACGTCGGCCGAACTCGCGGCGATGATGATGGTGCCCACCTACCCCGAGACCGGCGGCCCCGTCCCCTCGCCGATGACCCTCGGACGCTCCGACACCCTCGCCGTCTGGTCGCTCAACCGGAACCTGTTCGCGTTCTCCCAGACCACCGGCCCCTACGTCGCCGCCTACTTCACCGCCGGGGTCGGCATGTGGCAGTTCGACTCCGCCGGTGGGTGGAACCTGACCGCCGCCGGGGCGATCGACTCGGTCAGCTCGGCCCGCCAGGCCGCCAACACCATCGCCTTCCGCTACTGCAACCCGCCCTCCGGGGTGGCCCGCGACGACGTGTCGCTGCGGCGCTACTCCTGGGGCCCGTGGTACGGGTGCAGCACGTCGTCGGGATGGAACTGCGAGCAGCTCTACCAGCAGCTCTACGAGAACGAGGCCCTCGACACCGCCGTCGACGACCGGGTCGGGCGCTACGGCGGCATGGAGCAGCGGACCTGCGACGTCGCCGGGCTCGGGAGCGGGCTCACGTGCTGGTACGTCGACCCCGCGCGGGCACAGGGCTCGACGGGCTGGCGCAGCGGCACCTACAACCCGACCAACCCGAACAGCTTCACCCCCCTGCCCAGGCCGTTCTACGTCGTGGAGGTGAACGGGCGGGAGTACCGCTACTGGCTGCCCGCCGACACCGGCTTCGACATCGGCATCACGGGGCACAAGCCGGTCACGGCCAACGCCCGGACGTCGCTCGTCTGGGAGGCCTCGGCCCCGCTGTGCGACCGGACCGCCGGGCGCGGCCAGTGCGGGGCGGCCCCCCGCGTCGCCGGCACGCCCTGGGGGCCCCGCTCCGCGGATCCGATCGGGGCCCTCGACGGCGTCACCGCCCGCCCCGACGGCTCGGCCCGCGTGACCGGGTGGGCCATCGACCCCGACACCTCCGACCCCATCGACGTGCACCTCTACGTCGACGGCGTCGGCGCGGCGTCGGTGCGGGCCGCCACCGATCGTCCCGACGTCGCCGCCGCCGTCCCCGGCTACGGCGCCAACCACGGCTACGACACCGTCATCGGCGTGGGCGTCGGCACCCACGAGGTGTGCGCCTACGCCATCAACGTCGGCCCGTTCGGCACCACCAACCCGCTGATCGGCTGTCGGAGCGTCACGGTCAGCGGCGAACCCGTCGGGAACCTCGAGGCGGTGACCGCCACGGCGGGCGGCGTCCGGCTCAGCGGGTGGGCGATCGACGCCGACACCACCGGTCCGCTCGACGTCCACGTGTACGTCGACGGGGCGTGGGGTCGCTCGATCGTCGCCGACCGCGTCCGGGCCGACGTCGGCGCGGCCTACCCGCGGGTCGGTCCGAACCACGGCTTCGACGCCGTCGTCGCCACCACGAGCGGGGCCCGACGGGCCTGCGCCTACGCCATCAACGCCGGACCCAACGGCGCCACCAACCCCCTTCTCGGCTGCGTGACCGTCACCGTCGACGCCAACCCGTTCGGCAACTTCGAGTCGGCGGTCGCCACCGCCGGCGGGGTGCTGGTGTCGGGTTGGGGCATCGACCCCGACACCAACGACGCCTCCGTCCAGGTCACCGTCGACGGCGGCGCCCCGGTCACGCTGGCGACCTCCGCGCTCCGTGACGACGTGGCCCTGGCCTACCCCGGTCGGGGCTCGGGCCACGGCTTCTCGGCCACCGTCCCCGCCGCGCCGGGCGCCCGTCAGGTCTGCGCCCGACTCGTCAACCAGGGCCCGGGGGCGTCGGTGTCGATGGGCTGTCGCACCGTCACCGTGACCAGTGGCAACCCCTTCGGCAACTTCGAGGCCGCCCGCCGCACCGCGCAGGGGGTGCAGATCATCGGGTGGGCCCTCGACCCGGACACCGTGGCCCCCGTGACGTTGCACGTCTACGTCGGGGGCGCCTTCGCCGGCTCGGTGCCCGCCGACCGCCCCCGCCCCGACGTCCAGGCCTTCTATCCCGGCTACGGGCCCGCCCGGGGCTTCGACGCCCTCGTCACGTCCGCGCCGGGTGCGCCGATCTGCCTCTTCGCCATCAACGTCGGCCCCGGCACCGAGAACACCCTCCTCGGGTGCGCCGCCCCCTGACGCCCCCGGTCGGGGAGGTCGGGGGCTCGGAGCGGCGGTCGTGCTGCTAGACACGTCCGGGTGAAGGGTCTCATCCTCTCCGGCGGCGCGGGCACGCGGCTGCGTCCGATCACCCACACGAGCGCCAAGCAGCTCGTCCCGGTGGCCAACAAGCCCATCCTCTTCTACGGCATCGAGGACATGGTCGAGGCGGGCATCACGGAGATCGGCATCATCACCGGCGAGACCGGTCCGGAGATCCGCGCCGCGGTCGGGGACGGCTCGCGGTGGGGCGCACGGGTCACCTACATCCCGCAGGACGAACCGCTCGGCCTCGCGCACTGCGTCCTCATCGCCCGGGAGTTCCTCGGCGACGACGACTTCGTGATGTACCTCGGCGACAACCTGCTCCGCCAGGGGATCGCCGAGTTCGTCGAGACCTTCGAAGCCGACCGGCGGCGCTTCGACCCGGCCTCGCCCGACGGCCCCGAGGCCGCCCCCTCGGCTCAGATCCTGCTGGCCCGGGTCCCCGACCCCCAGCGCTTCGGGGTCGCCGAGATCGGACGTGACGGCGAGGTCGTCCGTCTCGTCGAGAAGCCCGACGACCCGCCGTCGGACCTCGCTCTCGTCGGCGTCTACCTGTTCGACCCGAGCATCCACGACGCGGTCGCCGCCATCGAGCCGTCCCCGAGAGGGGAGCTCGAGATCACCGACGCCATCCAGTGGCTCATCGACGCCGGGCACCGGGTCCGCCACGAGGTCCTCGACGGGTGGTGGAAGGACACCGGCAAGCTCCAGCCCCTCCTCGAGGGGAACCGCCTCGTCCTCGAGACCATCGAGCCGGCCGTCCTCGGCAGCGTGGACGCCACCTCGCTGATCGACGGGCGCGTGGTCATCGAGGCCGGCGCGGAGATCGTCAACTCCACGGTCCGGGGTCCGGCCATCATCGGGGAGCGGACCCGGGTCGTGAACAGCTACATCGGGCCGTTCACCTCGGTGTACTTCGACTGTGAGATCGTGAACTCCGAGATCGAGCACTCGGTGGTGCTCGAGCAGTCCAAGGTGCTCGACATCCCCCGCGTGGCCGACTCGCTGATCGGCAAGCAGGTCGTCGTGCACCGTTCCACCACCCGGCCGCACGCCACCCGGCTGATGCTCGGCGACCACTCGGTGGTCGACCTGGCCTGAACGCCCCGCCGAGCAGCCTCGGGGCGGGCCTGCAAGACTTCAGGCCTCGCCGTCGCGTGCCGATGTGACGGTGATCCCGGCGTTCCCTCCGGTCGCCCCTTCGGTCACCCCCGCCATGGCCCTCCCCGCACCGCATCCCCGTCGGTCGTCGCCGCGCCGGACCGCGCCGCGGCGCGCCGTGACGGCCGTGCTGGCCGTGGTGGCCGCCGTCCTCTCCGTCACCGGGGTGGCCGCGCCGGCGGGGGCGCTGCTCACGGGCATCGACGTCGCCAGCCACCAGCACCCGGGTGGCGCGGCGATCAACTGGTCGCAGGTGCGCGCCGCCGGGCACTCCTTCGCCTTCGTGAAGGCGACCGAGGGCACCACCTACCGCAACCCCTACTACGGCACGGACTTCGCCGGCGCCGCCGCCGTCGGGCTCTTCCGGGGCGCGTACCACTACGCCCGCCCCGCCTACCCGCTGTCGACGGCGGTCGACCAGGCCCGCTACTTCGTGGCCACCACCGGCAGCCTCGGCGGGCCCCTCGACCTGCCGGGGGTGCTCGACCTCGAGGAGACCGGTGGCCTCGCCCGGGCCGACCTCGCCCAGTGGGCCCGGCTGTGGCTGGCCGAGGTGGAACGCCTCACCGGCCGGCCGCCGATCGTCTACACCGGCTACTACTTCTGGCGTGACGCGGTGGGCAACCCGACCGACATCGGTGCCCGGTACCGCCTGTGGCTGCCCAGCTACCCGACCGACCCCAACTCGACCACGTTCCGCCCCCTCGTCCCGGCCGGATGGGCCACCTGGACCTTCTGGCAGTACACGTCGTCCGGTCGGGTGCCGGGCATCGTCGGCGACGTCGACCTGAACCGGTACTGCTGCGACCCCGCCGGCCTGGCCGGCCTGGCCGGCAACGGCGCCGGGGCGGGCAACCCGTTCGGGAACCTCGAGGCGGCGACCCGCCTGCCCGCGGGCGTCGCGGTGAGCGGCTGGGCCATCGACCCGGACACGACCGGCCCCGTGGACGTCCACGTCTGGGCCGACGGCCGTTACGCCGGGCGTCTGGTCGCCGACGTCGACCGACCCGACGTCGGCAACGCCTACCCGGGCTTCGGGCCCCGCCACGGCTTCAACGGCAGCGTCCCCGTGCCGCCCGGGACGAGCCAGGTGTGCGTCTACGCCATCAACGTCGGCTCCGGTTCGGTGAACCCGGGGCTCGGATGCGCCCGCGTCGCCGGCAACCCGATCGGCAACCTCGAGGGGGCGGCGGTCACCGCCGACGGCAACGTCGTCGCCAGCGGATGGGCGCTCGACGCCGACACGCCCGACCCGATCGACGTCCACGTCTACGTGTCCGGCCGGTGGGGCCAGTCCGTGCGGACCCTCTCGGTGCGCGACGACGTGCGCGCCGCCTATCCGGGCGCCGGGGCGACGCAGGGCTGGTCGGCATCGTTCCCGGGGCTCCCCGCGGGAGCCCACTCGGTGTGCGCCTACGCCATCAACGTGGGGCCAGGCACCACGAACCCCCTGCTCGGCTGTCGGAACGTCGTGGTGCCGGTCGTCAACCCGATCGGGGCCGTGGACGGCGCGACCGTCGGCCTCGGTGCGGCCCGGATCCGGGGCTGGGCGCTCGACTTCGGCACCCCCGGGCCGATCGGCGTGCACATCTACGCCAACGGCGCGTTCCGGCGTTCCGTCGTGGCGGATCGGGTGCGCGACGACATCGGGCGGTTCTTCGGCGTCGACTCGCGCAAGGGCTTCGACGAGACGCTCGACCTCCCGAGCGGCAGGACCACCCTGTGCGCCTACGGGATCAACGTGGGTGCGGGCGACACCAACACGCTGCTCGGTTGCCGGGTGGTCGACGTCGGGGCGAACCCGGTCGGCAACCTCGAGGCGGTCACCAGGGCGGGTGACGCGGTCACCGTGAGCGGCTGGGTGATCGACCCGGACACGTCCGGCCCGATCGACGTGCACGTCTACGTCGACGCCGGATGGGGCGGGCTGACGGCGGCCGGCCTGACGAGACCGGACGTGGGTGCGGTGTACCCGAGGTACGGGCCCGACCACGGCTTCTCGCTCCGGATCCCCGTGGCGCCCGGGCCGCGGCGGGTGTGCGTCTACGCCATCAACGCTGGCCCGGGCAGCGACAACCCCCTCCTCGGCTGTCGCACGGTCTGAGCGCACGACCGGTCGCCCGGCTCGTTTCGGACCGCGGATAGCCTCGCCGGGCCGACCGATCGAGAGGGCCGACTCCCAGTGGCGACCGTCCAAGCGTCCGAGACCATCCACGGCGTGTACGTCGTCGACCCCGTCGTCCACGGCGACGAGCGGGGCTTCTTCGTCGAGACCTACCGACGGGAGTGGTTCCCCCAGGGCCGCGAGATGATCCAGGGCAACCGGGGCGACCGTCAGGCGGGGGCGGTGGTGGGGTTGCACTACCACCTCCACCAGGCCGACTACTGGTACGTGCCCTACGGGACGGCCCGGGTCGTGCTGCACGACCTGCGCACCGGGTCGCCCACCGACGGCGCCACCCTGTGCCTCGACCTCGGCGTGCAGCCCGACGGCACCAACCCCCACCGGGGCGTCTTCATCCCCCCCGGCGTCGCCCACGGGTTCGCGGCCCTGACCGACATGACCATCACGTACCTCGTCGACGGCTACTACAACGCCACCGACGAGCTGGGGGTGGCGTGGGACGACCCGGCCGTCGACGCCGACTGGGGGGTCAGCGACCCGATCCTCTCCGCCCGCGACCAGGCCAACCCGCGTCGTGCCGACATCGCGCCGCAGTGGCAGCCCCATCTCGGGCTCCGTCCCTGATCCGCCCGCGACGACGAGAAGGTCTCCCGTTCAATGAAGCTCCTCGTGACCGGCGGTGCCGGGTTCATCGGATCCAACTACGTCCGCCACGTGCTGGCCACCACCGACGACGAGGTCACCGTCTACGACGCCCTCACCTACGCCGGCAACCTCTCGAGCCTCGCCGACGTGGCCGACGACCCCCGTTACCGGTTCGTGCAGGGCGACATCTGCGACCGCGACGCCGTCGCGGCGGCGATGGCCGGGCACGACGCCGTCGTCCACTTCGCCGCCGAGAGCCACGTCGACCGCTCCATCGTCGACCCGGACACCTTCGTTCGCACCAACTGCCTCGGCACGAACGTGATGTGCGACGTCGCCCGCCACATCGGGGTCGAGCGCTTCCTGCACATCTCCACCGACGAGGTCTACGGGTCCGTCGAGGAGGGCTCGTCGCTCGAGTCCGATCCGCTCGAGCCCCGCTCGCCCTACTCGGCCTCCAAGGCGGGCTCGGACCTGATCGCCCTCTCCTACCTCGAGACCTACGACCTGCCGGTGCTCGTCACCCGCTCGTCGAACAACTTCGGGCCCTACCAGTTCCCCGAGAAGGTCATCCCCCTGTTCGTCACCAACCTCCTCGACGGCGCCAAGGTGCCGCTGTACGGCGACGGGCTCAACATCCGCGACTGGATCCACGTCACCGACAACTGCACCGGCGTCGACCTCGTGCTGCGCCGCGGCGCCGTCGGCGAGATCTACAACATCGGCGGGGGGAACGAGACCACCAACCGCGACCTCACCGAGAAGGTGCTGTCGCTGTGCGGCGCCGGCGAGGAGATGATCGAGTACGTCGCCGACCGCCTCGGGCACGACCGGCGCTACTCGGTCGACTGCACGAAGGCGCGGGCGCTCGGGTGGTCGCCCGCCGGCAGTCTCGACGACGCGCTGGCGGCCACGGTCGACTGGTACCGGTCGAACCGCGCCTGGTGGGAACCGTTGAAGCGGGCCTGATCCGGTGCGAGTACTGATCACGGGCGCCAACGGACAGGTCGGCACCGAGCTCGTCGCGGCCTTCGGCGCACCCGGCCACCACGAGGTGGTGGGCGCCGACCGAACCGCCCTCGACGTGACCGACCGCGACGCGGTGCTGGGCGCGATCACCTCCCTGCGGCCCGACGTCGTCGTCCACCCCGCGGCGTGGACCGCCGTCGACGCCTGCGAGGGAGATCCCGACCGCGCCTACCTGGTGAACGCCCTGGGCGCCCGCCACGTCGCCGAGGCGGCCCGGCTGGTCGGCGCCCGGGTCTGCTACGTCTCCACCGACTACGTGTTCGACGGCACGAAGCCCGAGCCGTACCACGAGTGGGACGAGCCCTCCCCGGCGTCGGTGTACGGCGCGTCCAAGCTGGCCGGCGAGCGCGAGCTCGACTCCGGCTCCACGGTGGTGCGGACCTCGTGGGTGTGCGGCCACCACGGCGCCAACATGGTCAAGACGATCCTGCGCCTCGCCGCCGAGCACGACACGCTGAGCTTCGTCGACGACCAGCGTGGCCACCCGACCTTCGCCGACGACCTCGCCGCGGCGATCGTCCGCCTCGTCGTCGACCGTCGCCCGGGCACCTTCCACGTGACCAACCAGGGGGCGGTCAGCTGGTACGAGTTCGCTCGCGAGGTGCTCCTCGCCGCCGGCGCGGATCCGGACCGGGTGAGACCGGTGGCCACCGCCGACCTGCAACCCCCGCGCCCCGCCCCGCGACCGGCCAACTCGGTGCTCGACAACGCGGCCCTGCGGCTCTCGGGTCTGCCCGCCCTCGACGACTTCCGCGTGCCGCTCGCTCGTCTCGTCACCCGGCTCCTCGAGGGCTGAGCGCTGGCCGGCGAGCACGACGGTGCCGGAGCCGGGTCGACCCCCTCGGCGCCCGTCGAGCCCTCGGTCCGCGTCGTCGTCCTCAACTGGAACGGCGCTGAGCTCACCCTGCGGTGTCTGGAGCACCTCCGCCGCCTCGACTGGCCCGCGGAGCGCCTGCACGTCGTCGTCGTCGACAACGCGTCGACCGACGACAGCGTGGCGGCGATCGAGGCCCGCTTCCCCGAGGTCGAGATCCGCCGAAACGACCACAACGGCGGCTTCCCGGCCAACAACCTCGCCCTCGTCGACCTCGACGGCGTCGACTACGTCGGCCTGATCAACAACGACGCGTTCGTGGAGCCGGGATGGTTGCGCCCGTTGGTCGCCACCCTGGAGGCCGCCCCCGAGCTGGGGGCCGCGGCGTCGAAGCTCGTGCTGGCCCCCGGGTTCGTCGACCTCGGCATCCGCACCGAGGGGTTCGTGCCCGGGGGTGCCGACCCCCGTGAGCTCGGCGTCATGGTCCGCGACGTGCGCGTCGACGGCGCATCGGTGTTCGACGACGCGCACTTCGCCAGCGGCGGATGGGGCCTCGAGCACGATCGTGACGGGCCGTTCCAGTGGACCTCGTGCGACGCGGTGCTGCGCGTGCCGGTCCCCGAGGGGGCGACGTCGCCGATCCCCGTGGAGCTCGTCCTCCAGGCGCCGCGCCGGACCGAGGTGCGGCTCGACGGCGGCGCCGGCACCTACCTCGTCGAGCTCGACCGCCGCCCGGCGACGGCCGCCGTCACCGTCGCCGGCGAGCCCTACGACGTGGTGAACAACGTGGGTTCGGTGGTGTTCACCGACGGCGCCGGCGCCGATCGCGGGTGGCTCGACCGGGACGACGGCCAGTACGACGAGCCCGCGGAGGTGTTCGCCTGGTGCGGCGGGAGCGTGCTGTTCCGGCCCGACTACCTCCGCGACGTCGGGCTGTTCGACGAGCACTTCTTCCTCTACTACGAGGACACCGACCTGTCGTGGCGAGGCCGGCTCCGGGGGTGGGGGTACCGGACGGCTCCCGCCTCGGTCGCCCGGCACCTGCACGCGGCCACCTCGGGGGAGGGCTCCCCGGTCTTCGCGCACCATGTCGAGCGGAACCGCCTGCTGATGCTGGTGAAGAACGCCCCGGCCCGCATGGCGGCCCGCGAGGTCGTGCGCTTCGTGCTCGTCACCGGCTCCTACGCCCGTCGCGACGTCCTCCGGCCCCTCCTGCGCGGCCGGCGACCCCGGGGGACGGTCGTGCGTCGCCGGATGGGCTCCTTCGTCGACTTCCTCAGACTGTTGCCGGCGATGCTCGCGGCGCGCCGTCGGGCCCGGTCCCGGTCGCGCCTGTCCGACGACGAGGTCGCCACGTGGTTGGTGCGCCGGTGAGCACCCCGGGGGCTGCGAACCCTCGGACGGAGCGGTCCACGGTGGCCGTCTTCGACGCCTTCTGGGGCACCGCCGGGGGCGGCGAGGCCTACGCCGCCGGGGTCGCCGAGGCGCTCAGCCGCCACCACGACGTGACCCTGCTCGCCAACGAGCCGGTCGACACCGCCTGGTTGGGGGAGCGTCTCGCCGCCGACCTGTCCGGGGTGACGGTCACCGTCGTCGATCCCACCGTGCCCCTTGTTGCGTCGAGCGCGGGCTACGACCTGTTGGTGAACCTCTCCTACCGCGACCACGGGGAGAACGGTGCGACGAGGGGCATCTACGTCGTGCACTTCCCCGACCGACCCGGGGCCGATCGGGTCGGCTGGCAGCGGGCGGTGAACGCCCTCGGTCGCCCCTTGCGACGGCGGCCGTCCGCCGTCGAGCCCGTCCGGGGGTTCCACCGGCCCGACGTCGTCCGGTGGCAGGAGGTCCGCTGGACCGACGGCCACGGGGTCCTGAAGGTGCGTCCGCCGGTGGGGCCCGGCGACGTGCTCGAGCTCTGGTTCGGGCGCTTCGTGCCGGGCGGGGCCGAACGACGGATCCGGGTCACCGTCGACGGGGCGACCGCCGCCGAGGCGATCCTGGCCCCTCCCCGTTCCCGGCTCGAGGTCGTGGAGCCGCTGCGGGTGGTCGTGGACGTTCCCCCCGGACCCGACGAGGTGCTCGTCGGGATCGAGAGCGAGAGCGCGGTGGCCCACGACGTGATCGGCAACGGCGATCGACGCCGTCTCGGGGTCCCGTTGGTCGCCGCCACCACCCGGCGGGGTCCGGCCCGCTTCCTCGGGGCCCGGGCGTCGTTGCTCACCGCCGAGCCGCCGACGACCGGGTGGCTCGACTCCTACGACCTGGTCGTGGCCAATTCCCCGTTCACCCGACGGTGGATCGACCGGTGGTGGCGGCGTCCGAGCGTGGTCCTCGAACCGCCGGTCCGGCTGCGCTCGCCCGGTCCGAAGGACGACGTCATCTTGTCGGTCGGTCGGTTCTTCGCCCCGGGGCGAGGCCATGCCAAGAAGCAGCTCGAGATGGTCCAGGCCTTCGCGACGCTGTGCCGCGCCGGTGTCGCCGACGGCTGGTCGCTCCACCTCGTGGGCGGCTGCGACACCGCCGACCGCGACTACCTCGCCTCGGTGCGCGCCGCCGCACGGGACCTGCCGGTGGAGCTCCACGTCGACGCCACCGGTGACGAGCTCGACGGGCTCTACCGGCGAGCGGCCGTGTACTGGCACGCCACCGGCCTGGGGGAGGACGTGGACGCCGACCCCGTCCGCGCCGAGCACTTCGGCATCACGACGGTCGAGGCGATGTCGGCGGGCGCGGTGCCGGTGGTGATGGCCGCCGGCGGCCAGCCCGACATCGTCCGTGACGGCGTCGACGGCTTCGTCTTCCACGACCTCGACGGCCTCGTGGCCCGCACCGCCGAGCTCCTCGGCGATCCGGTCCGACGCGGCGAGCTCTCCGCGGCGGCCGTGGCGCGGGCCCGGCCCTACGGGTTCGACCGGTTCTCCGCGCGGCTCTCGACCGTGGTGGCGGGGCTCATCGGCGACGGGCCGGGCGCCGCGTAAGGTGGCGAGCGCTGTCGGCGCCGGGGAAGGGCCACGTGTGAGGCGAGGGATCGGATCGACCGTGGCGTCGTGGCGGGCCGCACCCGAGCACCGCGACCTGCGCATCTGGCTGGCCACCTTCCTCGTCATCCTGGTGGTGGGCACGTGCTGGGCCGCGGCGAGCCCCCGCTACGGCGGACCGGACGAGCCGGCCCACACGGTGCGGGCCTACAGCGTCGCCCACGGGGAGATCCTCGGGCGCGACCGCGACGCCGAGGGTGAGCCGGGGACGCTCGTCGACACACCCTCGATCTACGTGAGGACCAACCCCGCCTGCTTCGCCTTCCAACCCGCCGTCACCGGCGACTGCCTGGTGGTGGTCGGCGACTCGGAGGTGATCGAGGCGCCGACCTCGGCGGGCCGGCACCCCCCGCTCTACTACGGCCTCGTCGGGCTGCCCAGCCTGTTCGACACGTCGGGCCGGAGCTTCTTCGCCATGCGGGTCGTGAACGCCGCGCTGTGCGCGGCGCTCGTCGCCTCCGCGATGGTCACCGCCCGTCGTCGTGGCTGGTCGTCGTGGATGCCGGCCGGGATCGTCGTGGCGTGCACGCCCATGGCCTTCTACCTCTTCGGTCTCGTGAATCCGAACGCCGTCGAGGTGGCCGCCGCCGTCGGGGCGTGGGTGGCGGGTCTCGTCCTCATCGGTGAGCCCGAGGTGGACCGCAGGGTGCTGTTGCGCTTCGTCGTCGCCGTCGTGCTCCTCGCGCTCACGCGCCAGCTCGGCCCTCTGTGGGTGGCGGTGCTCGGGGGGTCCCTCGCCGTGCTGGCCGGGTGGTCCGGCCTGAGGCGCCTCGCCGCCGATCACGCCGTCCGGGTGGCCGCCGCCGTGGCCGCCGTGGCCGGGCTGGTGGCCATGGCGTGGATCGTGGTCGTGAAGCCGCTCGACAGCACGAACAGCGGTGTGGCCCCGTTGACGATCCCGCAGTCCGACATCCAACGGGCCCTCGTCGGCGAGGTCGGCCTGCTGTTCCGGGAGTGGGTCGGCGTCTTCGGCTGGGGCGACACGCGCCTCCCCGAGGTCGTCTACTTCATCTGGGCCATCGTGCTCGCCGGCCTCGTGCTGGCCGTGCTGGCCACGTCGCTGCGCCGCGTGGGCATCGTCGTGGTCCTGCTCACGGCGGGGACCTTCGTGCTCCCCGCCGCCATCCAGTACCCAGGCGTGCGCGACGCCGACCTGTTCTGGCAGGGCCGCTACACCCTCCCGCTCGTCGTCGGCGTCCCGTTGGTGGCGGCCTGGGGCCTGGCCCAGTGGCGCCGCCAGGTGGTGGCGCCCCGCTCCCTCGTCGTGCCGTTGGCCCTCGTGGCGCTGTTCGTGGCCCACCTGCTGGCCTTCGCGCAGAACCTGCGGCGCTACACCGTCGGTGCGAACGGCACGGTGTGGTTCTTCACCGCGGAGCGATGGAACCCCCCGATCCCCGCCGAGGCGTTGCTGGTCGTCTACGCCGGGGCCGTTGCGGCGTGGCTGGTCATCGGCCGACCCCGCCCGACGGAAGCGGCGGACGACGGGGCGCCCTCGACGGGCACCCCCGTCAACGCCGCCGAGCCGTCTCCCACGCGGTGAGGGCGGCGGCGAAGGGCTCGGGGACGTCCTCGGACCCGCCGGCGTAGAACCGGGCCAGGTCGGCGACGTCGTCGTCGGAGTGCCCGGCGCGGCGCAGCCACACCTCGTTCAGCCCGGTCGGGCGAGCCGGGACGCCCTTGACCAACTCGTACGGGCGGATGTCCTTCACGACCCCGGCCTGCATGCCCACCATCACCGCCGTCCCGATCGTGCGCTGCTGGTGGACGGCGGCGCCCATGCCGACGTTGGCGTCGTCGCCGATCCAGACGTGCCCGCCGAGGGTGGCCGTCGGCGCCATGCGCACCCGGTCGCCGAGCACGCAGTCGTGGGCCACGTGGGACTTGTTCATCATGAACACGTCGGAGCCCACGGTGGTCGGCGCCGCGGTGCCGGACTGGATGGTCGCCTGCTCCCGCACGATCGTGCGCTCGCCGATGACGACGCCCACGCCGTGGGCCCCGAACCAGATCTCCTCGTCGGTGACCTCGGTCGCCCCCTCGGGCACCCTCTGGACGATCATCTCGTCGACGTGCTCCCCGGTGGCGCCGATCACGACGTGGGGGCCGATCCAGCAGTCGCGGCCGATGGTGCAGGGGGCGAGGACGACGGCGTACGGTCCGATCACGGTGCCCTCGCCGACCTCGACGCCGGGTGCGACGATCGCGGTGCGGTGGACGGCGGCGGGGCGGGGCATGGGTGGTTCCTCGGCGATCCGGGAGGTCAGGGCGCTGACCGGGTGGTGACTACCATCTTGGACGCGATGCAGGCCACGACATGACGATCACCATCCCGATCACGACGGTGCGCTTCGGGGCGGCCGAAGAGGCGCTGGTCCTCGAGGTGCTGCGGTCGGGGATGCTCGCCCAGGGCCCGAAGGTGGCCCGACTCGAAGAGCTGTTCGCCGAGATGGCCGGCACTGACCACGCCGTCGCCGTGAACAACGGCACGACCGCGCTGGTGGCCGCGCTGCAGGCGCTCGAGCTCGGGCCGGGCGACGAGGTGGTGACCAGCCCCTTCACGTTCGTGGCGACCCTCAACGCCGCGCTCGAAGCGGGAGCGACCGTGCGCTTCGCCGACATCGACCTCGACGACTTCTGCATCGACCCGGCGGCGGTGGCCTCGGTCGTCACCGACCGGACCCGCGTGCTGATGCCGGTGCACCTCTACGGCCAGGCCGCCCCGATGGGCGCCCTGGCGTCGCTCGCCGAGCAACGGGGCCTCGCCGTCGTCGAGGACGCCGCGCAGGCCCATGGGGCCCGGGTCGACGGGCGCCCGGTCGGCGGCTTCGGGCAGGCCTGCTTCTCGCTGTACGCCACGAAGAACGTGACCACCGGCGAGGGCGGGGTCGTCACCACCGACGACGACGCGCTCGCCGACCGCCTCCGCCTCCTGCGCAACCAGGGGATGCGGGCCCGGTACCAGTACGAGCTGGCCGGCCACAACTACCGGATGACGGACCTCCAGGCGGCGGTGGGGATACCGCAGTTGGAGCGACTGGAGGAGATCACCGCGGCCCGGCGGGCCAACGCCGCGGTCCTCGACGACGGACTGGCCGGCCTCGACGGGCTGGTGACCCCGGTCGAGAAGCCGGGCCGGCGCCACGTCTACCACCAGTACACGGTCAGGGTGACCGACGACGCGCCGCTCACCCGCGACGCCCTGGTCGACCGCCTGGCCGAGGCGGGGGTGGGCAGCGGCGTGTACTACCCCCGGATGGTCCACGACTACGACTGCTACCGGGACGACCCTCGCGTCGTCGTGGGCGACACACCCGACGCCGCCCTGGCGGCCGCACAGGTCCTGAGCCTCCCCGTGCACCCCCACCTCACCCGCGACGAGCTCGACCGGGTCGTCCTCGCCGTACGCTCGGCGTTCGGCGGGTAGAGGTGCGCATCGCCGTCGTCAACGCGTTCTTCCCGCCGCGGGCCGGCGGCAGCGCCCACCTGAGCGAGGCGGTGGCCCGCCACTGCGCCGCAGCCGGCCACGAGGTGCTGGTCATCACCTCGTCGTTCCCCGACGCCCCGCCCGAGGAGGTCGTCGGCGGCCTGCGGGTGGTGCGCCTCCCCGGCTTCGCGCCGACCTCCCGCCTGGCGTTCAACTACGACATCCCGTTCACGGCGTCGCCCCGGAACCTGCGGCGCATGTTCCGCCTCCTCGACCGCTTCGCACCCGACGTCGTCCACCAGCACGGCCAGTTCTTCGACCTCACCTGGATGAGCACCCTGTGGGCCCGGCGCCGCCAGGTCCCCGTCGTGCTGTCGGTCCACACCCGCCTGATCAGCCCCAGTCGCCTCCACGGGGCGGTGATGGCCGCCGGCGACCTGTCCGTGGTGCGGGCCCTGGTCCGGGCCTCCCGGCCGCGGGTGGTGGCCGTGGACGGGCCGGTCCACACCTACGTGGCCGCCCGGTACGGGATCCCCGAGGACCGCATCGTCGACATCCCCGTGGGGGTCGAGACGGATCGCTTCACGATGGGTGACGGCGAGGCCGTCCGGGCCAGGCTCGGGATCGGGGATCGCCCGATGATCCTCTCGCTCGGTCACGTGATCCCGCTGCGGGACCGGCTGGCCCTGGTCGAGGCCATGCCGAGGATCCTCGAGGAGGTGCCGGACGTCGCCGTGGTGGTCGTCGGCCACGTCTACGACGACCGCTTCGAGGTCCGCGCCCGCGAGCTCGGCGTCGACGGGTCGCTCATCGTCACCGGCGCGGTCCCCAAGCACGAGGTGCCCGACTTCGCCGCGGCGGCCGACGTGGAGGCCCACGACCTGCAGGACCTCGGCTTCGGCACGGCCAGCCTCGAGATGCTCGCCGCCGGGGTGCCCGTCGTGACGACGGCCCTGCCCGGCAACTATCCGACCGGGCGCCTCGTCGACGGAGAGAACGTCGTGCTGGCCCGCTCCGGCGACCTCGGCGGGATCGCCGACGCCTTCGTGCGGCTCCTCGGCGATCCCGAGCTGCGCCGCCACGTCGGCGAGGGGGGTCGCCGGCTCATCCGGGAGCGCTTCTCGATGGAGGCCGTCACCGCCGCCCACCTCGACCTCTACGAGCGCGCCGTCGCCGACGCCGACCGGCGCCGCTGAGGCGGGCACGGCCCGTCCCACGTCACCTCGGGGTTCCCGGGGTTCGACGGGCTCGGTGGTACGTTCGACACCAAATGTCACCGCTCCGCATCGCCCTGGTGGGCTCCGGATCGATGGGTTCGCTCCACGCGCGCGTCATCGCCCAGAACCTGGCCACCGAACTGACCCTCGTCGTGGACACCGACGCCACCCGGGGCATGGCGGCCGCCGAGGCGTGGGGGTCGAAGTGGGTGCCGACGCTCGAGGACCTCGACGTCGTCGACGCCGTGGTCGTCGCCACCCCCAGCGAGACCCACCTCGAGTGGGCCCTGCGCTCCCTCGGCGCGGGACGTCCCACGCTCGTCGAGAAGCCGCTCTCCCAGGACCTCGACGAGGCCCGTCGTCTCGTCCAGGCCTCCGAGGCCGCCGGGGTCCCGCTGGTCTGCGGGCTCCTCGAGCGCTTCAACCCCGCAGTGCTCAAGATGCACGAGATCGTCGAGCACCCGGTGCACGTGAACGTCGTGCGGCACTCGCCGCACACGCCCCGCATCACCCAGGGGGTCGCCTTCGACCTCGCCATCCACGACGTCGACCTCGCCATCCGCCTCGCCGGCGAGATGCCGTCGGCCGTGCAGGCCCAGCTGTCCTGTTGCCATCCGGCCTCGCCGCCGCGCTCGGAGGACATCGCCGAGATCGCCCTGTCGTTCCCCGGCGGGCTCGTCGCCGGGCTCTCGGCGAGCCGGGTCTCCCAGCGCAAGCTGCGCAGCCTGCAGGTCGCCGAGCTCGACCGCCTCGTCGAGGTCGACCTGCTGCGCCGCGACATCACCGTGTACCACCACGTCGGCGCCGACTTCCTCGAGGGCCGCCAGACCGGCTACCGCCAGCAGACGGTCATCGACATCCCCGCCATCCTCGACGCCCGTGAGCCCCTGGTCACCCAGCTCGAGCACTTCGTCGAGCTCGCCGCCGGGAAGGGCGACGCCGATGCCGAACGGCGCTCGATCCTGCCGCCCCACGAGGTGCTCGACCGGGTGATGGCCGACGGCCACCTGCTGGAGGTGACCCGATGAAGGACCGCGCCGGCGCGCTGCTGGGACAGGCCCGCCAGACCCTGCCGGAGGGGACCGCCGCCGTCGGCACCGGCCTTGCCATCGCCGCGGTCACGTCGTACGTGTTCGTGGTCGTCTCGCTCAACTCCCTGGTCGGCGGGGCGGCCGCGGCGTTCTCGGCGTTCTGGGCGGTCATCTTCGTGGCCGGTCCGGGCTTCTTCCTCCCCCTCGAACAGGAGGTGGGTCGGGCCGTCTCGCACCGACGGGCCCAGGGCCTCGGTGGGGGACCGCTCATCCACCGCGCCGCCCGGCTGGGAGGTCTCATCACCGCGGCGCTGGTCGTCATCGCCGTGATCTCGACCCCTCTGCTGAACGAGGACCTCTACCACGGCGACATGCTCTTCGTGCCCGCCCTCGCCATCGGCCTCGTCGGCTTCTACGTGGTGCACCTCACCCGTGGTGTCCTGGCCGGGCAGGGTCGCTTCCGGGCCTACGGCGAGCTGCTCGCCGCCGAAGGGGTGATCCGCCTCGTGGGCGCCGTCGTGCTCGCCACCGCCGGCGTCGACCGGGCCGGGGCCTACGCCATGGTCCTCGCGCTGGCCCCGTTCTTCGCCGCGGCGTTCGCGCTGCGCCGCCAGCGCGGGATGCTCGTCCCGGGACCGGAAGCCCCGTACAGCGAGCTCTCGGCGTCGCTCGGGTGGCTCCTGCTCGGGTCCGTGCTCATGCAGGCCCTCGCCTACTCGCCGCTGCTGGCCGTCAACATCCTGGCGAGCCCCGACGAGAAGGACTTCGTGGCGGGGTTCGCGTCGGCGTTCTTCGTCGCCCGGCTGCCGGTGCTGGCCTTCCAGGCCATCCAGGGGACCCTCCTGCCCAAGCTCGCCGCGCTGATCGGGTCGGGTCGCCACGACGAGTTCCGCAGCGGACTCCTCAAGTTGCTCGGGGCGGTCGTGGTGGTCGCCGTGGGTGGCGTCGTCGGCGCGCTCGTGCTCGGCCCCTGGATCGGCGGGATCCTGTTCAACGACTTCGGCCTCGGTGCGGGCGGCCTGGCCCTGCTCGCCGCCGGCAGTGGTGCCTTCATCATCGCGCTGACCCTCGCGCAGGCCCTGATGGCGCTGGGCGGTCATCGGTTGATGGTCGGGGCGTGGGCCCTCGGCCTCGCGGTCTGCATCGGCGTGATCGCCGCGATCGCCGACCTGGAGCTGCGCGTCGAGATCGGCTTCCTCGCCGGTGCGCTCGTCGCCGCCGGCCTGATGGCGGTGGCCACCTGGTCGAGGATGGGCCGGGCCGAGGGGATGGGCGTCGAGTCGCTCGTCGAGGCCATCGAGCACGAGCCGATCGAGATCTGACCGCTCGTCGGTCCGGCCGATGCCATCCCGCGTCCTCGTCCTGACCGGCGACCCGGTCGGCCCCACCATGGCCGGGCCGGCGATCCGGGCGGTCGAGCTCGCCCGGGTCCTCGCCGGGCACGCCCATGAGGTGGTGCTCGTCGCCCCGGCTCTGGCGCCGGGCTCGTCGCCGGCGGGGGTGCGCGGCGTCGCCGCCCGGGGGGACGCCCTGCGCTCCCTCGCCGGCGACGTCGACGCCGATGTCGTCGTGGCCTTCGCCCCCCTGGTGGCCGAGCATCCCTGGCTGGCCGACCTCGACACGACCCTGGTCGTCGACGCCTACGACCCCGGTCTGCTCGAGACGCTCGAACGCCGCCGCGGGGAGCCGGTGAACGCCCAGCGCGACTGGGCGGCTGCAGCGCAGCGACACCTCGTCGAACCCCTCCGCCACGCCGACGTGGTGCTGGTGGCCAGCGACCGTCAGCGCCACCTCGCCGTCGGCGCCCTCGCCGCCCTGGGGCGGCTCACGCCCCGCGTCGTGGCGGAGGACCCCGCCCTCGACCGCCTCGTCCGTGTGGTCCCCTTCGGGACGCCGGACGGCCCGCCGCCCGTGTCGACGGCGAGACCGCTCACCGGCCCGGGCGGGCTGGCCGGCCCTGGCGCCCGGGTCGCGCTCTGGGGCGGGGGACTGTACGACTGGCTCGACCCCCTCACCCTCGTCGAGGCGGTGGCCCGCAGCACCCGTGACGACCTGGTCGCCGTGTTCCTGGCCGGTCGCCACCCGACGCCCGCCGTCGGCCACGCCCCCCTCGTCGACCGCGTGCGGGAGCGGGCCGCCGACCTCGGGCTGCTGGGGCGGCGGGTGGTGGTGCACGAGGAGTGGGTGCCCTACGCCGAGCGCATCGACTGGCTCGCCGACGCCGCCGTCGGTGTGAGCCTCCACCACCGCCACGTCGAGACCGAGTTCGCCTTCCGCACCCGCATCCTCGACTACCTGTGGGCCGGGCTCCCGGTCGTGTGCAGTGGCGGCGACCACTGGGCCGAGGTCGTGGCGGCGCGGGGGCTCGGGGCGACGGTGTCCCCCGACGACGTCGACGGGGCCGCGGCGGCGCTCGACCGGCTGGCGGAGGAGACCGCGGTGGAGGGCGACGAACGGCGCGGGCGGGCCCGGGTCGTGGCCGCCGAGCACGCCTGGTCGACGGTGGCCGCCCCTCTGCTCGACGTGTGCGCCCGGCCCGGGCGCGCCCCGGACCGCAGGGTCGGCGACGACCCTCCCGGCGCCCTCGGAGGAGTCGCTGCCGCGGCCCGGAGGGTGACGAGGGCGGCGAGAGGCCGCTGGTAGCCTCGAACGCTGCTCGACGAAGGGACGCAGTGACCGCCGTCACCGAGATCTGGACCTACCGGAACCTCATCTACAACCTGGCCCAACGCGAGTTGCGGTCCCGGTACAAGAAGAGCGTGCTCGGGTGGGCCTGGTCCCTCATCAACCCGGCGTCGACCCTGTTGATCTTCAGCATCGTGTTCGGGGTGATCTTCAGCTCCGACCCGCCGGTCATGGGCAACGGCACCACCCAGAGCTTCGCCCTCTTCCTCTTCTGCGGGCTCGTCGTGTGGAACTTCTTCAGCGGGACGGTCAACGGCTCGATCTCCCAGCTCCAGGCCGCGGGACCGCTGCTCAACAAGGTGTACTTCCCGCCCGCCTGCCCGGCCATCGCCAACATGTTCACGGTGCTGCTCCAGGCCCTCATCGAGGGCGCCATCCTGGCGGCGATCATGATCGTGGTCGGCAACGTCGGATGGACGATGGTGCTCTTCCCCCTGGTGCTGGTCTGCACCGGCCTGTTCGGCCTCGGCCTGGGCCTCGTCGCCGCCGTCTACAACGTGTACCTGCGCGACGTGGGCTATCTGGTGGGGATCGTCCTCAACGTCCTCTTCTACGCCACGCCGATCGTGTACCCGCTCGACCAGGTGCCCGAGGAGAAGTTCGGGATCCCGATGCGGCGCCTCATCGAGCTGAACCCGCTGACCCGCCTCGTCGAGCTGACCCGGGAGGCCTTCTACACCCTCACGTGGCCGTCCGTCTGGTTCGTGACGACCGTGGTCGTCGTCTCCCTCGGTACCTTCGTCGTGGGGGCGTTCCTCTTCGCCCGCAAGGCCCGCAACGTGATCGAGGAGCTCTGATGGCCGAGGCCCCGGCGATCGCCGTCGACGACGTCACCAAGCACTTCCGGCTCTACAAGGAGCGCGCCGGCTCGGTGAAGGAGCTGTTCACGAAGCGCCGGGGGAAGCGCTTCGAGGAGTTCTGGGCGCTGAAGGGGGTGTCGCTCGAGGTGCCCCACGGCTCGATGTACGGCCTCGTGGGGCACAACGGCTCCGGCAAGTCGACGCTGCTCAAGATGATGGCCGGGATCCTCCAGCCGACCTCGGGGCGCATCACCACCGACGGGCGGATCTCGGCCCTTCTCGAGCTCGGCGCCGGCTTCCACCCCGAGCTCAGCGGCCGGGAGAACATCTACCTCAACGCCGCCATCCTCGGTCTCCACCGTCGCGAGGTCGACGCCATCTTCGACGACATCGTCGACTTCTCCGGCCTCGCCGGGTTCGTCGACTCGCCGGTCAAGCACTACTCGAGCGGCATGTTCGTCCGGCTGGGGTTCTCGGTGGCGGTCCACGTGAACCCCCGGATCCTCATCATCGACGAGGTGATCGCCGTCGGCGACGAGGAGTTCCAGCGGCGCTGCTTCGACCACCTCTACAAGCTCCGCAGCGACGGCGTCACCATCGTCATGGTCACCCACAGCCTCCCGCTCGTGCAGGCCATGTGCGACCACGCGGCGTGGCTCGACCACGGCAACCTGATGGCCATGGGCACCGGTGCCGAGGTCGTGCACCAGTACCTGGACCAGGTGAACGAGGCCGAGGCCGACCGCTTCGCCGAGGACGAACGGGTGCGCCTGGCCGAGGAGGCCGCCGAGCTCGCCAAGCACCGCCCGCCGTCGAGCCCGGCGGAGCGGCCGGTGATCATCGAGCGTGCCGAGCTGCTCGACGCGGCCGGCCGGCCCGTCTCGTTGGTCACGCCCCTGCAGCCGCTCACCGTGCGCACCCACTACACGTGCCGGGCGCCGGTCGAGCGTCCGCTGTTCTCGTTCTCGATCCACAACGAGCACGGCGTCTACGTCGCCAACCCGGGGATGCGGCGCGCCGAACCGGGGATGCTCGAGGTGGGCCCCGGTCACGTCGACTACCGCATCGACCGCTTCCCCCTCGGTGAGGGGGAGTACCACTTCTCCTTCGCCGTGCACGACGCCTCCGCCACGACCTCGCTCGACAAGCGTGACGAGCTCGCCACACTCAGGGTCCGCAACGGCGACGAGTACGTGGCCGGTGTCGTCGACATCGCCGGGGAGTGGGCGCCGGCGGGCGCCGACGGGTCACCCTCGGGAGGGTCGCGATGACCGCAGGGCGGAGGGGAGCGCGCGTCCGGCTGTCCGGAGTGGCCCGTCGTGCCGCGCCCCCGGACTCGTCGGTGCGGGCGGGGCTCCGCCTCGGCCGCCAGATGGCTCGCGACGGGCTCGGGTACCTCCCGCGGCTGCGGGCGCTGTGGGCGCTCGCCTCCCAGCCGTCCCCGACCGAGCCCCGCTACGCCGACTGGTCGGCCCGCCACCGGGTGAGCGCCGACGACCTCGCCGACCAGATCCTCCAGCACCGCGTGGAGACGCGGCCCGTCGACCTCGAGGTCGTCGTGCGCCCCGGCGGGCTCGCCGCCACCCGTGCGACGATCGACTCGTTGGTCGGCCAGACCTGCCCGACCTGGCGGGCGGTCCTCGTCGACGCCGAGGCCGGGCTGGCCACCGACCCGCGGGTCACGGTGACCGCCGCCGCCGGCGGTGTCGACGCCCGGGTGGCCGAGCTCCTCGTGGCGGGCGACCCCTCGTCGGTCGTCGTGGTGCTCGACGCCGGGGACGTGGTCGAGCCCGACCTCGTGCACCAGGTCGTGAGCCACTGCTGGGACGACCCGGCGGCGGAGGTCGTCCACTGGGACGACGACGTGCTCGACGCCAACGGCGCGCCCGGTGATCCGTTGTTCCGGCCCTCGTGGTCGCCCGACGTGCTCCTCGGGGTGAACTACCTGGGCCGTTCCTTCGCGCTGCGTCGCCGGGCGGTCCAGCGCGGCGGGGTCGACGCCACCCTCGGCGACGCTCTCTGGTGGGACCTGTTGCTCCGGGCGGGGCTCGAGGACGAGCGCGTCGTGCGGATCCCCCGGGTCCTCGCCCACCTCGTCCGTCGTCCCGTCGTCGCACCGGACCGGGCCCGGCAGGTCGTGGCCGACCACCTCCGCCGCACCGGGCAGCAGGCCGAGCTCGTCGACGGTCCGGGCGGCGTGGTGGTGCGCTGGGCGCTGCCCGACCCGCCGTCGGTGACGGTCATCATCCCCACGCGCCACAACCAGCAGATGCTGTCCACCTGCCTGCCGTCGCTCGCCGCGACCGACTATCCGGCCTTCGACGTCCGCATCGTCGACAACGGCGGCCGTACGCCCGAGCACGAGGCCTGGTACGCGGCCAACGACCACGGGCTCGACCTCGACGTCACGTGGTGGGACGAGGAGTTCAACTACTCGAGGGTCAACAACGTCGCCGCCGCCGGCGCCTCGGGCGACGTGCTCGTCTTCCTCAACGACGACACCGAGCTGCGCGACCCCGCCTGGCTGCGCGAGCTGGTCGGCTGGAGCATCCAGCCCGGCATCGGTCTGGTCGGCCTGCAGCTCATCGACCCCGAGGGCCGCATCCAGCACGGCGGGGTGGTGGTGGGCGTCAACGGGTTCGCCGACCACCTCTTCCTCGGCCTGGAGCCGCACTCCGCGACGCTCCTCGGCTCCACGGACTGGTACCGCAACACGCTGTCGGTCACCGCGGCGTGCGTCGCCGTGCGGCGCGAGCTGTTCGAGCAGGTGGGAGGGTTCGACGAGCGCTTCGTCCTCTGCGGCAGCGACGTGGTGCTGGGCTTCGACACCCGCTTCGCCGGCTACCGCAACGTCTGCTCCCCGGTGACCGAGGTCCGCCACCTCGAGTCGGCCACGAGGGGTCGCACCGTCCCGGTCGGGGACTTCCACGCCAGCTACTGGCGGTACCAGAAGTACCTGCGCGGTGGTGACCCGTACTTCTCCCCGAGCCTGTCCACCCGCACCGGCGCGCCCCTCTTCCGCGACGCCGACGACCGCGGTCCGATGCCCCAGGTCGGTGAGGTCCTGGGCCGCAACTTCACGGTGTTCCGCCAGAAGGCCGACGAGGCCGAGTCGGTCTGGCTGTCCGACATCTGCCGGGCCGACGACGCGGTGGTCGACGCCGTCGACGCCCTCCACGCCGGGACCTCGGGGTGGGCCGACGTCGAGACGATGAACTGGTTCTTCCCGGACATCGACAGCCCCTTCTACGGGGGGATCAACACCGCGCTCCGCCTCGCCGAGCACCTGCAGGCCCACCACGGCGTCCGCCACCGGTTCGTGATGATGGCCGATCCCAACGAGGTCTTCTTCCGGTCGGCGCTGGCCGCGGCGTTCCCGTCGCTGGCCGACGTGCCCATGACCTTCATCGGCGGGCCCACCGACCCCGAGCTGAGTCGGGTGCCCTACGCCGACGTGTCGATCGCCACGCTCTGGGTCACCGCCTACAGCGTCGCCCGCTTCCCCCACACGCGGCGGAAGTTCTACCTGATCCAGGACTTCGAACCGCAGTTCTACCCCGCCGGCACCAACTACGCCCTCGCCGAGGAGGGCTACCGGCTCGGCCTCTACGGGCTGTGCAACACCGAACGCCTGCTCGACATCTACGAACGGGACTACCGCGGGGTCGGTGGGTCGTTCATGCCCGCCGTCGACGACTCGGTGTTCCACGCCCGCGGCCGGCGCCCGCTGCGCCACGACGGCCCGGCGACGGTGTTCGTGTACGCCCGCCCCGGCCACTGGCGCAACTGCTGGGAGCTGGCGTCGCTGGCCCTCGGCGAGCTCAAGGAGCGCCTCGGCGACGAGGTCCGCATCGTCACCGCCGGCTCGTGGGCCCGCCCGGACGACCTCGGTCGGGGGATCGAGCACCTCGGGCTCCTCGACTACCGCGACACCGGCGAGCTCTACCGCCGCTGCGACCTCGGGGTCGCGCTCACCGTCTCGGCGCACCCCTCCTACCTGCCGCTCGAGCTGATGGCCTGCGGGGTGCCGGTCGTGGCGTTCGACAACCCCGCCGGGGACTGGATCCTGCACCACGAGGTCAACTCGCTGCGCTGTCGGCGCACCGTCGACGGGCTGGCCGAGGCGATGAGTCGTCTCGTCGTCGATCAGGATCTGCGCGTCCGGCTCGGCGCCGCCGCCGAGACCACCATCGCCGAGCGGTTCGCCCGGTGGGACGACGCCTTCGCCGGCGTGTACGGCGTCCTCGCCGATCCGCACGCCCGAGGAGCCCACGGGACGGCATCGCCGTGAACCGCTACCCCCTCGCCTACGACGAGGACGCCTCGACCGGGCGGGCCGTCGCCCTGGTGCGCTCCGCGGGCCGCGATCCCGGTGTCGTGGTGGATCTGGGGGCCGGGCCGGGTGCGGTGGCCGAGGCGCTGCGTGACCTCGGCCACGAGTACGTCGGCGTGGACATCGACGAGGCGTCCCTCGCCCAGCTCTCCGACCGTGGCTTCGAGACCCATCTGCTCGGCCTGGCCGTGGCCGAGGACGACCTGGTGGCGGCCCTGCAGGCCGTGCTGGGCGATCGTCCCCTCGCCGCCGTGCTGGCGCTCGACGTCCTCGAGCACCTCCCCGACCCCACCGTGGCGCTGCGCGCCGTGCGGCGCCTCGTCGAGGGCGCCTCGCCGGCGTCGGCGCCGCTCGTGGTCAGCATCCCCAACGTCACCCACGTCGACGTCGCCGCCAAGCTGGTCCTCGGCCGCTGGGACGTCGACGACGGTGGCCTGCTCGACGACACCCACCTCCGCTTCTTCTCCGAGGCCGAGCTCGGCCGCCTGCTCGTGCAGGGCGGGTGGGTCGCCGAGGCCGCCGCCGACACCGAGGCCGCCGTCTCCGACCAGTGCTGGCCCGTCGACTCGCCCGCTCTCCGGCCCGGGTCACCGCTGAGCGACCTGTTGCGGACCGTCCGCCGGGACGCCGGGCCCGGCGCCACCACCTACCAGTTCGTGCGCCGCCTCCGCCCGGCTCCGGCCGGCCCCGCCGTCGCCCCCTACGCCGTCGTGCGCGACGAGGACCGCCCGGCACTCGGTGTCGTCGTGCGGGCCACTCCCGCGGACGCCCCCGAGCTGGGTGACGACCTGGTCGCCGCCGGGGTGACCGGCGGGGTGTGGATCGGCGCCGACGGCGATCTCGCCGCGGCGGTCGCGGCGGTCCCCGAACGGGTCGTGGTGGTCCTCGACGGGCAGTGCCGGGTCGGACCGGACTGGGCGTCGACGATCGCGGCCGCCGTCGTGGCCAGCCCCGGCCGGGTGCTGCGCGTCCCCACCCGCCTGCTCGACGACCTCGCCGACCCGACGTCGCCCTGGGAGGAGCTCGTGGGCCCGGACGGCCCCGACGACCTCGATCCTGTCGACCTCCTGCACGTCGCCCCGCTCGCCCCGGTCGTCCCCGCCGCCTTCGCCGTCCCGGTCGAGGTGGTGCGCTCCGCCGGGGTGCGCCCTGACGGAGCGCCCTGGGGGCTGGCCCGGTGGATCGCCACCGCGGCCCAGCTCAGCGGTGTCCAGGCCGTCGACGGCCCGCCGGTCCTCGCCGTTCCCCGCCCGACCGACCCCGAGGTCGCTGCCGTCGCCCGCTCGATCGTCGCCCATCTCGACGAGCGACCGATGGTGCTGCCCGCCGGCTCGGCGGCCCGGCTGGCCGGGGCCCGCGAGCGGCTGGTCGCCGCCGAGGCGGAGGTGGTGTGGTCACGAGAGGAGCTGCGTGCCGACCGCGAGGCCCTCGAACAGATGGCCCACCACCTGCGCCGCCTCGGCGCCGAGCTGGACGCGGTGCGTCCGGAGCTCGAGCGCCTCCGCGCCGAGCACGCCCGCCGGCCGAGCCGGCGCCTCGCCGCCCTTCTGCGCTCGCTGCTCTCCTGAGCGGGCGACGGGCGCGTCAACGGTGCCCGAAGGCCTCCAGCAGGCGCCGTGCGGCGACGGTCGGGGTGAGCGCCCCGGAGGCCACGGCCTCCTCGACGGCGGGGAGGGCCTCGGTCACCGCCGGGTCCTCACGGAAGCGGTCCATCAGCGTGTCGCCGATCTCGCTCCAGAGCCATGCGGTCGCCTGCCCGGCCCGGACCCGTTCGAGCTCGCCGGACGCGCCGACGGCGTCGACGAAGCGTTCGACGGCGGACCACACCTCGGGGACCCCCGAGCCGTCGAGACCCGAGCAGGCGAGCACCTCGGTGGACCACGACGCCCACTTCGGGCGCAGGAGGTGGACGGCGGCGGCGTAGTCCGACCGGGTGCGCCCGGCGGCAGGAGCGAGGTCGCCGTCGGCCTTGTTGACCACCACCAGGTCGGCGAGCTCCATGATCCCCCGCTTGATGCCCTGCAGCTCGTCGCCGCCCCCCGGGGCCACGAGGAGGACGAAGAGGTCGACCATGTCGGCCACCGCCACCTCGGACTGGCCGACGCCGATGGTCTCGACGATCACGACGTCGAAGCCGAACGCCTCGCAGAGCAGCATCGCCTCACGGGTCCGACGGGCGACCCCGCCGAGCTGACCCCGGCCCGGCGACGGTCGGATGAACGCCTCCGGGCGACGGGAGAGCTCCTCCATCCGGGTCTTGTCGCCCAGGATCGAGCCACCGGTGCGTCGGCTCGACGGGTCCACGGCGAGCACCGCGACCCGGCGACCCTGCGCGATGAGGTGGGTCCCGAACGCCTCGATGAACGTGGACTTCCCGACCCCCGGCGGCCCGGAGATCCCCAGACGCACGGCCGCCCCCGTCTCGGGCAGCAGCGCTTCGAGGACGGCGTCGGCGACGCGGCGGTGGTCCGGACGGGTCGACTCGGCGAGGGTGATCGACCGGGCCAGGGCCCGACGGTCGCCGGCCCGGATGCCGGACAGGAGGGCCTCGGGGTCGGCCGGCGGCCCGCTCACGGTGGTTGCGTCGTCCGGTTCAGGCCGCGGTGCGACGTTCGCCGAGGAGGGCCAGCACCGTGCGAGCCGCGGTGGGGATGTTCGTCCCCGGTCCGAAGATCGCCGCCACCCCCGCCTCGGTGAGCATGTCGTAGTCCTGAGGCGGGATCACGCCGCCGCACACCACGAGCGTCTCGGTCGCGCCCGCCTTGCGCAGCTCCTCGATCAGCTGGGGCACCAGGGTCTTGTGGCCGGCGGCCTGGCTGGAGACGCCCACCACGTGGACGTCCTGCTCGACCGCGTCGCGGGCGGCCTCGGCCGGGGTCTGGAAGAGCGGGCCCATGTCGACGTCGAAGCCGAGGTCGGCGAAGGCGGTGGCGATCACCTTGGCGCCCCGGTCGTGGCCGTCCTGGCCCATCTTGGCCACCAGCATGCGGGGACGGCGGCCCTCGGCGGCCGCGAAGGCCTCGATCTCCTGTTGCAGCTCGGCGAAGTCGTCGTCGCCCTCGTAGGCGTGGCCGTACACCCCGGCAATGGTACGGACCTCGGCCTTGTGGCGGCCGAACACCGCCTCCATCGCATCGGAGATCTCGCCGAGCGTCGCTCGCGCCCGGGCCGCCTCCACGGCGAGGGCGAGGGTGTTGCCGTCGCCACGGGCCCCCTCGGTGAGCGCGGCCAGCGCCGCCTGGCAGGCGGCGTCGTCGCGCTCGGCCCGGATCCGGCGCAGCTTGGCGATCTGGCCCTCGCGCACCGCGGTGTTGTCGATGTCGAGGACGTCGACCGTCTCGACGTGCTCGGGGACGTAGCGGTTGACGCCGACCACCACGTCCTCGCCCCGGTCGACCCGGGCCTGGCGGCGGGCGGCCGATTCCTCGATGCGCAGCTTCGGCATGCCCGACTCGACGGCCTTGGTCATCCCGCCGAGCTCCTCGACCTCCTCGATGAGCGCCCAGGCGGCGTCGACGAGGTCCTCGGTGAGGGCCTCGACGTAGTAGCTGCCGCCGAGGGGGTCGACGGTGCGGGTGACGCCGGTCTCGTCGGCGAGGATCAGCTGGGTGTTGCGGGCGATCCGCGCCGAGAAGTCGGTGGGCAGGCCGAGCGCCTCGTCGAAGGCGTTGGTGTGCAGGCTCTGGGTGCCGCCGAGCACCGCGGCGAGGGCCTCGATGGTGGTGCGCACCACGTTGTTGTACGGGTCCTGTTCGGTGAGCGACACCCCGGAGGTCTGGCAGTGGGTGCGCAGCATGAGGGACTGGGGCTTCTTCGGCTCGAACTCGGACATGACCCGGTGCCACAGCACCCGGGCGGCGCGCAGCTTGGCGACCTCCATGAAGAAGTCCATGCCGATGGCGAAGAAGAACGACAGGCGGCCGGCGAAGGCGTCGACGTCGAGGCCCTTGGCGAGCGCCGCGCGCACGTACTCCTTGCCGTCGGCGATCGTGAAGGCCAGCTCCTGCACCGCCGTCGCCCCGGCCTCCTGCATGTGGTAGCCGGAGATCGAGATCGAGTTGAACCTGGGCATCTCCGTCGCCGTGTACTCGATGATGTCGGCGACGATCCGCATGCTCGGCCCGGGCGGGTAGATGTAGGTGTTGCGGACCATGAACTCCTTGAGGATGTCGTTCTGGATGGTCCCGGCGAGCACCGACCGGTCGACGCCCTGCTCCTCGCCGGCGACCACGAACATGGCGAGCACCGGGATGACCGCGCCGTTCATCGTCATCGACACGCTCATCTGGTCGAGGGGGATCTCGTCGAAGAGGACCTTCATGTCCTCCACCGAGTCGATGGCCACACCGGCCTTGCCGACGTCGCCCACGACCCGGGGGTGGTCGGAGTCGTAGCCCCGGTGGGTGGCGAGGTCGAAGGCCACCGAGAGGCCTTTCTGCCCGGCGGCGAGGTTGCGGCGGTAGAAGGCGTTGGATTCCTCCGCGGTGGAGAACCCGGCGTACTGGCGCACCGTCCACGGTCGACCCGTGTACATCGTGGCCCGCACGCCCCTGGTGAAGGGGGCGAAGCCGGGGAGCGTGTCGGTGTCGAGCGCCTCGGTGTCGAGCGCCGTGTAGAGGGGCTTCACGTCGATCCCCTCGGGGGTCGACGTGACGAGGGTCGCCGGGTCGGCCCCCTTCAGGTCCTTGCTGGCGGCCGCCGCCCAGTCGTCGAGGGTCGGCTCGGGGTTCTCGGCATGGGTGCTCACGGGCCGGAGCCTAAGGTCGGAGTCCGTGGGCGGGCCAGTGCTGTCGTACGCCGGTGTGGTCGTCACCGCGTCCGACGGGGCCGAGCTGTTGCACGGCGTCGACCTCGCCGTCCCCCGGGGGAGCCTCACGGTCCTGGCCGGGGCGTCGGGCTCGGGGAAGTCCACCCTCCTCCGTCTCGCCAACCGCCTCGAGGTCCCGTCGGCCGGGCAGGTGCGCTTCGACGGGGTCGATCTCGCGACCATCGACCCGTTGGCGCTGCGTCGCCGGGTGGGCATGGTCTTCCAGCGGCCGACGCCGTTCGCCGGCACGGTGCGTGACAACCTGCTCGTCGCCGCAGCGGGGGCTTCGGACGGGGCCCTCGGCGACGCGCTCGCCCGGGTCGGGCTGGAGCCCGACCTGCTCGACCGTTCCGCCGACGATCTCTCGGGCGGGGAGGCCCAGCGGATGTGCCTCGCCCGGACGCTGCTCACCGGCCCCGAGGTGGTGCTGATGGACGAGGTGACCTCCTCGCTCGATCCCGCGGCTCGGCGGGGGGTCGAGGAGCTCGCCCGCCGGCTCGTCGACGACGGGCTCACCGTCGTGTGGGTGACCCACGACCTGCGTCAGGCCGAACGCCTCGGCGACCGGATCGTCGTGCTCTCGGACGGGCGGGTGGCCGACGACGCGGGCCGCCGCCGGTTCCTCGCCGACCTCGACGGTTCGCTCGCTCCGGAGGTCCCGCCCGATCCCCACGACCCCTTCGACACGGAGCGCGGCCCGTGAGCACGACCGCCATCGGCCTGACCGGGCTGGCCGCCTCGCTGGTGCTGGTCGCCGTCGCGGTCGGGATCTCGGCCTGGCAGCGACTCCGCCTCGGCCGGACGATCCTCTGGGCCGCCACCCGAGCGGCCGTCCAGCTCCTCGCCGTGGGGGCGGCGCTGGTGCTCGTCCTCGATCCCGACGCGTCGATCGCGTGGTCGTGGCTGTGGGTGGTGGCGATGGTCGCCTTCGCCGGGGTCACCGTGCGCCGCCGGGCCCCCGAGGTGCCCGGGATCCTGGGGTTGGCGGTCCTGGCCATGGCCGCGGTGGTGACGGTGAGCCTCGCGGTGATCTTCGGCCTGGGGATCTTCCCGGTCGAGGGGCGCACGATCATCCCCATGGCGGGGATGATGATCGGCAACTCGATGACCGCGTCGGTGCTCGTGGCCCGGCGCGTCGTGGCGGAGCTGTCCGACCGGCGTGACGAGGTCGAGGCCCGGCTGGCGCTGGGTCAGCCCTGGCCCGTGGCGTCGCGGCCCTACGTCCGGTCGGCGCTGCGGACCGCCCTCATCCCCCAGATCGAGTCGACCAAGTCCGTCGGCCTCGTCTTCCTGCCCGGCGCCATGACCGGCCTCATCCTGGCCGGTGTGGACGCCCAGGACGCCGTGCTGGTGCAGCTGGCCATCATGTACCTGATCCTCGGGTCGGTGGCGACCAGCGTCGCCGTCATCGGTCTCGGCCTCACCCGCCGGCTGTTCACCCCCGACCACCGACTGCGCCCCCTCGTCCGTCCGGTGACCTGAGGCGCGGGGCCGACCGGCCCGGGGGAGCGCACCGCTAGCCTCTCGCCATGGCCAGGCGCTTCGTGATCATCGGTGGCGGTCCGGCGGGCAACACCGCCGCCACCCACGCCGCCCGGCTGGGCGCCGAGGTCACCATGATCGAGCGCGACGTCATCGGAGGCGCGGCGCACCTCTGGGACTGCATCCCCTCCAAGGCGATGATCGCCACCGGGGGGACGCTGGCCCGCATGGGCAAGGCGAAGGGGATGGGGCTCCAGGACGTCGGCGCCCTGCTCGACTTCGAGGCGCTCGCCGAACGCATCCAGTCGATCGAGGGGCGTCTCGAGTACTCCACGGTGAGCCTGCTCGAGAGCCAGGGTGTCCGCCTCCTCCGCGGGACGGGCCGGCTCGTGGGACCCCGTGAGGTCGTGGCCGACACGGCCGAGGGCCCGGTCGAGATCGAGGCCGACGTCGTCGTCCTGTCCACCGGGAGCCGACCCCGGGTCCCCGACTGGGCCACGATCGACGGGAACCGGGTCCTCACCACCCGCGACGCCTACCCGCCCCCCGAGCTCCCCGAGCACCTCGTCGTCATCGGCTCCGGGGTCACCGGTGTCGAGTTCGTCCACATGTTCGCGTCGTTCGGGTGTCGGATCACCCTCATCGTGAGCCGGCAGCAGGTGCTCCCACAGAAGGACCCGGAGGTCGCAGCGGCGCTCGAGGACGACTTCCTCGAGCGGGGCGTCCGTCTGTACAAGGGCGCCCGGGCGACCTCGATCGAGGTGGGCGACGACGATGTCAACGTGGTCTGCGACGACGGTCGCCAGGCCCGGGGCAGCCACGCCCTGCTCGCCATCGGGTCCGTCCCCAACTCCGAGGGCCTCGGTCTCGAGGCCGCCGGTGTCGAGCACCGTGACGGCTACGTGGTCGTGGACCACAACTGCCTGTCGTCGGTGCCCGGCATCTACGCCGCCGGTGACCTGTCCGGCAGGCTGCCGCTGTCCTCGGTGGCGTCGATGCAGGGCCGCAAGATCGCCGAGCACGCCATGGGCGTCCACGGCGGCGTGCACCGCCACCTCGACTACGACAAGGCCGCCTCGGCGATCTTCACGGTCCCCGAGATCGCCGACGTCGGTCTCGCCGAGGCCGACGCCTTCGCCGAGGGTCGCAAGATCCGGGTCACCAAGGTGCCGTTCTCGGCGAACGCCAAGGCCCTCATCGAGAACGACTCGCGGGGCTTCGTGAAGATCATCTCGGACCCGGCCACCGGCGTCATCCTCGGGGGTTCGATCGTGGGGCGCCGCGCCGCCGAGCTCATCTCGGTGATCGCCCTCGCCGTCACCGCCGGGCTGCGGGTGCACGACATCTACGAGAGCCTCCTCGTGCACCCCACGCTCGCCGAGGCGCTGTCCGACGCCGCCGAGTGAGACGACCCCGCCGATGAGCCCCGACGCCCAGGACCGGCCACCCGAGCCCGCCGCCTCGACCCAGCGCCCCCGCAAGCTGCCCGAGGCCAAGGACTTCCCGAAGACGGGGCCGAACAGCCTCGCCGCCCCCGGCCCGCGGTTCGGGGCCCGGGGGGTCGACCTCGCCATCGTCGTCACGCCGGCGCTGATCGTGGCCGCGCTCTCGGTCACCGCCCGTGGCGACCAGGTGGAGATCGACGCGCCGACGTGGCTGCCGTGGCTGGTGCTGGGTGTGGCGGTGGCCTACGAGTTCGCGTTGCTGGCGATCTGGGGTCGCACCGTCGGCAAGTGGGTGTTCGGCCTCCGGGTGGCGCGCTACACCGACGGTCGGCGGCCCCAGCCGTCCCAGGCCATCCTGCGGGCGTTGGTGCCGTGGGCGCCGCTGGCCCTGCCGCTGCCCTTCGCCTCGGCGTTCGTGCTCGGTCTTTACGCCACCGGTGCGGGAGGTTCGCTCCACCGCGGCGTGCCCGACCAGGCCGCCGGCACCGTGGTGATCGCCACCCGTTGAGCGTCGCGGGGTCGGGCGCAGGACCTGCGGGGGCGGCGGGGCCGCCTATTCGATGACGACGACGACGTCGCCGGAGCCGACCGAGTCGCCCGCCGCGACCTTGATCTCGGTGACCGTCCCGGCCTTGTCGGCGGTGATGTTGTTCTCCATCTTCATGGCCTCGAGCACGCAGACGGTCGCGCCCGCCTCCACCTCCTGGCCCACCTCGACGAGCACCTTCACGATGGTGCCCTGCATGGGCACGGCGACGGCCCCCGATCCGCCCCCGGCGACGGCTCCGCCCCCCGACCCGCCGCGGCGCGTCCGGGCCGGTCCGGCGGCGCCGGGCGCACCGGCGGCGACGACGGCGCCGGCCTGGCTCTCGGGGATGAACATCTTCACCGCGAACCGACGCCCGTCGACCTCGACGTCGACGTCGCGCTGCACCTTCGCCTCGGCGGGGTCGCCGTCGCCGGCCACCGGTGCCGAGTCGACGGCGCTCAGGTCGAGGACGTCCTCCACCCACTTGGTGGAGTGCTCGGCGGCCGCGAAGTCGGGGTGCTCGAGGATGGCGATGTCGGCGGGGATGGTCGTGGCGATCCCCTCGATGCGGAACTCGCGCAGCGCCCGCAGCGTCCTGGCGATCGCCGTCGGGCGGTCCTCGCCCCAGCAGATGAGCTTGCCGACGAGGTTGTCGTAGTACTGGCTCACCTCGTCACCGGACTCGTAGCCCCCGTCCCAGCGGGTCCCGAAGCCCGCCGGTGGCACGAGGGTGGTGATCGGGCCGGGGGAGGGGAGGAACTTGCCGCCCGCGACGTTCTCGGCGTTGATCCGGATCTCGATGGCGTGGCCCGACAGCACGATGTCGTCCTGTCCGAACGACAGGGGCTCACCGGCGGCGACCCGGAGCTGCTCGGCCACGAGGTCGATGCCCGAGACCATCTCGGTGACCGGGTGCTCGACCTGGAGCCGGGTGTTCATCTCGAGGAAGTAGAACTCGCCGTCCTGGTAGAGGAACTCGACCGTGCCGGCGTTGACGTAGCCGCACGCCTTGGCGACCTTCACCGCCGCGTCACCCATGGCCTGGCGGACGTCGGCGGGGAAGGCCGGTGCCGGGCTCTCCTCGACGAGCTTCTGGTGACGGCGCTGGGCCGAGCAGTCCCGCTCGGCGACCCACACGCAGTTGCCGTGCGTGTCGGCGATGACCTGCATCTCGATGTGGCGCGGCCAGGTGAGGTAGCGCTCGACGTAGCACTCGTCGCGGCCGAACCCCTTCAGGGCCTCGCTCTGGGCCGAGGCGAGCGCCTCCTCGGCGTCGCCCGCGGCGTGCACGACGCGCATGCCCCGGCCGCCACCGCCGTAGGCGGCCTTGATCGCCACCGGCCACCCGTGCTCCTCGCCGAAGGCGACGATCTCGGTGTGGTCCTTCAGGAACTCGGTCGTCCCGGGCACCCCGGCCACCCCGGCGGCCTGCGCGGCGATGCGGCTCGACACCTTGTCGCCCATCACCTCGATGGCGCCCGGGGGCGGTCCCACGAAGGCCACGCCCCGCTCGGTGATCGCCCGGGCGAAGTCGGTGTTCTCCGAGAAGAACCCGTAGCCCGGGTGCACGGCGTCGGCGCCGCTGCGCTCGATCACGTCGAGGATGGCCCCGGTGTTGAGGTAGCTCTCGGCGGCGGTCTGCCCCCCGAGTGCGTAGGCCTCGTCGGCGAGGCGGACGTGCAGGGCGTCACGGTCGAGGTCGGAGTACACGGCCACCGTGGCGATGCCCATTTCCTGGCAGGCACGGATGACGCGTACGGCGATCTCGCCGCGGTTGGCGATGAGGACCTTGTTGAGCACGCCATATGGTGGCAGATGTGAAGGGTGCCTCCGCCACATCGAGACTGACCGCCACCCGGTTCCGCGACGTCCGGTGGGTCGACGAGACGGGTTCGACCAACGCCGACCTGCTCGACGCCGCCGCCGAGGGCGCCGAGGAGGGTCTCGTCCTGGTCGCCGAGCACCAGCGGGCGGGGAGGGGCCGCCTCGACCGGACGTGGGAGGCGCCGCCGGGCTCGTCGCTGCTGGTCTCTGTGCTGCTCCGGCCCCGTCTGGCGGTCGCCGACGCCCACCTCGTCACGTCGGCCACCGCGCTGGCGGCCATCGACGCCTGCCACGCCGTGGCCGGGATCCGCCCCGGGCTCAAGTGGCCGAACGACCTCGTGGCGGTGGCCGGGGACCGCCACGCCGGCAAGAAGCTGGGCGGCATCCTCGCCGAGTCCCGCCTCGACGGCGCCGAGGTGGAGGCGCTCGTGGTGGGCATGGGCCTCAACGTCAACTGGCCCGTCGACCTCCCCGCCGAGCTCGTCGACGTCGCCACCTCCGTCAACCACGTCGTGGGTCACGACGTGGACCGCGAGGACCTGCTCGTGGCCTGGCTGGAACGCCTCGACGGCCGCCTCGACGAGCTCACCACGGCGGAGGGGCGCGCCCGTCTCGACGCCGCCGTCCGGTCCGCGTCGGCCACCCTCGGTCGATCGGTCCGGGTCGAGCTCCCCGACGGATCGCACGTCGAGGGACGGGCCGTCGACGTCGATCCCGACGGTCGCCTCGTCGTCGACCGCGACGACGGTGACGACGTGCTCCGGGTGAGCGTCGGCGACGTCGTGCACCTCCGCCACCGGGCCTGAGCCGGCGTCGGCGGCGCGTCGTCCCTAGTCGGTCCCGGCCGTGCCCTCCGACGCCTCGGCGTCGGCCAGGACGCGCCGGGCCAGCCGGGTGAGCGGCCCGTCGACGCCGCCGAGGCTGCGTTCCCCGACGTGGGAGACGGCCACGACACCGGCGATGCTCGAGGTGAGCGCGATCTCGTCGGCGTCGTGGACGACGGCCAGGGGGAGGTCGGCCTCGGCCACCACCCCTCGGTCGAGGAGGACCTGGCGCACGATGCCGGGGAGACAGCCGGCGGCGAGGGAGGGGGTCACGAACGCACCGTCGACGGCGACGACGACGTTGGCGGCGGCCGCCTCGGACAGACGGCCGGTGGTGTCGGCGAGCAGCGCCTCGTCGGCGCCCCGATCGCGGGCGTGGCGCAGCACGAGCACGTTCTCGCCGTAGCTGGTGGACTTCACGCCGGCCAGGGCGGACCGCTCGTTGCGCACCCACGGCGCCACGACCACCCGGGCGGGGCCCTCCCGGGGGGCCTCGGGGGCGGCCACGACGATCACCGTGCCGGCGCCGACCGCCCGGCTGGTCCCCGCCGGTCCCGACCCGCTCGTCGCCGTGATGCGCACGCGACCCGAGGTCACGTCCTCGGCGGCGATCACGGCGGCCACGGCCCGGACGAGCTCGAGGCGTTCGGCCGCGAGCTCGAGACCGATGCGGTCGGCGGCTCCCCACATCCGGTCGAGGTGGCGGTCGAGCAGGACCGGCCGGCCGGCCGCCACCCTCACCGTCTCGAAGATCCCGTCGCCGACGGTGAGCCCGTGGTCGAACGGGTCGACGGCGGCGGCGTGCCGGTCCGAGAGGCGGCCGTTCATCCACACCGTCGTCACGCCGGCGCCCCGATCGGGGAGGAGGCGACCTCCAGCAGGCGGCGGGCCTTGAGCTCGGTCTCGGCCCACTCGCCTCGTGCGGTGGAGTCCCAGGTGATGCCGCCGCCGGTGCCGAAGCAGAGGTCGTCGCCGTCGACGAAGAACGTGCGGATCGCCACGTTCAGCCGTCCCCGGCGGCGATCGGCGTCGACCCAGCCGACCGCCCCGCAGTACACGCCCCGGGGGCAGGGCTCCAGGCGGGCGATGTGATCGAGGGCCGCGAGCTTCGGTGCGCCGGTCACCGAGCCGGGCGGGAACGTGGCCGCCAGCAGCTCCGGCCACCCGACGTCGGGTCGGAGTCGGCCCTCCACCGTGCTCACCATGTGGACGAGTCCGGGGTGCGCCTCGGTGCCCAACAGCTCGGGGACGTGCACCGTGCCCGGTCGGCACACCCGCCCCAGGTCGTTGCGCACGAGGTCGACGATCATGACGTTCTCGGCGACGTCCTTGGCGAGGAAGGCGTCGGCGGAGGCGGCCGTGCCCTTGATCGGCGACGAGCGGACCCGGTCGCCGACGCGGTCGAGGAAGAGCTCGGGCGAGGCCGAGGCCAACCGGATGCCGTGGGAGGGGAGCTCGACCACGGCCCCGTGGCGCGCCGGGTGGCGCGCGGCGAGGGCGCTTCCCAGGTCGAACATCGACGCGCCCGGCGGAAGGGGGGCCCGCAGCCGACGGGTCAGGTTCACCTGGTACACGTCGCCCCGCCCGATCGCTCCCCGGATCGCGTTCACGGCGGCGGTGAAGTCCGCCTCCTCGATGGACGAGCGCCACGACGCGGGATCCGGGCCCCGCCACCGGTCCGGCCGCAGATCGCTCGGGCGCAGCGGCCGCCGATCGGCGAAGCGGGCGAGCACCGCCGGTCCCTCGAACGGGACCACCACCGCCCACCACCCGGCGCCGTCGAGCGCCGCCGGGTCGTCGGTGACGTCGACGAGGCCGGTGGCCACGACGCCGTCGACGACCGCGACGGCGCCGGGGCCGACGCCGACGGTCGTCGCGGGGACGTGAGCGCTCACCGCTCCCAGCGTAGGCAGCCCGGCCGCTCCGGCTGTCGGGGAGCCCGGGGTGGCGGGGTTCCGCAGGCCTCGCTGAGTATCATCGCCCGGTGCGTCGCCCCCATCGCACGTGGTCGCAACGGCTGTTGCTCACGTTCAACTCCCTCCTCGTGGTCGTCTGCCTCACGGCGGCCGCGGCGTTGTCGTGGAGCTACAGCCAGGCCAGCGAGCTGCCCCGCATCGACCTCGGTCGTGCGTTGTCCGAGCCGGTGAGCGGCGGTGAACCCCAGAACGTCCTGCTCGTCGGCATCGATGACGGTGCCGGACTCGACGCCGGCGATCCCGTGCTGCGCGGCCGCGACGAGTCGTTGAACACCGACACGATCATGATCCTGCGGGTCGACCCGACCACCAAGCAGGCCTCGATCCTCTCGATCCCCCGCGACCTCTACGTCCCCCTGGCCGGGGGCGGACGGAACCGGATCAACGCCGCGCTCTCCCTCGGCGGCCCCGAGCGCCTCATCGAGACGATCCGGACCAACTTCGACATCCCCATCAACCACTACGCCACCGTCGACTTCGCGGGGTTCCGCTCCCTGGTCGACGCGGTCGGCGGGGTGCCCGTGTACTTCCCGTGGGAGGCCCGCGACGAGAACACGGGGCTGTTCCAGTACGACCCGGGCTGCGTCACCCTGAACTCCGAGCAGGCGCTGGCCTTCGCCCGGTCGCGGCACTTCGAGATCAAGGTCGACGGCCGGTGGCGTCAGGACCCCACCGGGGACTTCGGGCGCATCAAGCGCCAGCAGCTCTTCATCCAGGCGGCCCTCGAGAAGGCGGTCGCGAAGGGCGTGCGCAACCCCTTCGTGCTCCGCGACCTCGTCGGCGTCGCCCAGCAGAACGTGACCCTGGACAGCGAGTACACCCTCCAGGACGTGGTCGACCTCGGCACACAGTTCCGCGACTTCGACCCCGCGCAGCTCGTCACCTACACCGTGCCCGGCGAAGCCACGCTGGTCGGGCCCATGAGCGTGGTGCTGATGGACGATGCGGCCGCCGAGCCCATCTTCGACGTCTTCCGAGGGGTGACCCCTCCTGCCGCGCCGGGCGAGACGGTGCCGCCCGGCGAGGTCGCACCGCCCCCGGCTCCCGAGCCCGAGACCACCACGACCACCACCTTCTCCTACGTGCCCGAGGCGCCGCCCGGCACGTCCTGCGGCTGACCAGGGGGCCACGCCATGGACCAGACCATCGCCGTCATCGGCTCGGGCTACGTGGGCCTCACCACCGGGGCCTGCTTCGCGAGCCTCGGGCACCGGGTCGTCTGTGTGGACATCGACGCCGACCGGGTCGCCGAGCTGAGCGAGGGCCGGCTGCCGATCTTCGAACCGGGCCTCGAGGAGATCGTGCGTGAGGGCCTGGCCGCCGGGCGCCTCACGTTCACCACCGACGCCGCCGCCGCGGTGGCCGCCGCCGGGTTCGCCTACCTCTGCGTCCCCACCCCGCAGAGCGCCGACGGCTCGGCGGACCTGAGCTATCTCGAGGCGGCCGCCACCCAGATCGCCGCCCACCTGCCGTCCGAGGCGGTCGTGGTGAACAAGTCGACGGTGCCGGTCGGATCCACCCGGCGGGTCGAGGAGGCCCTGGGCCGCACCGACCTCTTCGTCGTGTCGAACCCGGAGTTCCTCCGCGAGGGGTCGGCCGTGCACGACTTCCTCAACCCCGACCGGGTCGTCATCGGCAGCGACGACCAGGGGGCGGCCATCCGTGTGGCGTCGCTGTACCTCGGGGTCCCCGCGCCGCTGATGGTCACCGATCCGGCCTCGGCCGAGACGATCAAGTACGCCTCCAATGCCTTCCTGGCCATGAAGCTCTCGTTCGTCAACGCCGTGGCGGCGCTCTGTGAGGCGGTCGGCGCCGACGCCGACGACGTGATGCTCGGGATGGGCTACGACACCCGGATCGGCAACAAGTTCCTCCGGCCCGGTCCTGGGTTCGGGGGGTCGTGCTTCCCGAAGGACACCCGGGCACTGCGGTTCCTCGCCCGCGAGGCGGGCTACGACTTCGAGTTGCTCGATGCCGTCCTGGACATCAACGACGCCCAGTTCGACCGGGTGATCGAGAAGATCCGCCTCGCCGGCGGCGGCTCGCTCGACGGGCTCCGGGTGGGGGTGTGGGGGCTCACGTTCAAGGCCAACACCGACGACCGCCGGGACTCGCCGGCCGTCGCCATCGTCCACCGCCTCGTCGCGGCGGGCGCCGTCGTGCGGGCCTACGACCCGACCGTCCGCGACGAGCTGCCCGAGGCACCGGGGGTCGTCGTCTGCGACGACGTCTACGCGGCCGCCGAGGGCGCCTCGGTGCTCGCCGTGCTGACCGAGTGGGACGAGTTCAAGTGGGTCGACCTCGACAAGGTCGCCGACCAGGTGGCCGAGCGACGCGTGGTCGACGCTCGCAACCTCCTCGATCGCACCGCTCTGCTGCGACGCGGTTTCACGCACCAGGGCATCGGGCGGTAGCGGCGTGGCCCGGGTGGTCGTCACCGGGGGAGCGGGCTTCCTCGGCTCGCACCTCTGCGACGCCCTGCGGGATCGGGGCGACGAGGTCGTCGCCGTCGACAACCTCGTGACGGGGTCGATGCGCAACGTCGAGCACCGCCTCGACGATCCCGGGTTCACGTTCGTGCGCCACGACGTGACCATTCACATCGAGGTGCCCGGCCCGGTCGACGCGGTGCTCCACCTGGCCAGCCCGGCGTCGCCGGTCGACTACCTCGAGCTCCCGATCCAGACCCTGAAGGTCGGCAGCCTCGGCACCCACAACGCCCTCGGGTTGGCCCTCGCCAAGGGAGCCCGCTTCCTGCTCGCCTCGACGAGCGAGGTCTACGGCGACCCGGTGGTGCACCCCCAGCCGGAGACCTACTGGGGCAACGTCAACCCGATCGGCCCCCGAGGCGTGTACGACGAGGCCAAGCGGTTCGCCGAGGCGCTCACCCTCGCCTACCACCGCACCCACGGCCTCGAGGTGCGCATCGTGCGGATCTTCAACACCTACGGGCCGCGGATGCGCGCCGCCGACGGACGGGTGGTGTCGAACTTCGTCGTCCAGGCCCTCACCGGTGAGCCCCTCACCGTCTACGGCGACGGCCACCAGACCCGGAGCTTCTGCTACGTCGACGACGAGGTCCGCGGCCTGCTCGCACTCCTCGACGGCGAGCACACCGGACCGATCAACATCGGCAACGACGGCGAGTTCACCATGGCCGAGCTGGCCGAGCTGGTCCTGGCCGTGACCGGTTCGTCCTCACCGATCGAGTACCGGCCCCTGCCGGTCGACGACCCGAAGCAGCGGCGCCCCGACCTCACCCTCGCCCGCACGCTCCTCGGGTGGGAGCCGACCGTGGCGCTGGCCGACGGCCTGGCGTCCACCGCTGCGTACTTCGAGGGCCGCCTGGCCCGCTGAGCGCCCTCAGACGGCTCGGGACTCGGCCTCCGCCCGGTGGGCGAGGTACCAGTCGAGGGTCAGCTGCAGTCCCCGGGTGAACGACGTCTCGGCGACGAACCCGAACCGGTCCCGGGCCCGGCTGCCGTCGACCCCGCGACGGGGTTGCCCGTCGGGCTTGGACGTGTCCCAACGCACCTCGCCCTCGTAGCCGACCAGCGCCACGACGATGTCCACCAGCTCCTTGATCGGCAGCTCCCGGTCGGCACCGAGGTTCACCGGTTCGGCGTCGTCGTACAGCTCGGCGGCCCGCAGGATGCCCTCGGCGGCGTCGTCGACGAAGAGGAACTCCCGGCTCGCCGACCCGGTGCCCCACACCTCCATGAACGGCGCGTCGGACTCCTTGGCGTCCACCGCCTTCTTGATGAGGGCGGGGATCACGTGGCTGACCGCCGGGTGGAACTTGTCCCGCGGGCCGTAGAGGTTGGTCGGCATGAGGTAGATGGCCCGCTGCCCGTACTGGGCCCGGTTGGCCTGGAGCTGCACGAGCTGGGCCAGCTTGGCGATCCCGTAGGGGGCGTTGGTCTCCTCCGGGTAGCCCTGCCAGAGCGACGCCTCCTCGAAGGGCACGGGTGTGAACTTGGGATAGGAGCAGATCGTCCCGACCATCACCGTCTTGTCCGTCCCCCGCCGTCGCGCCTCCTCGAGCACGTAGGTGCCCATCAGGAGGTTGTCGAGGTACAGGTCGGCCGGTCGGGCCATGTTGGCGCCGATCCCGCCGACCCTCGCGGCGAGGTGGATCACGAGGTCGGGGCGGACGTCGGCGAACATCGACCGCACCGCCTCGGGTTCGCGCAGGTCGTAGTCGTCGCTGGTCGGGGCCAGGACCGCCCCGGGACGACGGACCGACAGGCGGTCGAGCACGGCGCGGCCGAGGAAGCCGTTCCCGCCCGTCACGAGGACGGTCGTAGCCCTCCAGAACGCCGGGTCCGGTTCGAAGGTGCGCTCACCTGTCATCCTCCTCACCCTATCCAGGGGCGGTCACCCGGCTCGGGCCACGCCGGGGCGCGTGCGAGACTCGCCGGCGAATGGAGCGACGAACCCGCGTGGCGGTGACCCTCGAGCAGTGCTGGCACGAGGTGCCCGGCGGTACCGCCCAGGCGGCGCTCGAGTCCGTCCGGGCGCTCCGCGCCCACGGGTCGATCGACCAGATCGGCGTCAGCGCCCGCCACACCCGCGATCCCGCCCCTCCGTGGGTCCCGCCGATCCCGGTGCGGCCACTGCCGTTGCCCCGCCTCGCCCTCTACGAGAGCTGGCACCGGTTGCGCCGTCCGGAGGTGCAGCGGGCCACCGGGCCGGTCGACGTGATCCATGCGACGGGGATGGCGGTGCCGCCACCCTCGGCCCCGCTCGTGGTGACGGTCCACGACCTCGCCTTCCTCGACGACCCGTCGCGGTCCACCCGTCGGGGCCTGTCGTTCTTCCGGCGCGCCATCGAGCTGGCCCGCGCCGACGCCACGCTCGTGGTGGTGCCCTCGACGGCGACGCTGGAGGACTGCCGCCGCCGCGGGTTCGACCCCGACCGGCTCCGCCTCGTCCCGTGGGGCATCGACATCCGCCCCGCCGACGCGGCGACGGTGTCCGCCGCCCGGGCCCGCCACGGCCTCGACGGCCCCTACGTCCTCTGGGTGGGCACGCTCGAGCCGCGCAAGAACCTCCCGGCCCTGCTCGACGCGTTCTCCCGGGTACCGGGTGACACCCGCCTCGTCCTCGTCGGTCCGGAGGGCTGGCGCACCGACCTCGCCGACCGCCTGGACCGGCTCGGCGACCGAGTGAGCAGCCTCGGCTTCCTGGCCCCCGACGAGCTCCGGGCCCTCTACGCCGGGGCGGAGGTCTTCTGCTTCCCGAGCCACCGGGAGGGGTTCGGCCTGCCGGTGCTCGAGGCGATGGCGCAGGGCACACCGGTGGTCACGTCGGCGGGGACCGCCACCGAGGAGGTGGTCGGCGACGCGGGGCTCACCGTCGACCCCTGCGACGTCGACGCGCTCACCGCGGCGCTGACCGGCCTGCTGGACGACCCGGTGGGGGCGGCCGCGCTGGGCCGGGCGGGGGCTGCCCGCGCCGAGCGGTCCTTCTCGTGGGCGTCCACCGCCGCCCTCCTCGAGGCCGTCTACGCCGAGGCGGCGGCGTGAGCGGGCCGACCCGGGTCGGGGTCAACCTCCTCTGGCTCGTCCCGGGGGAGGTCGGCGGGAGCGAGGAGTACACGGTGCGGTTGCTGCGCGCCCTCGCCGACGCCCGCCCCGCGGACCTCGACGTCAGGTTGTTCGTCAACGGGTCGTTCCCGTCCGCCCACCCGGACCTGGTCGAGGCGTTCCCGACGACGGTCGCGCCGGTCTCGGGTCGCCACCGGCCCTCGCGGGTCCTCGCCGAGTCCACCTGGCTGGCGGCCGCGGCCCGACGCCACCACGTCGACGTCGTCCACCACGCCGGGGGCACGGTGCCCCCCATCGGGGGCGTCCCCGCCGTCGTCACGCTGCACGACCTGCAGCCGCTCACCCACCCCGAGCGGTTCTCGCTGGTGAAGCGCGCCTACCTGCGCACCGTGGTCCCCGGATCGCTGCGCCGGGCGAGGGTGGTCGTGACGCTCACCGACTTCACGGCCGGCGACGCCGTCGAACGCTGCGGGGTGCGTCCCGACCGAATCCGTCGGGTGCCCTGCGGCGTCGACCCGGTCGTCGAGCCGGCGGACCCCGCCCCGGTCCTCGGGCGTCACGGCCTGCTCGGCCGACGCATCGTCCTCTACCCGGCGATCACGTACGCCCACAAGAACCACGAGACGCTCGTGCGGGCGGTGGCGACGCTCGTCGCCGACCGGCCCGACCTCGTGCTGGTCCTCACAGGCGGCGTCGGCCCGGCCGAGGAGCTGGTGGCGGCGGCCGTCGACGCCTACGGGATCCGCGACCACGTCGCCCGGCTGGGCCGGATCCCCGGCGAGGAGCTCGACGTCCTGTACGGGGCCGCCCGGGTGCTGGCCTTCCCGTCGTCCTACGAGGGCTTCGGCCTGCCGGTGCTCGAGGCGATGGCCCACGGCTGCCCGGTCGTGGCGTCCCTCGCCGGCGGCCTGCCGTGGGTCACCGGCGGGGCGGCCCTCCTCGTCCCCCCGCTGGACGCGCCGGCCTGGGCCTCGGCGCTCGCCTCGGTCCTCGACGACGACGCCCGCCACGCCGCGCTCGCCGCAGCCGGTCGCGGCCGGGCCGGCGACTTCCCGTGGTCCTCCTCCGTCGAGGCGCTGGTCGGCGCCTACCGCGCCGCCGCGCTCCCGGGGGAGGATGCGCCGTGAACATCGTCGTGCTCTGCCCGCACTTCGAGCCCGACCTGGCCCCGACCGGCGAGGTGATGACCCGCATCGCCGACGAGCTCGTCGCCCGCGGCCATCGCCTCGAGGTCGTCACGTCGCTGCCGTGGTACCAGCACCACGCCATCGAGCCGGGGTGGGAGGGCCGGGCGGTGCGGGTCGAGCGGCGCAGCTGGGGTCGCATCACCCGGGTCCACCCGTTCCCCACCGATCGCCGCAACGTCGCGGCGCGGGCGCTGGCCTTCGGGGGCTTCACGGCGCTGGCGTCGCTCGTCGGGCTCGGCGCCCGCCGGCCCGACGCGGTGCTGGCCATGGCCCCGCCGCTGACCCTGGGCCCCGCCGGTTGGTTGGTGGCCCGGGCCCGCCGCGTGCCGTTCGTGTTCAACATCCAGGACGTCTTCCCCGACGTCGCCATCGAGCTCGGACTGCTGCAGGGGGCCCGGGCCATCCGCGCCGCCTACTGGCTCGAGCGGGTCACCTATCGGCGCTCCGACGCCGTCACCGTCCTCTCCGACGACCTCGCCGAGAACGTCCGGTCGAAGATCACCCGGGGCCCCGGCGGCCGGCGCGACCCGGACCAGGCCGCCAAGGTGCGGGTGATCCCCAACTTCGTCGACACCGACTGGATCCGACCCGGCCCGAGGGACAACGCCTACCGGCGCGAGCACGACCTCCGCGACGGCCCGGTCGTCATGTATGCCGGCAACGTGGGGTTCTCCCAGTCGCTCGACCTGGTCGTCGAGACCGCCCGCCGCTTCCGCGAGGAGCGCCCCGACGTCCGCTTCGTGATCAACGGCGGCGGCGCCCAGCGAGCGGAGCTCATGGCCCGCGCCGAGGGGCTCGACAACCTGCGCTTCGTCGACATGCAGCCCAAGGGGCGCCTGCCCGAGGTCCTCGCCGCAGGCGATGTCCATCTGGTGCCGTTGAAGCGGGGCCTGGCCCGTTCCAGCGTCCCCTCGAAGCTCTACTCGATCCTGGCCGCCGGGCGGCCGGTCCTGGCCAGCGTCGACGAGGGCACCGAGGTGCAGCGCACCGTCGAGCGGGCCGGAGCCGGCGTGGCCGTGGGGCCCGAGGACCAGCCCGCGTTCGAGCGGGCGCTCGGCGCGCTGCTCGACGACCCCGACGGCCGGGACCGGATGGGGGCCTCGGGTCGCTCGTTCGTCGAGGGGTGGGCATCCCCGGCGGCCGTGGCGGCGTCCTACGAGGCGCTCTTCGTCGAGCTCGTCGAGGCGGCGGGGCGCGTCGGCGGCCGCCGCCGCGCCCGGTAGCCTCGACGGCCCATGGGAAAAGCCTCCTCTTCGAAGAAGGTCGCGCGCGCTGCTCGGGCCGGCGCGCAGACCGGTGCCGGCGCCGAGCGCAACCTCGTGTTCCCCCTCAGCATCGCCGCCATCCTGGTGGTGGGCGTGCTGGTGGTCGTCGTGGCCCGGGGCGCCAACCAGGAGGTGGCAGCCGAGTCGCCGCGGGTGGGTGAGCACTGGCACGCCGCCTACGGGATCTACGTCTGCGACGCCTTCCTCCCGCCGCTCACCGACGTCGGCGCCGACACCACTGGTCTGCACACCCACGACGACGGTGTGGCCCACATCCACCCCTTCGCCAACGGGTCCGCCGGCCGCAACGCCACCTTCGGCACCTTCGGCGAGATGGTCGGGCTCACCTTCGACAGCGACTCGTTCACCGTCAACGGCACCACCTACGCCAACGGCTTCGACTGCAACGGCCAGCCTGCCGAGGTCAGCATGCACGTGTGGCCCGCCGACGACCCCGCCGCGCCGGCCCGGATCCTCACCGAGGACTTCGCGTCGTTCCGCTTCGACGAGGACCGACTGGCCGTCACGCTCGCCGTGGTGCCCGCCGGGACCGAGGTCCCCCGACCCGAGTCGGTGCCCGAGCTCGATTCGCTCAGCGACGTGCCCGGCAGCGGCGACCCGACGGCCACGCCGTCGACGGTGACGCCTTCGGCGGAGGTTCCGGCCACCACTGCGCCGACCGGCGGCCCGTGAGGGCTGTCGTCCTCGTCGGGGGCTTCGGGACCAGGCTCCGCCCGCTGACCCTGCACCGGCCCAAGCAGATGCTGCCGGTCGTGGATCGACCGATGATCGAGCGGGTCGTGGCCTCGCTGGCCGCCCACGGCGTCACCGAAGCCGTCCTCAGCCTCGGCTACCGGCCCGACGCCTTCGTCGAGGCGTACCCGAACGGCACCTGCGCCGAGGTCACGCTGCACTACGCAGTCGAGCCCGAGCCGCTCGACACCGCCGGGGCGGTGCGCTTCGCCGCCCGCTCGGCGGGGGTCGACGAGACGTTCCTGGTCGTCAACGGCGACGTGCTCACCGACCTCGACGTGAGCGCGCTGTGGAAGTTCCACCAGGACCACGAAGGCGAGGGAACGATCGCCCTCACCCCCGTCGACGACCCCTCCCGGTACGGGGTCGTGCCGACCGACGAGGCCGGACGGGTCGAGGCGTTCGTGGAGAAGCCCGCTCCGGGCACCGCTCCGACGAACTGGATCAACGCCGGGACCTACGTCCTCGAGCCGTCGGTCCTCGACCGGATCGACGAGGGCCGCCGGGTGTCGATCGAACGGGAGACGTTCCCCTCCGTGGTCGCCGACCGGGCCCTCTTCGCGATGGCCAGTGACGCCTACTGGGTGGACGCCGGGACCCCGGCGACCTACCTGCAGTCCCAGCTCGACCTCGTCGACGGCCGGCGGGGCCACGAGCCGGCCGTCAGCGCCGACGCGGTGCTCGACCCGGCCGCCCGTGTCGAGCACGCCGTGGTCATGGCCGGTGCGGTGGTCGCGGCGGGGGCCCACGTCGAGGACGCTGTGATCCTGCCCGGGGCCCGTCTGGGATCCGATGCGCACGTGACCGGCTCGATCGTCGGGGCGGGCGCGGTCGTCGGGGCGGGGTCGTCGCTCAGCGCCCTCACCGTCGTCGGCGACGAGGTGGAGATCCCGCCCGGTACCGTCCTCTCGGCGGCCCGCGTGCCCGACGGCGACTGAGCCACCGACGGTCCGGCCAGCGCGTCCGGTCAGCGGAACAGGTCGTCGGCCGGGGCCCGCACGATCTCGTCGCGCACGCTCCCGTCGCGCAGCCACGATCCGTCGACGCCCCGCACCACGGCGACCGGGATCCCCGAGGCCTTGCCCATCACCAACTCCGCTGCCGCGGCGATCTCGTCGACGACCGCGACCTCGGTGACCTGCATCTCCCGGCCCATGGCGTCGGTGGTGCCCCGGAGGTCGACGATGCCGGCGACGCCGGCGCAGCCGATGGCCACGTCGGTGACGCCGCGGCGCCACGGTCGGCCGAAGGTGTCCGAGACGATCACCGCGACGTCGACACCGACGCGGTGGCGCAGCCCGTCGCGGATCCGGCGCGCCGAGCGGTCGGAGTCGACCGGCAGGAGCGCGGCCTGGCCCCGTTCCACGTTGGAGAGGTCGATGCCGGCGTTGGCGCACACGAAGCCGTGGCTCGTCTCGGAGATCACCAGGTCGCCGCGGCGCCGCAGGACGCGCACCGACTCCTGTTCGACCAGCGGCTTGTGGCTCCGGGGGTCGTCGGGGTCGACCGCGACCAGGCGGTCCTCGGCCTTGGAGACGATCTTCTGGGTGACGACCAGGACGTCGCCGGCGGCCAGCGCGGTGTCGGGATCCCGTCCGGCGGCTTCGGCGATCATCGTCGCCAGGTCGTCGCCCGGGGCGACCTCGGGCATGCCGGGAAGGCCGAAGACGGTGAGCCGGCTCATCGTGGTGCTCCTGCGGCGGCCAGGACGGTGCGGGCGAGGCGGGTCGCCACCCCCGGCTCGCTCATGATCGTCGGGCTCACGACGCAGCGCAGGCCCTCGGCCTCCACGGCGGGGGCCAGGTCGGCGTCGGCCTCGTCGATGACGAGGGTGCCCGCCACGTCGGCGTAGAGGCGGGCCACCCCGACCGCGGACGGCTCGTGACCCAGCTCGGCGAGCAGGCGGGCGGCGGGGCCCTTGAGCGCCGCGCCGGCCACCAGCGGCGAGACGGCCACGACGTCCGGGCGACGTCCGGCGACGGCTGCACGCATCCCCGCCACCGCCAGGACCGGCCCGATCGACACGATCGGGTTGGACGGGGCGATGACCACGACATCGGCCGCGGCGACGGCCTCGAGCACTCCCGGGGCGGGGGCGGCCGTCCCCGCCCCGTCGACGCGCACGTCCGCCACCGCCACGTCGTGGCGGCGCTGTACGAAGTACTCCTGGAAGCCCACCTCGGCTCCTGCCCTGAGCGCCGGTCCGGTCGGGCTCGGGGGGTCGTCCTCGGCGAGCGTCACCATCGTCCGCAGCCGGTCGAGGGTGGCGGGGACGAGCCGCACGGAGAGTCCCCAGGTGGCGGCGATCTCGGCGGTGACGGTGGCCAGGTCGGCCCCCTCGTGGAGGCGTTGGGTCCGGTAGAGGTGTGTGCCGAGGTCCCGGTCCCCGAGACCGAACCAGTCCGCGCCGCCGTAGCGACGGACCATCTCCATGGCCTGCCACGACTCGTCGCGGAGCCCCCACCCGGTGGCGGGGTCGACCTCGCCGGCGAGGGTGTAGGTGATGGTGTCGAGGTCGGGGCAGATGCGCAGGCCGTGGAGGTCGAGGTCGTCGCCGACGTTGACGACGCCGCACAGGTCGCTCGCGTCGACGACGGTGGCGAGCGCGGCGAGCATGCGGGCCGCGCCTACTCCGCCGCAGAGGACGGTGATCACCGCCGGTCTCCCTTCACGCCGGGTCAGGCGAGGTGGCGCTGGTGGCGGGCCACGGCGTCGAGGTCGGCCTCGACCATCGACTGCACGAGCTCGGGGAAGGTGGTGGTCGGCGTCCACCCGAGGATCTCGCGTGCCCTCGACGGGTCGCCGACCAGGAGGTCGACCTCGGCGGGCCGGAAGAAGCGCTCGTCGATGACGACGTGCTCCTGCCAGTCGAGGTCGACGTGGCCGAAGGCCAGCTCGCAGAACTCACGTACCGAGTGCGTCTCGCCCGTGGCGACCACGTAGTCGCCGGGGAGGGGTTGCTGCAGCATGCGCCACATGGCGTCGACGTAGTCGCCGGCGAAGCCCCAGTCGCGCTGGGCGTCGAGGTTGCCGAGCGCCAGCGTGGTGTCGAGGCCGAGCTTGATCCGGGCGACGCCGTTGGCGATCTTCCTGGTCACGAACTCGAGCCCCCGGCGGGGTGACTCGTGGTTGAACAGCACGCCCGAGTTGGTGTGCATGTCGTAGCTCTCGCGGTAGTTGACCGTGATCCAGTGCCCGTAGACCTTGGCCACGCCGTACGGGCTGCGGGGGTGGAACGGGGTGCTCTCGCGTTGGGGGACCTCGACGACCTTCCCGAACATCTCGCTCGACGAGGCCTGGTAGAAGCGGATGGCGGGATCGACCATCCGGACGGCGTCGAGCAGGCGGGTGACACCCAGGGCGGTGGTCTCCCCGGTGAGCACGGGCTGGCTGAACGACGTCTGCACGAACGATTGGGCGGCGAGGTTGTACACCTCGTCGGGCCGGTGCTCGCGCAGGACCTGGATCATCGACGCCTCGTCGAGCAGATCGCCCGAGACCAGCTCGAGGTCGTCCTGGAGGTGGCCGATCCGCTCGAAGTTGAGCGTCGAGCTGCGACGCAGCATGCCGACCACGTGGTACCCCTTCGCGAGGAGGAGCTCGGCGAGGTACGACCCGTCCTGGCCGGTGATCCCGGTGATGAAGGCTCGTCTGGTCATGGTGCTACCGCCGACGGTCGGGGTGCCGCAGCGGGCACGGGCGAGGGATCGAGTGTACGGGCGGTGCCGACGGGGGATCGCGACCCCGGGGTGGTGGTCACGTCGTCGCCGCCGCCCCGGCGTGCGCCGCCCGGCGCTCGTCGAGGATGTCGGACAGCGTCTGGTCGAGACCGATCCGGGGCTCCCATCCGGTGGCGGCGCGCAGCTTCGTGGCGTCGCCGCGCAGGACGGGCGTCTCCACCGGCCGTTGGAGGTCGGGGTCCGGCGTCAGGCGCATGGGGAGCCGGGCCATGTCGGTGAGGCGCTCGGCGAGGTCGGCGATGGCGAGGTCGACGCCCCGGCACACGTTGTAGGCCTCGCCGGGCTCGCCGTGGGCGACGAGGAGGCGGTAGGCCACCACGACGTCGCGGACGTCGGTGAAGTCCCGGCGTGGCGAGAGGTTGCCGACGACGATCTCGTCGCCGCCGGTGGCCTCGTTGACGGCGATCCGGTCGGCGATGGCGGGCGCCACGAACCGGGTCGTCTGGCCGGGGCCCAGGTGGTTGAACGCCCGGGCCCGCAGGGTGGGCAACCCGTAGCCCCTGAAGGCCTGCACGGCGAGGTAGTCGGCCGCCACCTTGCTGGCCGCGTAGGGGGTGATCGGCGTGAGCGGTGTGGTCTCCGCGATGGGGAGCTGCTCGGGTGTGACGGGGCCGTACACGTCGGCGCTCGAGATGACGAGGACCCGGGGGGATCCGGCGGCGACGCAGGCCTGGAGGAGGTTCAGGGTGCCCTCGGCGTTGGTCCGGAACGTGTCGAGGGGCTGATCCCACGACGCGCCCACGTCGCTCCAGCCCCCCAGGTGGTAGACGGCATCGGGAGCCACCTGACGCAGCACGGAGGTGAGTGCCGGCCCGTCGAGCAGGTCGGGGCCCTCGGAGCGGTCGATGCCCACGACGTCGTCGCCCTCGGCGAGGAGGTGCGCCGTGAGGTGTCGACCCACGAAGCCGGCCGCGCCGGTGACCAGCACCTTCATCGCTGTCCTGGCATCGCTCGTGTGCAACCCCTGCTCCCGGCCGGCCGGGTGGCCGGGCCTCGGGCCCGATGCTACAGGCGGGTGGCGTCCCGGTAGAGCGTGAGGAGGCCCTCCACCGTCGTGTCCCACGAGTAACGGCGGAGCCGGGCCAGGCCCCGGGTGACGAGCTCGTCGGCCCGTCCCGGACGCTCGAGGACGGTGCGCAGCGCCTCGACGAGCCCGTCGACGTCCCCGGGCGGGGACCACTCGGCGGCGTCGCCGAGGACCTCCGGGAGGGCGCCGGTGGTGGTGGCGACCACCGGGCAGCGGTGGGCGGCCGCCTCGAGCGGGGGGAGCCCGAAGCCCTCGTAGCGTGACGGATAGGCGAACACGGCTGCGCCGGCGAGCAGGGCGGACCGCTCGTGGTCGTCGACCCACCCGAGTCGGACGATCCGGTCGCGGTGGGCGGCGGCGGCGATCGACCGGCCGACCTCCTGCGCCCCCCAGCCGTCCGGGCCGGCCACGACGAGGCGCAGTGCGTCGTCGTGCTCGGCGAGCACGTCGAACGCCGCGACGAGCGACGGGAGGTCCTTGCGGGGTTCCAGCGTCCCGAGCGCCAGGACGTAGCGCTCCGCTCCGGCGGTGGCCCGGCCGAGCGGTGCGAGGTGGGCGAGGCGATCCACGTCGAGGGCGTCGGGGGCGCCGTTGGGCACCACCCGCACGCGGTCCGGGGGGACTGCGAAGTGCTCGACGACCTCGACGCCCACGGCCTCGGAGACGGCGTGGACCCAGGCCCCCCGGGCGACGGCGCGGCGCAGGAGGGCGGGGTACGCCAGGACGTCGCGGGTGCACATCTCGGGGAAGCGGACGCAGGTGAGGTCGTGGACGGTGACCACTCGCGCCGCCCGTCGGGTGGGCGGGACCACGAAGTTCGGGCCGTGGACGACGTCGATCGCCCCGGTCCACCACTCGATCGGTGGGACGTCGAACCTTCGCCAGGCCTCGCGGAGTGGGCGGGCGGCCATCGGCCGGCGCACCGTCGCCACCCCGGGCGGCGTCAGGGCGGTCAGGTCGTGGCGTCCCCGCCACGTCAGGCCGAAGGCCACCACCCGCAGGTCCGGGCCCTTCTGGGCCAGGTGGCCGAGGACCTCGGCGGTGAAGGTCCCGACGCCGGTCCGGGGCCCGAGCAGTGGCGTCGCGTCGACGGCGAGGCGCACGCCGTCAGCGGCGACCGGGGAGGCGGCCCAGCGCGCGCTGGAGGTCGCTCACCGACGGAGGACCGTCGAGGCCCAGCTGTCGTTCGAGCTCCCGCCGCCGCACCTGGAGGGCCTGGACGGCCATGAGGCCGAAGCCGACCCCCACGTAGAGCGTGTCGGCGACGACCTGACGCACGTCACCGGCGGGGTTCGGGGCCATGACGGGAGCGTATCGGGGTGAACCGGGTCGGGGAGCGGGAGGAGTACCCTCGAAAGCCGTCGTGACTGTCCCTGAGAACCCCCCTGAACCGGCGCGTACGCCTCCCGGCGCGAGCGCAGGGGAGTGGGACGGCCCGGCCCCCGAGGTCGCCGAGGCACCGCCCGTCGTGGTCGTGCTGGTCGCCCACGACCCGGGGTGGTGGTTCGAGGAGACGTTGTCCAGCGTCGCCGCCCAGCGCTACCCGCAGACCTCGGTCCTCGTGGTCGACAACGCCAGCGCCGATCCCGAGGCGTTGCGTGACCGGGTGGCTGCGGTGCTCCCGACGGCCCACCTCCGTCGGCTCGAGACCGACGCGGGGTTCGGGGCGGCCGCCAACGAGGCGTTGCGGGCGGTGCAGGGTGCGTCGTTCCTGTTGCTCTGCCACGACGACGTGCGTCTGGCGCCCGACGTCGTCCAGATCATGGTCGAGGAGGCGTTCCGGTCCAACGCCGGCGTGGTGGGCCCCAAGATCGTGGACTGGTACGACCCCCGGCGCCTCCTGCAGGTCGGCATGGGGGCCGACCGCTACGGGGAGCCCTCCCCGTACGTCGAGCGCGGCGATCTCGACCAGTCCCAGCACGACGCCGTGCGGGACTCGTTCTACGTGCCGGGCGCAGCCACGCTCGTGCGCGCCGACCTGTTCGCGGCGTTGGACGGGTTCGACCCGGAGATCACCTTCCACGGCGACGACCTCGACCTGGGCTGGCGCGCCCGGGTCGCCGGTGCCCGCGTCGTCGTCGCCCCCGCCGCCCGGGTCGGCCACCTCGAGGCGCTCGGGGTGCGACGAGCGGTCGACGACCGTCGTCGCCTCCAGGCCCGCCACCGCCTGCGGGTGGTCCGGGTGGCCGACACCCTCGGGACCCGCCTGCGCACCGTGCCGGTGGCGTTCCTCCTGGCGTTGGTCGAGGTCCTCCACGCCGCCGTCTTCGGCCGCTTCCGCCACGTGCGTGACATCGCCGCCGCCTGGACCTGGAACCTGCGCCACGCCGGCGGGACCCGCCGCCGGCGCCGCCAGCTGGCGACCGCCCGCCAGGTGCCCGACCGTGACGTGCGGGCCTTCCAGGTGCGCCGCAGCGCGCGCCTGTCGGCCTACCTGCGTGGCGACGCCGGCCGCGAGCGGGCCGCCGGCGCCCGCGACGTCGTGTCGAACCTGCGCGAGTCGCGCACCCTCACCACGATCATCGTGTGGACGCTCGTCGCGGTCTTCCTCCTCGTCGGGAGCCGCGGGCTGCTCGTCGGGCCCCTCCCGGCCATCGGTCAGCTGGCCCCCTTCGACGACGTCGGGCAGCTCCTCTCGCGATGGGCGTCGGGCTTCCACGCCGACGGTCTGGGGTCCACCGCCCCGAACGCCACCGGACTCGGCGTCTACGGCGGCCTCGGCGTGGTGGTGTTCGGGGCCACCTCGTTCCTGCGGTCGGTGCTGGTCCTGGCTCCCCTGCTGCTGGGCGTGCTCGGGGTGGCCCGACTCGTGCGGCCCATCGGCTCGCGTCGCGGCGCTCTGGTGGCCGTCGTCGTCTACGCCGCCGTGCCGGTCGGCACCAACGCCCTGTCGACCGGTCGATGGGCGGGGATCGTGGCCTACGGCCTCTCGCCGTGGCTGCTCGTGGTCCTGGCCGGGTCGAGCCATCTCGCCCCGTTCGGCTCGCTCGGCGGCTCGCCCGGGCCGGGCGTGCGTCGTCGGCCGGTGCTCACCCGTATCGTCGGCGGCGGCCTGCTCGTCGCCCTGGGCGCCACGGTCGACCCGTCGCTGCTGGTGCTGTTGCCCGTGTGCGGGCTCGGGCTCGTCGTCGGGGGTCTCCTGGCCGGACAGGTCGCCGGCGCCGGGCGTCTGGTGCTCACCACCGTCGGGGGCACCGTGGTGGCCCTCGTGCTGCACCTGCCGTGGAGCCTCGCGTTCCTCGACGGGTGGTCGGCGATCGTGGCCCCCACGTCGACCGCGGGGCGCGGCATGGACCTCTCGGCGGTGCTCCGCTTCGACACCGGACCGTTCGGTGGTGGGGTGACCGGGCTGTTCCTGTTGCTCGCCGCCCTCCTCCCGCTGCTGATCGGGCGCCGGTGGCGGCTGGGCTGGGCGGTGCGGATGTGGGCGCTCGCCGTCGTGGGGTTCGCTGCGGCCTGGGCCGACGGGCAGGGGTGGTGGTCGTTCGACCTCCCCGCCCCGGAGGTGCTGCTCGCCCCCGCGGCGGTGGGCCTGGCCGTGGCCACGGCGCTCGGGATGGTCGCCTTCGAGGTCGACCTGCCCGACTACCACTTCGGGTGGCGCCAGATCGTCTCGCTCCTCGCAGGGGTGGCCGTCGTCGTCACCGTCGTCCCGGCGTGGGCCTCGGTGGTGTCGGGCCGCTGGGAGCTGCCCCGGGGCGACTTCACCCGCTCGCTGGCGTTCATGCGTGAGGAGGCCGAGGCCGAGCCGTTCCGGGCGCTCTGGCTCGGTGACGCGGGGGTGCTGCCGGGTGTGGGGTGGAAGCTCGACGCCCCGGGGGTCGACGACCTCGGGCCTGATCGTGTGCTCGCCCTGCTCACGACCGAGGAGGGCGTTCCCCGGGTGTCCGGGAACTGGCCGGGCGCCGAGGGCGAGGCCACCCCCCGTGTCGCCGACGCCGTCGCCTCCGCCGCCGCCGGGGGGACCTCCCGCCTGGGGGCGCTGCTGGCCCCGATGGGCGTGCGCTACGTCGTCGTCCCCCTGGGCCCGGCCCCCGACCCGTTCGCCGAGCAGCGCCGCTACGAGCCCGCCGATCTCCTCGCCGTGCTCGAGGGTCAGCTCGACCTGGACGGGGTGACGGTCAACCCGGGTGTCCGGGTGTACCGCAACGCCGCGTGGGGGCCGGCTCGCGCCGTGCTGCCCCCCGGCACCGAGCCCGGCCCCGAGGACGGTCCGGCGACGCTGCCCGAGCTCGTCGGCGCCCCGGTCGCCCTGCCCGGTGGGGACGGAGTGACCGATCACGAGGGAGTCCTCGATGCCCCGTCGACGGTGTTCCTGGCCTCGGCGGGTGGCGAGCGCTGGTCGCTCGAGGTGGCCGGTGGTGAGGTCCCGCGCCGGGACGCCTTCGGGTGGGCGAGCTCGTTCGCCGTCACCGAGCCGGGCGACGCCCGCCTGGCGTTCTCGACGCCGGCCACCCGCTGGCTGGCCCTCCTCGGCCAGGTGGCGTTGTGGGTGCTGGCCGTGCTCTACCTGCTGCGGGTCCGGGTCGTCGAGGACGAGCGGGACACGATCGCCTCCTCGCCGGAGGCCGGGGCGCCGCTCGCCGACCCCCACGTGGTCCTCACCGCCGATGACGCCGACGGGAGCCTCCCGGTGGATGCCCCGACCATGGCGGTCCCGGTGATCGTCGACGTGGTGCCCGTGGACCCGGTGCCCGTGGACCCGGTGCCCGTGGACCCGCCGCTCGGAGACCCGCCGCCCGGGGACGCGCCGCCCGGGGACGCGTCGCCCACCGACTCGGCGCCGTCGGGTCGGTCGCGGCGCGGGCGACGCACGCGTGGGAAGTACGCACGATGAGCCGTCGCGTGTGGCGCCTCCCGCTGCTGGTCCTGCTCCCGCTGCTCGTCGTGGCGGCGATCGCCGTGCAGGGCGACGAGGTCGAGCCCGCACCGCCGCCGACCGACCGCGTCACCCCGGTGGCCCTCGGTGCGGACGCCGACGGGTCCACGTGGTACTGCGCCGCCGGCTCGGCGACCGGGGTCGTGTCGGGCGACGGGGCGGGCACGGGCGAGCAGGTCGTCGTGATCGCCAACCTGTCCGACCGGGCGGTCGGCGGACTGTTCACCGTCGTGCCCAGCGAGGGCGCATCGGCGTCCGAGCCCATCGAGGTCCCCGCCCACACCCGCATCGAGGTGCGAGCGTCGGCGATCGTGGTGGCGCCGTGGGCCTCGGTCGTGGTGGAGCTCGACGGGGGAGAGGTGGCCGTCGAGCACGCCCTCGAGGGCCCGGGGGGCCGCTCGGTCAGCCCGTGCGCCTCCCAACCGTCGCCGACCTGGTACTTCCCCGCCGGGACCACCCGGGCGGGCACCACGATGCTGCTGGCCTTGTTCAACCCCTTCCCGGGCGAGGCGTCGGTCGACCTCTCCTTCGAGACCGAGGACGGGACCCGTACCCCGCAGCAGTTCCAGGGCCTGGTCGTCCCCGGCGGCCGGGTGACGGTCGTCGACGTCAGCGCCGTCGTCACCCTCCGGGCCCAGATCGCCACCACGGTCACGGCCCGCAACGGGCGCATCATCGCCGAGCAGGTCCTCGTCAGCGACGGGACGGACGGTTCCGCCGTCGGCCTCACCAGCGTGCTCGGCGCGCCCGCACCGGCCCTCGACTGGGTCTTCCCCGAGCTCGGGCCGGCCGCTGAGGGCCGGACCTCCACGATGGCCGTGCTCAACCCGGGCGACGCCGACGCGGAGGTCGAGGTGCAGGTGCTGCTCGACGATCCCGCGGTGAACGGCACGGTCGAACCGTTCGTGCTCACCGTCGGGCCGACGAGCTACGGGGTCGTCGACCTCTACGCCGACGGTCGCCTCCCGGAGGGGGTCGGCGGGTGGGTGATGGTGCGCAGCACGAACGGCGTGCCGATCGTCGCCGAGCGCCTCGACGGCGGCACCGAGGAGGCCGACCGCCCCGGGCTGGTCGCCATGGTCGGCGCGCCGGTCCAGGCCGGACGATGGATCGTCCCGGCGGCCTCGGCGTCGTCGGTCGAGGCGACCGGCCTCGTCGTCGTCAACCCGTCGGGCTCCCGCGACGTCACCGTCACCGTCCGCGCCGACGCCGGCGGGACCACCCAGGACCTTCCCGGGGCCACGTCCATCGTGGTGCCGGCGGGCAGCCGGGTGGTCGTGCCGCTCGGCCCGGAGGCCGTCGACCTCGAGGGCCTGTCGCTGATGGTCGAGGCCGACGGGCCGGTCGTGGTGTCGCGGTGGTTCGTCCTCGACGGCGACCTGGCCGAGAGCCTCGGGGTGCCGGTGGTCGACACCGTGTCCGCCCTCCTCGACCTCGTCCGGCCCGAGGCGTTCCTCCCCGAGGCCCCGGTGAGCGAGGACGTGCCCGTCGACGCCCCGCTCATCGACCCCGCCATCGTCCCGCCCGAGCCGTCCGCGACGTCCGCGACGTCCACCACCGAGGGCTGACGTGGACCGGGTGCTCCTCGCCGTGGCGCTGGTCGCCGTGGCCGTCGCCGTGGCCCTCGTCGTCCAACGCCGACGCCCCGACGCGCCGAGCCGACCGGCGTTCTCGGTGCCGCTCCAGGTCGACCGGGCCGACTTCGCCCGCCCCGACGCCCCGTGGCTGGTGATCGCCTTCACCTCGCACACCTGCGACAGCTGCGCCGGGGTGTGGGACAAGGTGCGCCACCTCGACGCCGACGGCACGGGTCCCGTCGGGGTCCACCAGGTCGAGGTCGGCGCCGAACCGGCGTTGCACGACCGCTACGGCGTCGACGCCGTGCCCCTGGTCCTGATCGTCGATGCGGAGGGGGTCGTCGTGCGCCACTTCCTCGGCCCGGTCACCGCCACCGACCTGTGGGCCGCCGTGGCCGAGGCCCGCGAGCCCGGCTCCACCCCCGGGGGGTGCGCCGGCCACGGGTGACGCCGGTCGGCGGTCGGATCAGCCTGCGGTGTCGGTGTCGGGGGCCTCGTGGAGGCCCGACACCTCGGACACCGAGCCGCCGTTGGCGTCGATGAGCACGCTGTGGGGGTTGTCGGCGGTCGACCCCGGCCGGGCCAGCTCGAGGAGGCGGGTCACCTCGTTGCCGTCGATCGTCTCGTGCTCGAGCAGCGCCCGGGCGACGAGGTCGAGGCCGTTGCGGTTCACCCGCAGCACGTCGCGGCAGTCGTCCTGGGCCTGGCGCAGGATCCGCTCCACCTCCTCGTCGATGACCCGGGCGGTGTCGTCGGAGTAGTCGCGGGTGTGCATGAGGTCCTCGCCGAGGAAGACCTGTCCCTGGCTGCCCCAGGCCATCGGGCCGACGCGACTGCTCATGCCCCACTCGCGGACCATCTTGCGGGCCAGCTCGGTGGCGCCGACGAGGTCGTTGTTGGCCCCCGTCGAGACGACCCCGAAGACCAGCTCCTCGGCGATCCGCCCGCCCATGCGGACCACGAGGGAGTCCTCGATGTAGTCCTGGCGGTAGATGTGGCGCTCCTCGAGGGGGAGCTGCATCGTGACGCCGAGGGCCATCCCCGACGGGATGATGGTGACCTTGTGGAGGGGATCGGCGGTGGGGAGCACGGCCGCGCAGATGGCGTGGCCGGCCTCGTGGTAGGCGATCGCCTCCTTCTCGAGCTCGGAGAGGGCCATCGAGTCGCGCCGCTGGCCCATGAGGATGCGGTCGCGCGCCTCTTCGAAGTCGCGCTTGGCGATCTCGGTGGCGCCGCGGCGCACCGCGAAGAGGGCGGCCTCGTTCACGAGGTTCGAGAGGTCGGCGCCGCTCATGCCGGGGGTGCCCCGGGCGACGAGGTCGAGGTCGACGTCGGGGGCGATGTGCTTGTGCTTGACGTGCACGGCGAGGATCTGGCGACGGTCCTCGAGCTCGGGGAGGGGCACGACGACCTGGCGGTCGAACCGGCCGGGCCGCAGGAGCGCCGGGTCGAGGATGTCGGGCCGGTTGGTGGCGGCGATCATCACGATGCCCGTGGTGACCTCGAAGCCGTCCATCTCGGCGAGCATCTGGTTCAGGGTCTGCTCGCGCTCGTCGTGGCCGCCGCCGAGCCCGGCGCCGCGCTTGCGCCCGATGGAGTCGATCTCGTCGACGAAGATGATGGCCCGGCCCATCTTGCGGGCGTTCTGGAACAGGTCGCGCACGCGGCTGGCGCCGACCCCCACGAACATCTCCATGAAGTCGGAGCCGGTCACCGAGAGGAACGGCACGCCCGCCTCGCCGGCGACGGCCCGGGCGATGAGGGTCTTGCCGGTGCCCGGGGGGCCGACGAGGAGGATGCCCTTCGGGATCCGGGCGCCGATCTCACCGAACTTCTCGGGGTGCTTCAGGAAGTCGACGACCTCGGTGATGTCCTTCTTGACCTGCTCGTAGCCGGCGACGTCGGCGAAGGTGGTGGCGGGCCGCTCGGCGTCGTAGGTCTTGGCCTTGCTGCGGCCGATGGACATGACGCCGCCCATCTGGCCCTGGGCACGCCGTTGCATCCAGACGAAGAAGCCGATGAGCAGGCCGACGGGCAACAGCAGCGGCAGCAGGCTCGACCAGATGCTGGCCGTGGGCGTCTGGAACTCCACGCCCTTCTCGGTCATGAGCGCCTGGTCCTCGTCGGAGGGCTGGAGCGGGCCGGTGGTGGTGAACTTCGTGCCGTCCTGGAGCGTGCCGGAGATGTCGCCGTTGGTGTTGTCGAAGGTGGCCTCCTGCACCTGGTCGGTGCGGAGGTCCTCGAGGAAGTCGCCGTAGCTGATGGGATCACCCGTCGAACCGCCGAGGAGGCTCGGGAGGAAGAGGGCTGCGGCGATCACGGCGAAGAGCACCCAGATCGTCCACCGGGGCCAACCCTGATCGCCACCGAAGCGCCCGCTCGGGCGCCCGCCTTCGCCGGAGGGGGGAGGCGTGCTGTCGGGACTCATGCGGAAGATCCTAGATGGGGCGACCGAAAATCCCCGTCTGGGGCGACGGGTTTCAGGATGCGATCGCCTCGCCGCTGCGGCGGTCGACGAGCTGCCACCCGTTGGGCACGGAGAGGGCGTCGGCGTGGCGGGTGCAGACGTCGTAGACGGCGGGGTGCGGTTCGTGGGCGAGGTCGTCGAGCCACACCGTGCTGCCGCCGTAGTCGTAGCCGAAGGTGGCCGAGGCCGGCTCGCCGCAACCGGGGCGGGCGCAGGAACGGGTCATGCCCGGACCGTACCCGCACCCGGGGGCCCCTCGGCGGACCGGTAGCCTCGGCCGCCGTGAGCCCTGCCGACCGTCGCCCGTCCCGGGTGACGCCCTCCAAGAAGCAGCTGGCCGCCGAAGCGGCGGAGCGCTCACGGGGCGGTCGGAAGCGCTCGGCGGGGACGGGCGGGAAGGGTCGGGCGGCGTCACCCGGAAAGGCCGACGCGACCTCCGCCGCTGCGGAGCCCGCCCCCGCGCCGACGAGGAAGGGGCGCCTCCCCGAGGCCGAGGTCGCACCTGCCCGCACCGGCTTCCTCTCCCGGCTCCTCCCGCCGCGCCCGGTGGCCGCCTCCGCGCCCGGCGGCAGCGGGGCGCCCGACGGTGACGGGGCGGCCGACGGCGAGGCGGGGGCCGAGCGCGAGGGCCGGCCCGTCCCGGCCGACGGCCGGCGCTACGGCGCCGGGGCCCTGCTGATCGTCTTCCTCGTCGCCCAGGTGCTCGCCTCGGTCGCCTACGGGCTGGTGATCCCCAACACCGACTACGACCCTGCGGCGGTCACCGGCACGGGCGGCGCGGTCGGCCGGGCCGCCGACCAGTTCGCCAACGGCCAGGCGATCGTCATCGCCGAGCCGGTCCCGCTGTGGCTGAGCACGCTGCTCCAGCTCCCGCTGTGGACCGTCTTCATCGTCGGGCCGATCTGGTTCGCCGCGAAGCGCGGCCGGGGCATCGTCGCCGACCTCGGGCTGCGCATGAAGGCCACCGACGTGCCCCTCGGCCTGGCGATCGGCGTGGCCGCCCAGCTCCTCCTGGTGCCGGCGCTCTACTGGGTCGTCTTCCGGGCCATCGGCGTGCAGGACGTGTCCGCCGAGGCCCGGGAGCTCACCGACCGGGCCACCGGGCCGCTGTCGGTCCTCCTGCTCTTCGTGATCGTCGGGATCGGCGCCCCGGTCGCCGAGGAGATCTACTTCCGGGGCATGGCGCTGCCCATCTTCCGGCGGCGCATCGCCCCGCGGTGGGCGGTGCTGGCCTCGGCGGCCTTCTTCGCCGCCACGCACCTCCAGCCGCTCCAGTTCCCCGCCCTCCTGGTGTTCGGCGTGATCCTCGGCGCGCTCACGGTGCGGTTCGGCCGGTTGGGGCCCGCGCTGTGGGCCCACGTCGGCTTCAACGTGATCGCCGCCGCCACCCTCGTCTGGGACCTGGGGCTCGCCTGAGCCGTCGTCCGGTGGGATCGGGTCGACGCGCTCGGGCGCCGACCCGCGCGGGTGCCACGATGGAGCGGTCATGACCACGAGCGACCAGGCCCCCCCGATCGACGTCGTCGCTCCTCGCGCCCTCGACGACGCCGTCGGCGACGCCCGGGACCCGGTCGTCGACCACCTGGCGCGTGCCATCGATCCGCCCGGGCCGTTCCGGCGGCTGGCCGACCTGCCCGGCCGTGCCGTGCGGTCGATGGGGCAGTGGCGTCTCGAGGCCTGGGTCACGGCGGTCGTCGTCGGCGCGTGCGTGGCCTTCGTGTTCGTCCAGCTCGGACCGGCCGACATCTTCTCGGACACCACGCCGGCGGGGGGCGACATGGGCGCCCACGTGTGGGGCCCGGCGTTCATGCGCGACCACCTGCTGCCGTCGTTCCGGCTCACCGGGTGGAGCCCCGACTGGTACGCGGGGATGCCCGCCTACCACTTCTACATGGTGCTCCCGTCGTTGGCGATCGCCCTGCTCAGCTTCGTCATCCCCTACGGCATCGCCTTCAAGCTGGTCGCCATCAGCGGGCTCGTCAGCCTTCCGGTGTGCGCCTGGGCGTTCGGGCGGCTCACCCGGCTGCCGTTCCCCGGCCCGGCGTTGTTCGCGGTGGGTGCCACGGCCTTCCTGTTCGACCGGTCGTTCTCGATCCTCGGCGGCAACATCGCCTCGACGATGGCCGGCGAGTTCGCCTTCTCGATCTCGCTGAGCTTCTGCCTGCTCTTCCTCGGGGTGGTCGGTCGGGGGATGGAGACCGGGCGCCACCGGGCGCTGGCGGCGGTGCTCCTCGCGCTCACGGGCCTCACCCACCTCATCCCGTTCCTCTTCGCCATCGGCGCCGCGGTGGTGTGGTTCCTGGTCTCGCTGGCCCGTCGCAGCGGCGTCGGCACCCGGTTCTGGTGGCTTCTCTGCGCCGGTCCGGTCGGGGTGGCGCTCACCGCCTGGTGGCTGGTGCCGTTCTACCTGCGCTCCCCGTACATGAACGACATGGGTTGGGAGAAGCGCACCACCTTCCTCGACCTGTTGTTCCGACGCGAGAACCTCGACTCCGGCCTCGTCGACGCCCCCCGCATCGAGTGGGTGCTGGTGCTCGCCCTCCTCGGCGTCGTCATGTCGATCGCCTGGAAGCGTCGGGTCGGCGGCTTCCTGATCCTCACCGCCGTGGCCGTGGCGCTGGCCTTCTGGCTCGTCCCCCAGGGCCGGTTGTGGAACGCCCGGCTGCTCCCGTTCTGGTACCTCAGCCTGTACCTGCTGGCGGCGCTCGGGGTGGCCGAGCTCGGCCGCACCATCGCCACGCTGGTGGCCCGCGACCCCGACCGCCCCGTGCGGGGGGTCAACGTGGCCACCGCGGTCGGGGCCCTGGCCGTCGTGATCGTGTCGCTGGCGATGCCCCTGCGGGTCATGCCCGGCGGGAGCCTCGGGGGGGACGGGATCTACCGGTGGGGCCCGCTCTCGACGACCGACAACAGCTTCGTCGGCTCGTGGGCCCGGTGGAACTTCAAGGGCTACGAGGAGAAGCCGGCCTACCCCGAGTACCAGGCGATCGTGTCGACGATGGCCGAGCTCGGCGAGACCCGGGGGTGTGGCCGTGCCATGTGGGAGCACGAGGAGCAGCACGACCGCTACGGCACGCCCATGGCCCTGATGCTGCTGCCGTTCTGGACCGACGGCTGCATCGGGTCGATGGAGGGCCTCTTCTTCGAGTCCTCCTCGACCACGCCGTACCACTTCCTCGTGCAGGACGAGCTCTCGACGGCGCCGTCCAACGCCCAGCGCGACCTGCCGTACTCGCCGGGGGCACCCACCGACGCCGAGTTCGAGATCGGGGTCCAGCACATGCAGCTGCTCGGCGTCTCGTACTACATGGCCATCTCGGAGCGCATGATCGACCTGGCCCGGGCCGACCCGAGGCTGGAGGAGGTCGCCTCCTCCGGGCCGTGGGTCGTGTTCTCGGTGCTCGACAGCGACCCCGTGGTCCCCCTCGACAACGAGCCCGTCGTCCTCACCGGTGTCGACCCCGGCGGAGAGTGGCTCGAGGCCGTGCTGCCCTGGTACGAGGACCCGAACCAGTGGTCGGTGTTCCTCGCCGCCGACGGGCCGTCGGAGTGGGCCCGCATCGAACCCGGCCAGTCGCCGGCCGCGGTGCCGACCGAGCCCGTCGCCGTCACCGACGTCGACCTGGGCACCGACACCATCTCGTTCCAGGTGAGCCAGACCGGGACCCCCGTGCTGGTCAAGACCTCGTACTTCCCGAACTGGAAGGTGGAAGGAGCCGAGGGCCCCTGGCGGATCAGCCCCAACCTGATGGTGGTGGTCCCGACCGCCGACGAGGTCACCCTCAGTTACGGCACCACGCCGGTCGACTGGCTCGGGTGGGCCATCACCGCCCTCGGCGTGGTGGGCCTCGTGCTCCTGGTGCGCGCCGGGCCCCTGGCGATGCCCGCCCCGCTCCCGTGGGGACGCCGCGGCGGGGAGGAACCGCCCCCGGACACCGGCGTCGCGGCGTCGGACTTCGACCCGGCGACGATCGTCCTCGGCCCTCTCCCGTCGGCGCCCCCCCCGGCGCCGTCGGGCGACGGAACGGTGGACCCTCCTCCGTGACCCGCCCCCTCCTGCGCTCACTCGTGCTGGTCGCGGCCACGAGCGTCGTCACCGTCATCGCACTGAACCGCTGGCAGCGTGGCCTGTCGCCACTGCGCGCCGACCTCGACCGGCGCCACGACCGGCTCCCCTCGCCCGGTTCGGCGAGGCTCAGCGTCGTGGTCCCCGCCTTCCGGGAGGCCTCCCGCATCGGGCCCACGGTCGCCGAGTTGCGGCGGGCCCTCGACGTCGTCGACGCCTACGGCGGCGTCGAGATCGTCGTCGTCGACGACGGCTCCGACGACGGCACCGCCGAGGCCGCCGAGGCGGCCGGCGCCGACGTGGTGGTCCGTCACGACCGCAACCGCGGCAAGGGCGCCGCGGTGCGCACCGGGGTGCTGGCCGCCCGCGGGCGAACCGTCGTGTTCACCGACGCCGACCTCGCCTACTCCCCCGACCAGATCCCCGGACTGGTCACCCTCGTGGAGGACGGGTGGGACGTCGTGGTGGGCAGCCGTCGCCACACCGACACCACCACCCTGGTCCGGGCCCGCCGGCTGCGCGAGGTCGGCGGTCGGGCCATCAACGTCCTCACCCGCGCGGTGCTGCTCGGGCGCTACCGCGACACCCAGTGCGGGCTGAAGGCGTTCCGGTCCGACACCGCCGCGCTGATCTTCGCCAAGACCCGTGTCGACGGCTTCGCGTTCGACGTCGAGGTGTTCCACCTCGTCGAGCGCTACCACCTCTCGCTGACCGAGGTCCCCGTCACGATCACCAATTCGGGCCGGTCCTCGGTCAACGTGGCCCGCGACGCGCTGGGCCTCGTCCGGGACCTCTTCCGGGTGCGGCAGTGGGCGGCCGAGGGCCGCTACGACCTCACCGGCGACGACCTCCTGGGCCGTCCCACGCCGACGGAGGGTCTCGGGGCGGCGCACTAGGGTCGGCGCGATGGCCCCCGCCGATCCCGCCTCCCTCGACGCCATCTTCAAGGCCTACGACATCCGGGGTGTGGTCCCCGACCAGCTCGACGCCGACCTGCTCGAGCGGATCGGCGCGGCGTTCGCCCGCTTCGCGGCCGACGAGAGCGGCGCCGACCACGTCCTGTTGGCCCACGACATGCGCCCCTCGGGGCCGGAGTTCACCGCGGCGTTCGCTCGCGGCGTCACCGGTCAGGGCCTCGACGTGGTGCACCTCGGGCTCGCGTCGACCGACCTGCTCTTCTGGGCGGCGGGGGAGTACGACGCCCCCGGGGCCATGCTGACCGCCTCCCACAACCCCGCGCGGTACAACGGCATCAAGCTCTGCCTCGCCGGCGCCCGTCCGGTGGGCGAGGACACGGGCCTCGCCCGCATCAAGGCCGACACCGCGACCGGCCTCCCGCCGGTGGAGCCCGCGGGCGTGGAGTCCCGCCGGGACGACGCGCTCGAGGCGTTCGCCGCCCACGTGCGCTCGTTCGTCGACGTCGACACCCTGGCCTCGTTCCGGGTCGTCGCCGACACCGCCAACGGCATGGGCGGCCTCACCGCCCCGGCGATCTTCGCGGGGCTGCCCGTCACGCTCGACGTCCTCTACGGCGAGCTGGACGGCACCTTCCCCAACCACCCCGCCGACCCCATCCAGCCCGAGAACCTCGTCGACCTGCAGGCCCGGGTCCTCGAGACGGGCGCCGACATCGGGCTGGCCTTCGACGGCGACGCCGACCGCGTCTTCCTGGTCGACGACCGCGGCGAGCTGGTGTCGGGCTCGCTCACGACCGCCATCGTGGCCGCCGCGATGCTCGACCAGCACCCCGGGGCGACCATCCTCCACAACCTCATCTGCTCGAAGGCCGTGCCCGAGGTCATCGTCGAGCACGGCGGCACCCCGGTGCGCACCCGGGTGGGCCACTCGTTCATCAAGCAGGTCATGGCCGAGACGGGGGCCGCCTTCGGCGGCGAGCACTCGGGCCACTACTACTTCCGCGACAACTACCGGGCCGACTCGGGCATCATCGCCGCGGTCGTCGTCCTCGGTGTCCTGTCCCGGGCCGGGGTGCCCCTCTCGGAGTTGCGCCGCCCCTACGAGCGCTACGCGGCGTCGGGGGAGATCAACACGGTGGTGCCCGATCCGCGCGCCGTCATCGACGCGGTGGCCGGGCACTACGCCGACGCCACGCAGGATCGTCTCGACGGACTCACCGTCGATCTCACCACCGGCCCCGCCGCCGACCCGGCCGACCCGTGGTGGTTCAACCTGCGCCCCTCCAACACCGAACCCCTCCTCCGCCTCAACCTCGAGGCGCCCGACCGGGCGTCGTGCGACCGCCACGTCGCCGAGGTCCGGGCCCTCATCAGCTCCGTCGCCGGCTCCTGACCGACGACCCGACGCCCGCAAGGAACCCCATGGCCCTCGACCCGCAACTGCTCGAGATCCTCGCCTGCCCCGAGGACAAGGGCCCGCTGCTCTATTTCGCCGACGAGAACGTGCTGTACAACCCCCGCCTGCACCGCCGGTACGACGTGCGTGACGACATCCCGATCATGCTGGTCGACGAGGCCACCACGGTCGACGACGACGAGCACGCCCGACTGGTGGCCAAGGCCGACGCCGAGGGGATCCGCCCCACCTTCGAGGCCTGAGCGTGGTCCTCGACAGCCTGGGCATGTTCGACGCCGCCGCGGCGGCGCCCGAGCAGCTCGCCGTCGCCGTCGAGAGCTCCCGGTCCCGCCTCGCCGACCACCCGCTGCCTCCCCACGACGAGATCGAGAACGTCGTGGTGCTCGGTGCCGGTGCGGCCGGGCTCGCCGGCGAGGTGGTGCGGGAGGTGGCGGGCCCGCTCATGCCCGTCCCCCTCCTGGTCCACAAGGGCTACGGGCTGCCCAACTTCGTCGGCCCGTCCACCCTGGTCCTGGCGGTGTCGTTCACCGGCGACACCGAGGAGACGGTCGAGGCGGCCACCGAGGCGGTCCTCGCCGGGGCGGCGCTCGTCTCGACCTCGACGGGCGGGCGGCTGGCCGCGCTGGCCCACACCGAGGGCACCCTCCACCTGCCGGTCGCTGCGGGTGCCCCCACCGACCGCTCCGCCCTCGGTGCGCTCGTCGCGCCCCCGCTCCTGGCGCTCGAGCGCGTGGGGCTCTTCCCGGGCGGTGGGAGCTGGATCGGCGCGGCGATCGACCAGCTGGGGCGCCGTCGTGACGAGCTCGTCGTCGTCGGCAACGCGGCCCACCAGCTCGCCCACCGCCTGGCCCGGGCCTTCCCGCTGGTCTACGGCGGGGGAGGACCGGGCGGGACCGCTGCGTCGTGGTGGAAGGCGCAGTTCAACGCCAACGCCAAGGTGCCGGCCTTCGCCGGCCGCCTCCCCGAGGCCGGCCACGACGACCTCGCCGGGTGGGGCCAGGACGGCGACGTCACCCGCCAGATCATGCAGCTGGTGCTGCTGCGCCACGACTTCGAGCACCCGCAGGTGGCCCGGGCGTTCGGGGTCCTCGACGACCTGCTCGGCGAGGTGACCGGCCGGGTCCACGTCGTCGAGGCCGCCGGCGAGGGGATGCTGGCCCAGCTCCTCGATCTCGCCCTGTTCGGCACGGTGGCCTCGCTGTACGCCGCCACCGAGCAGGGCGTCGACCCCGGGCCCACGCCCGCCCTCGACGAGATCGCGTTCCGCCTCTCCGCCGAGGGCTGACCGGCGAGGAGGTCGAGCTCCTCGGATCGCGACCGCGGTCGGGGCGTGGGTACGATCGTCCGCTCCGGGCTGTGCAGCGAGGGTCAGACGGCCCCAGCCCGCCTCCGTCAGGGGCCCTGGCGCCGCCCAGGCGCGCCCACCCCGCAACCAGAGAGCGACGAATGACCCTCACCCCGCTGTTCACCGACAACGGTCTCGACTACCGCGTGGCCGACCTCTCCCTGGCCGCCTTCGGGCGCAAGGAGATCCAGCTCGCCGAGCACGAGATGCCCGGGCTGATGGCCCTGCGTGCCGAGCACTACGACGACCAGCCCCTCGCCGGGGCCCGCATCACGGGGTCGCTGCACATGACCGTGCAGACCGCCGTGCTCATCGAGACCCTGGTCGCCCTCGGGGCCGACGTGCGGTGGGCGAGCTGCAACATCTTCTCGACCCAGGACCACGCGGCCGCCGCCGTGGTGGTCGGGCCCGAGGGCACCCTCGACCGGCCCGCCGGGGTCCCGGTCTTCGCCTGGAAGGGCGAGACCCTCGAGGAGTACTGGTGGTGCACCGAACAGATCCTGCGCTGGCCGGACGGCAAGGGCCCCAACATGATCCTCGACGACGGGGGTGACGCCACCCTGCTCGTCCACAAGGGCGTCGAGTTCGAGCGCACCGGCGTCGTGCCGGCGGTGGGCGACGAGGACTCCGAGGAGTGGGCCGTCGTGCTCGAGCTGCTGCGCCGCACGGTGGCCGAGGAGCCCCGCCTCTGGCACAGGGTGGCCGAGGACATCCGGGGGGTCACCGAGGAGACCACCACCGGCGTGCACCGCCTCTACCAGATGATGGAGGCCGGGCACCTGCTGTTCCCGGCCATCAACGTCAACGACTCGGTCACCAAGTCCAAGTTCGACAACCTGTACGGCTGTCGCCACAGCCTGATCGACGGCATCAACCGGGCCACCGACGTGATGATCGGCGGCAAGGTGGCGCTGGTGGCCGGCTACGGCGACGTGGGCAAGGGGTGCGCGGCGTCGCTGCGCGGCCAGGGCGCCCGGGTCATCGTCACCGAGGTCGACCCGATCTGTGCCCTCCAGGCGGCGATGGAGGGCTACCAGGTGGCCCGCCTCGAGGACGTGCTCGAGACGGTCGACATCTTCGTCACCGCCACCGGGAACTTCAACGTGATCACCGCCGAGCACATGGCCCGGATGAAGCACCAGGCCATCGTGGGCAACATCGGCCACTTCGACAACGAGATCGACATGGCCGGGCTCAAGCGCATGAGCGACGTGCAGCGGGTCACGATCAAGCCCCAGGTCGACGAGTTCGTGTTCCCCGACGGGCACTCGGTGATCGTCCTGGCCGAGGGCCGCCTGCTCAACCTCGGGTGCGCCACCGGCCACCCGAGCTTCGTGATGTCGAACAGCTTCTCGAACCAGGTGATCGCCCAGCTCGAGATCTTCACCCACCCCGGCTTCTACGAGCGCCGGGTGTACACCCTCCCGAAGCACCTCGACGAGAAGGTGGCCCGCCTGCACCTCGACTCGCTCGGGGTCCGGCTCACCGAGCTGACCGAGGACCAGTCCGCCTATCTCGGGATCCCCGTCGAGGGTCCGTACAAGTCCGACCACTACCGCTACTGACGCGACCGGTCCGCCGGTCCGAGGGGGAACGATGGAGCAACTCGAGGGCAAGGTCGTCGTGGTCACCGGCGGGGCGAGCGGGATCGGGCTGGCCGTGGCCCGCCACTTCGCCGCCGAGGGCGCCCGGCTGGTGCTGGCCGACATCGAGGGGCCGGCGCTGGCCGAGGCCGCGGCCTCGTTCCCGGCCGGTACGGAGGTCGTCACCTCGGTGACCGACGTCGCCTCGGGCGCCGAGGTGGAGGCGCTGCGCGACCGGGCCCTCGACGCCTTCGGGGCGGTCCACGTGGTCTGCAACAACGCGGGGGTCGGCGGGGGCGGACCGATGCAGGACGTGTCGGTGGCCGACTGGGAGTGGGTGCTCGGCGTCAACCTGTGGGGCGTCATCCACGGTGTGCGCACCTTCCTGCCGCTGCTGCTGGAGCAGGGGGAGGGGCACATCGTGAACACCGCGTCGGTGGCCGGGCTGTTCGCCGCGCCGTACATGGGGCCCTACAACGTGTCGAAGTACGGCGTGGTGGCCCTGTCGGAGACCCTCGCCGTCGAGCTGGCCATGGCCTCGTCGCCCGTGGGGGTGTCGGTGCTGTGCCCGTCGTGGGTGAAGACCAACATCGCCACCTCTCGTCGCAACCGCCCCGCCGACGGCGGTCCTCCCACCTCGCCGGAGGAGGAGGCCGGCATCGCGGCGATCGTCGAGCACTTCCTCACCACCGGGATGGAGGCCGAGGAGGTGGCCGGGGCCGTGGTCGATGCCGTGCGCACCTCCACCTTCTGGATCCTCACCCACGACGACACGCCCGACGCCGTCCGGCGCCGCACGCAGGCGATCCTCGACCGCGAGCCCCCCCCGCTGCTGATGCACTGACGCGTCCACGCGATGCCCTGCGCCGGGCGCCCACGCCCATGCGCGAGAGGGTGGGCGCCGATGGCTGTCGCCCCGCCTCGCTAGCGTGACGACCATGTGGTTCCCGCAGCGCTGCGCCCGGTGTCAGCTCCCCGGTCGCTCGCCGTGCGCCGTCTGCGCCCGTGAGCTGCGCCCGGCGCCCCGACTCGACCTCCCGGAAGGCCTCGACTCCCTGGCCGCCCTCGTCGCCTACGACGACCGGTCGCGTCCGCTGGTCGTCGCCGTCAAGTACCGCAACGCCCGGTCGTCGCTCGCCACGCTGGCCCCGGCGCTGGCCGCGATGCTGCCGGTCCTCGGCCCCGACGCCGCGGTCACCTGGGCCCCCACCACTGCGGCCCGGCGCCGTCAGCGCGGCTTCGACCAGGCCGAGCTCCTCGCCCGGGCCGTCGGGCGCTCCGGCGGTCGCTCCGGCGGGACCCGCGCCCTGCTGCGCCGCCTCGACGGCCCCTCCCAGACCGGCCGGTCGGCTCCCGACCGACGGGTCGGCCCCGCGTTCACCGCCGTGGACGAGGTGCCCGACGAGGTCGTCGTCGTCGACGACGTCTGCACCACCGGGGCCACCCTGGCGGCCGCCGCGGTCGCGCTGCGCGACGCCGGCGCCCGGGTCGTGCACGGGGCCGTCCTCGCCCGCACGCCACCCCGGGCGGTGGCGGCGTGACCGACGCGCCGGGCTTCGCCGGTGTCGAGCGCCGTTGGGGCGACGACGCGATCCAGGTGGTCGTCGCCGAGGACGAGTCCCTCCTGCGTCGCCAGCTCGTCCTCGCCCTCGAGCGCCACCCCCGCATCGAGGTGACGGCCGAGGCCGTCGACCTCGTCACCGTCACCGCCGTCATCGACCACCTCCCTCCCCACGTGGTGGTGCTCGACGCCCGCCTGCCGCCCGACGGGGCCGCCGCGGCCGTCGCCGCGCTCCGGGCCCGCCACCCCGCACTGGGCGTCGTGGTGATCATCGACCGGGCCGGCGTCGTGCCCGACGTCCCCAGGGCGACGCTGCTGAGCCGCCAGGACGTCCCCGACCGCCTCGGCGACGCCGTCGCGGCGGTCGCCGGGGGCGACACGCCCGACGGGGCGGCCCCCGGCTGACGCCCGGCGGTCCGGCGGACCCGCCCCACCGGCGCGGTCAGGGGCCGGCCGGGGCCGGTTCCCCCGGCCAGGGGCCGTCGGTACACTCGTCCTTCCCATGGGCATGTTCGACAAGATCCTCCGCGCCGGCGAGGGCAAGAAGATCCGGGCGCTGCAGTCGTTGGTGCCCGACATCAACGCCCTCGGTGACGAGATGGCCGCGCTCTCCGACGCCGAGCTCACCGGCATGACCGCCGCGTTCCGTCAGCGCCTCGACAACGGCGAGGACCTCGACGACATCCTCATCGAGGCGTTCGCCGTCACCCGGGAGGCGGCGTCGCGGGAGATCGGGCAACGTCACTACGACGTCCAGCTCATGGGCGGCGCGGCGCTGCACTTCGGCTGGGTCGCCGAGATGAAGACCGGCGAGGGCAAGACCCTCGTCTCGACGCTGCCCGTCTACCTCAACGCCCTCGCCGGGGAGGGCGTCCACGTCGTCACGGTCAACGACTACCTCGCCACCCGCGACTCGGAGTGGATGGGACGGGTGCACCGTCGGCTCGGGCTCGAGGTCGGTCTGGTGATCCCCGGCCAGTTCTCGCCGGACCACAAGCGGGCCCAGTACGCCTGCGACATCACCTACGGCACGAACAACGAGTTCGGCTTCGACTACCTGCGCGACAACATGGCGATGAGCCGCCCCGAGCAGGTGCAGCGGGGCCACAGCTTCTGCATCGTCGACGAGATCGACTCGATCCTCATCGACGAGGCCCGCACCCCGCTCATCATCTCCGGGCGCATCGCCGACGCCGCGAAGATCTACTACCAGTTCGCGTCGATCGTGCGGGGCCTCAAGCGCGACGTGCACTACGAGTTCGACGAGGAGAAGCGGGCCGTCGCGCCCACCGATGAGGGCGTCGAGGCCGTCGAGAAGGCCCTCGGTGTCGAGAACATGTACGACGAGGTCTCCCAGAACCTCGTGCACCAGTTCCAGGCCGCGCTGAAGGCCAAGGAGCTGTTCAAGCGCGACAAGGACTACGTCATCCAGAACGGCGAGGTGAAGATCGTCGACGAGTTCACCGGTCGCATCCTCGAGGGGCGCCGCTGGTCCGAGGGCCTCCACCAGGCCGTCGAGGCGAAGGAGGGCGTGAAGATCAAGGAGGAGAACCAGACCCTCGCCACGGTGACGCTCCAGAACTACTTCCGTATGTACGAGAAGCTGGCCGGGATGACCGGTACGGCCCAGACCGAGGCCGCCGAACTCCTCAACACCTACGGCCTGCAGGTCGTGCCCATCCCCACCCATCGTCCCCTCGTGCGCGCCGACCAGGCCGACCTGATCTACAAGACCGAGGACGCCAAGTTCGACGCCGTGGTGGAGGACATCCTCGAGCGCCACGAGCACGGTCAGCCCGTCCTCGTCGGCACGGTGTCGGTCGCCAAGTCCGAGAAGCTGGCCCGGTTCCTCGAGAAGCGGGGCGTCCCGCACTCGGTGCTGAACGCCAAGCTGCACTTCCGCGAGGCCGACATCGTGGCCCAGGCCGGTCGGCTGGGGGCCGTGACGGTGGCCACCAACATGGCCGGTCGAGGCGTCGACATCCTCCTCGGGGGCAACCCCGAGGGGCTCGCCGAGCGCGATGTGGTGGCCGAGGGCCTCGAGCCCGAGAGCGAGGAGGGCCGCGCCCGCCTCGGCGAGCTGTTGGCGCACTACGAGGCCGAGACCGAGGGGGAGGGGGCCAAGGTCCGCGAGCTCGGCGGCCTGTACGTGCTCGGCACCGAGCGCCACGAGAGCCGGCGCATCGACAACCAGCTCCGGGGCCGCTCCGGCCGCCAGGGCGACCCGGGGGAGAGCCGGTTCTACCTCTCGCTCGAGGACGACCTCATGCGGCTCTTCGCCACCGGGGCGATGAACTGGGTGATGGGCAAGGCCCTTCCCGACGACGTGCCCATCGAGGCCAAGATGGTCACCAAGGCCATCGAGCGGGCGCAGAACACCGTCGAGCAGCGCAACGCGGAGATCCGCAAGAACGTGCTGAAGTACGACGAGGTCATGAACGAGCAGCGCAAGGTGATCTACCGCCGGCGCGACCAGATCCTCGACAAGGCCGATCTGCGCGACGAGGCCATGGAGTACCTCGCCGAGGCGGTCGACGGGGTCATCTCCACCTACTGCGTCACCGACTTCGCCGAGGAGTGGGACCTCGACGGCCTCGTCGCCGAGACCGGCTCCATCTGGCCCACGACGACCACCGCCGACGAGCTGCGCGGGTCGTGTGTGACCACCGACGACCTCTACGAGCGCCTCATGGGCGAGGCCACCGCTCACTACGAGGCCCGCGAGGCGGAGTTCGGCTCGGACGCAATGCGCGAGGTCGAGCGTCAGGTGATGCTGCGCATCATCGACCAGAAGTGGCGCGAGCACCTCTACGAGATGGACTACCTCCAGGAGGGCATCAACCTCCGGGCCATGGGCCAGAAGGACCCGCTCGTCGAGTGGCAGCGCGAGGGCTTCGAGATGTTCGGCTCGATGATGCAGGGCATCGCCACCGACTTCGTGACCTACGTGATGCACGCCCAGGTGGCCGTGGCCGAGAAGCCCACCCTCGACACGCCCCGGCCGATCCAGGACGTCATGTACTCCGCCCCGGTCGACCCGAGCGAGGCGCCCAGCACCCTCGCCGAGGCCGCCCGGGCCCAGGCGGCCGCCGAGGGCCTCGAGGCCCCGCCCGAGGCCGTCGAGGACGTCGTCCAGAAGCCGGTGGTGAAGAGCGAGTTCGACAAGACCCCGCGCAACGCGCCGTGCCCCTGCGGGTCGGGCAAGAAGTTCAAGCTCTGCCACGGCCAGTAGGGCTGGCCACTCCACCATGAGGGACTTCTCCGACGATCTCACCGCGCTCCGCCGTCGCCTCGACGAGGCCGCGGTCTACCTCCGGGTGGACGAGCTGTCGGCCTCGCGACCCCAGCTCGAGGTGGAGGCCACCCGGCCCGACCTCTGGGACGACCCCGACCGGGCCCGCACGGTCACCGGCGAGCTCTCGGCGGTGGTGGAGGACCTCGAGCTCTTCGAGGGGCTGGCCGGTCGGATCGACGACGCCGAGACGCTCTTCGAGCTCGGCCGCGAGGAGGGCGACGACTCCGTCGAGGCCGAGGTCGAGGCGGGGATCGCCGGGTTGATCGCCGACTTCGACGAGCTCGAGCTGCGGGCGCTGTTCACCGGCGAGCACGACGACGCCGACGCCATCTGCGAGCTGCAGTCCGGGGAGGGGGGCGCCGACGCCCAGGACTGGGCCGAGATGCTGTTGCGCATGTACCTGCGCTGGTCCGAGCGGAGGGGGTTCGACGTCGAGCTGACCGAGGCCTCCGACGGCTCCGAGGCCGGGATCTCCTCGGCCACGTTCCTGGTCAAGGGCCGCCATGCCTACGGGCGGCTGCGCTCGGAGCACGGTGTGCACCGTCTGGTGCGCATCTCGCCCTTCAACGCCCAGGGCAAGCGCCAGACCGCGTTCGCGGCGCTGAAGGTGACGCCGTTCCTCGACGACGTCCCCGATGTCGAGATCGACGAGAAGGACCTCCGCATCGACACGTACCGGTCGTCGGGCGCAGGCGGCCAGCACGTCAACGTCACCGACTCGGCGGTGCGGATCACCCACCTCCCGACCGGGGTGGTCACCTCGTGCCAGAACGAGCGCAGCCAGCACCAGAACAAGGACCGGGCCATGCAGATGCTGCGGGCCAAGCTCGCCGAGCTGCAACGCGAGCAGCGTGAGTCCGAGCTGGCCGACATCCGGGGCGAGCAGCGGTCGGTGGGGTTCGGCAGCCAGATCCGGTCGTACGTCCTGCAGCCGTACCAGATGGTGAAGGACCTGCGCTCGGGCCACGAGTCCGGCAACGTCGAGGCGGTGCTCGACGGAGGGCTCGACGAGTTCATGGAGGCCTTCCTGCGCTGGGAGCGCAGCTCGGCCGCCGCCCCCGCCGAGTGAGCGCGGTCGACCGCGGCCCGCTCGCGGGTACCCCCGGGGGATGCCGCGGATCGGGCCCGTGGGCCGTCTACCCTCGAACCCGGCGCGCGATCCCCCTGCCCGGCGTGCCCTGCACCTCATGATCAAGCTCGAGAACGTCACCAAGACCTACAAGACCTCCACCGTGGCCCTGCGCGAGGCCAACGTGGAGATCAACAAGGGCGAGTTCGTCTTCCTCGTGGGGGCCTCCGGGTCCGGCAAGTCGACCTTCATCCGCCTCCTCAACAAGGAGGAGACCCCGGAGACCGGCCACATCTTCGTGGCCGGCAAGGACATCGGCGAGCTGTCGAGCTGGAAGGTGCCGTTCCTGCGCCGCAACATCGGCTGCGTCTTCCAGGACTTCAAGCTGCTCACCAACAAGACGGTGTACGAGAACGTGGCCTTCGCCCTGGAGGTGATCGGCCGGCCCCGCAGCGTCATCCAGACCCAGGTCCCGGCGATCCTCGACCTCGTCGGGCTCGGCCACAAGGCGGCGAGCTTCCCCGACGAGCTGTCCGGCGGCGAGCAGCAGCGGGTCTCCATCGCCCGGGCGTTCGTCAACCGGCCGCTGATCCTGCTGGCCGACGAGCCCACCGGCAACCTCGACCCGGCCACGTCGGTGGGCATCATGCGCCTCCTCGACCGGATCAACAAGACCGGCACGACGGTCGTCATGGCCACCCACGACCGGGGCATCGTCGACACCATGCGTCGTCGGGTGATCGAGATCGACCGCGGGTCGATCGTCCGCGACCAGGCCCGCGGCGTCTACGAGTAGGGAACGGACCCACAGCGATGAAGCTCGACTACGTCCTCCGGGAGACCAGCTCCAACCTCGGCCGCAACTTCACCATCACCCTCGCGTCGGTGATGACCGTCGCGGTGTCCCTGGCACTGGTGGGTGCGTCGCTGATGCTGCGCACCGGGGTCGAGAACGCCACCCAGCGCTGGCAGGGGGGCATCGAGTTCGTGGTGTTCCTGCGCCCGGACGCCTCCGCCGATCAGATCGCGGCGATCGCCCGCGATCTCGAGGACAGCCCGGACGTTGCCGACATCGAGTTCGTCGACAAGGAGGCGGCCTTCGAGGAGTTCAAGGTCCTCTTCTCCGATTCCCCGGAGATGGTGACCAGCGTCCAGCCCGAGGACCTCCCGCCGTCGTTCCGGGTGGAGCCGGTCGACAAGGACGTCCTGGCCGTGGAGGCGCTCGGCTCGCAGTTCGCCGACAAGTCCGGGGTCGACAGCGTGGTCTTCGCCTCCGAGACGATCCGGCTCATCCAGCAGCTCTCCAGCCGTCTCACCGTCGGCATCTTCGTCATCGCCGCGTTCCTCCTCGGCGCTGCCGGGCTCCTGATCCTCAACACCATCCGCATGGCCATGTTCGCCCGGCGCCGCGAGATCGAGGTCATGAAGCTGGTGGGGGCCACCAACTGGTTCATCCGCGTGCCGTTCATGCTGGAGGGGCTCGTCCAGGGGGTGCTCGGGGCGTTGGCCGCCATCCTGGCGCTGGCGGTGTTCAAGCCGTTCTTCCAGGAGTGGTTGCCCAACCCCGAGGACTTCCCGCTCGTGAGCGGGTTCCTCGTGAGCGGCGGTGAGCTCGCCGCCATCTTCGTGCTCCTGGGCGTGGTCGGCATCCTCATCGGCGCCGTCGGCGCGGGCATCGCCGTCACCCGCTTCCTCGACGTCTAGCGCCGGGCCCGGCGCCCGGACCTCGCGACGGATCCCGTCAGGGCACGGCGACGCCCACCTCGCGGACCAGGCGGGGGTCGACCGTGCCCGTGCGCACGTCGTACACGAAGCCGCCGATCACGGTGCCGGGGGGCAGGAACGGGCAGTGGGCCAGCGCCTCGACGTCGTCGAGGATGGCCTGGTCGGGGTCGGCGATGAGGTGGAAGTCGAGCTCGACCGGGTCGTTCCCGGTCCGCTCGATGACGTGTCGGCGCAGGGACCCCAGCTCGATCTTCGCCGCCCCGCAGTCGGTGTGGTGGACGACGGCGATGCGGGTGACCCCGAGCTGGATCGTGGACTTCACCAGCGAGCGGATGACGTCGTCGGTGACCCGGGCGCCGGCGTTGCGCAGGACGTGGGCCTCGCCGGGGTGCAGGCCGAAGGCCCGGTAGTCGTCGATCCGGGCGTCCATGCACGTCACCACGGCCAACTGGTGGGCCGGCGGGGCCTCGAGGGCGCCGTCCTCGAAGTGGGACGCGTGGGTGGCGTTGGCCCCGACGAGGTCGGCGAAGCGGTGCATGCCCCGATGCTAGGTGCCGCTCGGCGGGACCGGGCCAGGAGGCCCCGCCGGGAAGGGAACCGGTGGGGACCGGCGCCGCCGGGCGATCCGGGGAGGGATCCGCGCCCCGTGGGCCCCGGCATGGCACCGTCGGACCATGTCCGCCGAGGGGAGGTCCCCCGATGACGACGCCGGCGCGTCGGGCGCTGGTGTGCCGGGCCCGTCGGTGGCCGACCGCCTGAGCGCCGACGCCGTCGAGCCCCGTGACGTGATGCCCCGCTGGGTGCCCAGGGCGATCGCCCTGTTCTTCGCGGGCGTCGTGGGGTTGGCGGTGGCGTCGTGGCTGTTGGGCCAGCTCCGCGAGCTGATCGTCACGCTCCTGATCGCGGTGTTCATCTCCTTCGCCCTCGAACCGGCCGTCAACCGCCTGGCCGCCCGAGGGTGGCGCCGCGGGGTGGCCACCGCCTTCGTGTTCGGGGTCTTCCTCGTCGTCGTCCTGGTCTTCGTCGGGGCCCTGGCCAGGCTCCTCGCCGACGAGGTGTCGAACCTCGTCGACGCCTCGCCGGGCTACCTGCAGGACCTCGAGAACTGGGTGAACTCGACCTTCGACCTGCAGGTCTCCGGCGCGGACCTCCGGGCTCAGCTCACCGACGCCGACGGGCCCATCCGCTCGTTCGCCACCCAGGCGGCGGGCAACGCCCTCGGCATCAGCGCCAGCGTGCTCGGAATCGTCTTCCGGCTGCTCACCGTCGCGCTCTTCGTCTTCTACATGGTCGCCGACGGGCCCCGTCTGCGGCGCCTCATCTGCTCGTTCCTGCGTCCCGACCGGCAGCGCCGGGTGGTCGAGACGTGGGAGATCGCCATGGACAAGACGGGGGGCTACATCTACAGCCGCGGCCTCCTCGCCCTCATCTCGGGTGTCTCGCACTGGGTCGCGTTCGAGATCATCGGTGTGCCCTACGCCGTCGCGCTGGCCGTCTTCGTCGGCGTGGTCTCGCAGTTCGTGCCGGTGATCGGGACCTACCTGGCCGGCGCGTTCCCCGCGCTCATCGCGCTCGCCAACGACCCGGTCGACGCCCTCTGGGTGCTCGGCGTCGTGGTCGTCTACCAACAGGTCGAGAACTACCTGCTCGCCCCGCGGGTCACGGCGAGGACGATGGACCTCCACCCGGCCGTCGCCTTCGGGTCGGTGCTCGTGGGGATCAGCCTGCTCGGCGGCGTGGGTGCCCTTCTGGCCCTGCCGTTCAGCGCCGTGGTCCAGGCTCTCGGGTCGACCTACGTCGAGCGCCACCCGGTGATCGAGTCGGCGATGACCGCGGCACCGGAGGCCGGCGACCGTCCCCCCCGGCGGTTCCGGATCCGGGCGGCCTGGCGCGACCGCCGGAGCGGTTCTTCTCCGTAGAATGGTGGAAGGACGATTCGTCCTTCATCTCGTCAAGGAGCGACATGGCCAACCCCGTCCTCAACCCGCAGCGCTTCGAGCAGGAGGGCGCCAGCCGGTCCACCTGGCTCGGCGACCCGCAGACCCAGGCCGGCGGGGCCGGCGACGACCTCGGCGGCCGCTTCGGTGCGCCGGGGGCGGTGTCGCCCCCGACCGGCAAGACGATGACCATCGGCGGCACCATGACCGCCACCGGCGTGCTCTTCGCCCTCATCCTCATCACCGGTGCGTTCGGGTGGATGAGCGTGGACCAGACCACCGAGCAGGTCGTGGACCCGGCCACCGGCCAGACCCAGATCGTCAACACCACCTCGTTCCCCGGCTGGCTCCTCCTGGCGTTGTTCGCCGGCCTCGGCCTCGGGCTCGTCACGGCGTTCGTGCCGAAGATCGCCCGCTTCACCGCACCTCTCTATGCCCTCGCCTACGGCGCGGTGATCGGCGCCGTCTCGGCGGTGTACAACGCCCAGTGGGACGGCATCGTGGTGCAGGCGGTCGCCGCGACCCTGGCGGTGTTCGGGGTGATGTTCTTCCTCTACGTCACCCGCATCATCAAGGTCACCAAGAAGTACGTGATGGTGGTGGTCGCCGCCACCCTCGGGATCCTCGTCATGTACCTGGGGGCGTGGATCGCCTCCCTCTTCGGGGCCGACATCGCCTTCTGGAACGAGCCGTCGGTCCTCGGCATCGGCATCAGCGTCGTCATCGTCGTGGTGGCCGCCGCCAACCTGGGCATCGACTTCGCGTTCATCGAGGAGGCCTCGAAGTCCGGTGCTCCCAAGTACATGGAGTGGTACGGCGCCTTCGGGATCACCGTCACCATGGTCTGGCTCTATCTGGAGATCCTGCGCCTCCTGTCCCTGCTGCGGCAGTGACGTCGACGGTGGGGGAATGGTTCCGGCCTCCGCCGGGTTGTGTACCCCAGGGGGTATCTGAGCCCCCGAACGGCTCCCGACCAGGAAGGTAGCGATGGCCACCATCACCCTCACCAAGGACAACTTCGAGCAGACGCTCGAGGACAACGAGATCGTCATGGTCGACTTCTGGGCATCGTGGTGCGGACCGTGCCGGATGTTCGCGCCCGTGTACGAGAAGGTCTCCGAGGCGCACCCCGGCGTGGTGTTCGCCAAGGTCGACACCGAGGCCGAGCAGGAGCTGGCGGCCACCTTCCGGATCCAGTCCATCCCGACCCTGATGGCCATCCGTGATCGTGTCGTGCTCTACAGCCAGCCCGGCGCCCTCCCCGAGGCGGCGCTGGAGGACATCGTCGGCCAGGTCGAGCAGCTCGACATGGACGAGGTCCGCCGGGAGATCGCCCAGGCCTGACCGCGACCGGCCGCCGGTCCCGCCGCGACCGGCGGGACGGGCGGCCGGGCCGTGCCATCATCGGCGTCGTGACCACTCCCTCCCTGGGTGGACGGTTGCTGGTGGCGACCCCGGTGATCGGTGACCCGAACTTCGACCGCACCGTGGTGTTCCTGCTCGACCACGGCGAGGACGGTGCCCTGGGCGTGGTCGTGAACCGCCCGACCGACGTGCACCTCTCGGGCTCGCTCCCACAGTGGGAGGCGTTCGTCGCCGCACCCCCCGTGGTGTTCGTCGGCGGCCCGGTCGAGCAGGCGGCGGCGATCGGGCTGGCCCGTCCCGGTCCCGGCTCCCGGCCGACCGAGGGGGACGACCCGCCCTGGAGCCCGGTGGCCACCGCCGCCGACAGCGTGGGCCCGCTGGCGACGGTGGACCTCACGACCGGCCCGGACGCGGTCGGCGGCCTCGACGCGCTCCGGGTCTACGTCGGCTACGCCGGGTGGGGTCCGGGCCAGCTCGAGGGCGAGCTCGCCCAGGAGGCGTGGGTGGTCGCCGACGCCCGGCCGTCCGACCTGTGGAGCGAGGTGCCGGAGGGGCTGTGGGGCGAGGTGCTGCGGCGACAGCGCGGCGCGGTGGCGTGGCTGGCGCTGCACCCCCGGGACCCGTCGGGGAACTGACTGTCAGTCCCGGGGCGGTCGGGCCCGCCGGGCCCGCAGCAGCAGCGCGACGAGCAGGACGGCGAGGAAGACCACGGCGAAGCCCAACGGCCAGCTGAACGTCGTGACGTTGGTCGAGTCGTCGATGGCCGGCTCGGCGGGCTGGACGAAGCTGAGGCCCGGCGCCGTCCCGGTCGGCCCGATGGCCGGGATCGTCGAGGTCGTCGAGGTCGTCGAGGTCGTCGAGGTCGTCGACGGGGTGACCTGGCCCAGGGCAGGCCCGGTGGCGAACGTGTGCATCCCCCGAGGCTATGCACCGTGGCCGGTGGTCCGAACGGCTCGATCTGCGCCGCGGCCTACCGCGGTGCTGCCCGCTCTGGGAAGGTGGTGGGGTGCCCGTCCCGCGCCGCGTCGTCCTCCTCGTGCTCCTCGCGGCCGCCGTGGCGGTCGTGGGCGGGTGCGCGGGCGGCGCCGAGGACGCCCGTGTGACCCCTCCGGCGGCGACCGGGGCCCGGCCCACGGTGACCACCACGTCGCCGCCATCGACCTCCGCGCCACCGACCACCGCGCCACCGGCCACCCCGCCGCCCCCACCCGCCCCTCCACCTCCGCCACCCCCGCCGACGCCGGAGGAGGTCGGTGCGCTCCAGGACCGTCTCGGCGAGCTGGGCTACTTCCTGTCCGACCCACGCGGCGTCGACGGTCCCGGCACCCGCAACGCCGTGATGGCCTTCCAGAAGCTCCATGGTCTGGCCCGCGACGGTGTGGCCGGACCCATCACCCGTGCGGCGTTGGCCACCGCCGGACCCGTCACGCCTCGGGCCGGGTCGGGCCCCCACATCGAGGTCGACCTCGCCACCCAGGTCGCGGTGGTGGTGGGTCCCGACGGCCGGGCCGTCGCCGTCAACGCGACGACCGGGGCGGCTGCGACCGCCACCCCCCGGGGCACCTACGCGGTGTTCCGCCAGGTCGACGGCTGGGATCCGGGGCCGTACGGATCCCTGTACCGACCGAAGTACTTCGTGGGAGGGATCGCCCTCCACGGCGGCGTCCCGGTCCTGGCCCAGCCGGCCAGCCACGGCTGCGTCCGTCTCCCCGACCCGGCGGTCGACTGGCTCTGGGCGTCCGGGGCGGCTCCGATCGGCACGCCCGTGGTCGTGCTCTGAGCCGAGCGGTCAGGTGGTGAGGCTGCCGCCGTTCACGTGGATGGTCTGGCCGGTCACCCAGCTCGCCTCCGGGGAGGCGAGGTAGACGCAGGCGTAGCCGATGTCCTCGGGCACCCCCGTCCGCTTCACCGGGATCTGCCTGGCCAGCGCCTCGGTGACCGTCGTGTCCTCCATCGTCATCAGGCCGATGGCGAGGCTGTTGGCGGTGACCCCGTGGCGGGCGTTCTCCACGGCCAGGTGGCGCATGAAGCCGATGGCGCCGCCCTTGCCGGCCCCGTACGCCGCCACGCCGATGTTGAGGCCCGTCACACCCGCGCCGGAGGCGATGGTGATGATCCGCCCCCAGCCCCGTTCGCACATGGGGTTGATCACGGCCCGGCTGCAGTTCATGACGCCGAAGAGGTTCACGTCGACGGGCCCGTCCCACGACGCCGGGTCGCTCTCTCGGAACGGGGTGGGGCGCATCCCGCCCACCCCGCCGTTCCCGGCGTTGTTGACGAGGATGTCGACCGGCCCGAGCTGCGCCTCCGCCCGGGCCAGCTCGGCGACGACCTCGTCGTAGTCGGTCACGTCGAAGCCGGCCACGAGGGCCCGACCCCCGGCGTCTTCGATGGCGGCCACCGTCTCGGCGGCCCGTTCGGGGCGCACGTCGTTGACGATCAGCGCCGCGCCCTGCGCGGCGAGGAGCCGGGCGATGCCCGCGCCGACGTTCTGTCCGGCGCCGGTGACCAGCGCGACCCTGCCCTCGATCTCGAACACCGTGGCCCCCTTGGCGTGAACGTTGCGAGTCAAGCACACGACGGCGGGGCCGTAGCGCGGCGGGTGCGAGCAGAATGAGGCCGTGTCGTCCCCCATCCTCGAACCGGCCGTGCCGTCGGCCCCGACCGTTCCCGACGCCGCCTTTCGGGCGAGGGTCTCCCAGGTCCTCGAACGGACCTTCGTGGCCGCTTCGCTCGGCATGCCCACCGAGGACGCCCGCACGGCCATGGACGTGTTGTGGTCGAGCTACGAGGCGCTCGTCGGTCGGCACTTCCCCGCCCCGGGGAGCCCGCCGGGGACCGAGGTGCCCGACGCCACCCACTGGTCGCGGATCCTGGTCACGGCCGTGACGAACAGCATCGTGCTGGGCGGTGGGTTCGTGCGCCCGGCGAAGGCGGAGGCGGACGTCCTGGTGTGGGCCGACCGGCTCCGCTCCGGTGGGGCGTGGCACACGCGACGCCCCCCTGGCCCGGGGGCGGTGGTGCTGGCCGCCCACGTCCGCCTGCTGGCCCTCGACGAGGTGGCCCGTACCGGCCGCCCGCCCGGGCCGTCCGACCAGGGGCACGTCGACGGGCTCGTCGCCCTCGCCGGTCTCGGTGCGGTGCTCGGGACCGACGACCGCGTCCCGCGGCCGGTCACCACGCCACCCGAGACGGTCGCGGCGCGACGCCGACGGGCCGGCGAGGCGGCCGCCGCCTACGGGGTGCCGGACGTGGAGCTGGTCGCCGCCGAGCGCACCGGGTGGGCGTGCGCGTCCTGCGGTTGCCTCTTCACCGGGGGGACCGACGGGGCGGTCGTGTACCCGGACCGGATGGCGCCGGTGGGGCGCGGTGGGCCGTGCGATGCGGTCACCGAGTGCGCGTGCCACGCCGCCCCGCTGCGGAGGGCGTCGCAGGAGCGTGGGGGTCAGCCGTCGTCGGGGTCGGCCTCGCCGTCGGCGTAGGCCCGCATCGACACGATCAGGCCGTCGGCGTCGAAGATCATGGTGTCGAGGGTGGTCATCGACATCGTGGTCTCGCCGAGGTCGATGTCGATGCGGAACATGAAGCCGGCCTCGTCGCCGACGACGCACACCGGTCCGACCCGGGCCATCGACAGCTTCACCCCCATGTCGACCACGCCCTGGTAGAAGGCCCGCACGGCGTCGCGGCCCCGCTTCGGTTCCGAGCCGATGGGGTCCTCCACGACCGGATCGGCCCCGTAGAGGGCCATCACGGCGTCGACGTCGCCGGCGGCGACGCCGGCGATGTAGCGGTCGCAGATGTCGACGATGGTCGCCCGGTCGGTCATGACGCCGTCTCGTAGACGATGACGCCCCGGATGTTCTTGCCGTCGCGCATGTCCTGGTAGCCCTGGTTGATCTCGTCGAGCGTGTAGGTCTTCGTGATCAGCTCGTCGAGCTTGAGCTGCCCGCTGCGGTAGAGACCGAGCAGCCGGGGGATGTCGTAGCGGGGGTTGGCGCTGCCGAAGATGGTGCCGACGATCGACTTCTCCATCATGGAGAGCTCGAAGAGGTTGAGGGTGACGTCGTTGGCGTTCATGTCGGTCACCGACGTGAAGACGAGCTTGCCGCCCTTGCTCACCATCGAGAGATAGCTCCCGACGTCGGCGCCCTTGCCCTCGCCGACGGTGACGATCACCTTCTCGGCGTTGCGACCCCACGTCAGCTCGCCGAGCAGGGCCTGGGCCTCCTCGACGGTGGCCACGGCGTGGGTGGCCCCGAACTGCTGGGCCTGCTCCCGCTTGAACTCCACGGGGTCGATGGCCACGACGTAGCGGGCCCCGGCCAGGTGGGCGCCCTGCACGGCGTTCATGCCGACACCGCCGGTGCCGATGACGACCACCGTCTCGCCGGGGGCGACGTCGGCCGCGTAGGTGGCCGATCCCCACCCGGTGGTGACGCCACAGCCCACGAGGCAGGCCTTGTCGAGGGGCAGGTCCGGCTCGATCTTGACGAGCGAGTTGACGTGGACGACCGAGTGCTCGGCGAAGGTGCCGAGGCAGCACATCGTGGCGATGTCCCGGCCATCGAGGGTGTGGTGCCGGCTGGTGCCGTCGGCCTGGTGGCCCGAGAGGAGGTGGGCGCCGTTGTCGCACAGGTTCTGGTGGCCGCTCGCACAGGAGGGGCATCGGCCGCAGGAGGGGATGAACGACGTGACGACCTGGTCGCCGACGGCCAGCTCGGTCACGCCCGGGCCGACCTCGACGACCACGCCGCCGCCCTCGTGGCCGAGGATGATCGGGTACTGCTGCCAGCCGAGCATCTCCACGACGGCCGGATCCATGGCCATGTCGCCGGTCACCATGTGCTCGTCGGAGTGGCACATCCCGCTGGCGGCGAACTTGACGAGGACCTCGCCCTCCTTCGGCGGATCGAGCTCGATCTCCTCGATCACGTACTCGGTGTGCGGTGCGTGCAGCACGGCGGCACGGGTCCTCATGGGCTCCCCCTGGGAGTGGCGTCGGTCACGGACGAGGGCAATCTACGGCATGGTCCGGCCGCCCCCGAATCGGAACGTGTGACACTTCCGGTGAGTCCGTCCACGTTGCGTAGTACGTTGGCGGCGCCGGGAGGGGCCCGGTTCCACGGCCGCCGTCGGCGGGGGAGGGGCACACCATGCGCACACCCATCTGCGAGCGGCTCGGCATCGAGTTCCCGATCTTCGCGTTCTCGCACTGCCGCGACGTCGTCGCCGCCGTCACCAACGCCGGGGGCTTCGGTGTGCTGGGCGCCCTCGCGTTCGGCCCGGAGCGCCTCGAGATCGAGTTGAACTGGATCGACGAGCACGTCGGCGGCCGGCCCTACGGCGTCGACTTCGCGATGCCGGTCAACTACGTCGGCAAGGGCGGTGGTGAGGGGGCCAGCTTCGAGAGCCTCGACGCCATGATCCCCCAGGAGCACCGTGACTTCGTCGACGACCTCCTCGAGCGTCACGGGGTCCCCGAGCTGCCCGCCGACCTCGAGGACGGGCCGGTGGCGGCGGCCGGGCTCGGTGTCGACGAGATGGGCCCGAGCCAGATCGAGGTGTGCCTCGCCCATCCCGGCGTGAAGATGATCGTCAACGCCCTCGGGCCCCCGCCGCAGTACGTCGTCGACCAGGCCCACGCCGCGGGGCTCCTCGTCGGCGGCCTCGCCGGGTCGAAGGTGCACGCCGAGCGCCAGGTCGCCATCGGGGTCGACGTGATCGTGGCCCAGGGCACCGAGGCCGGCGGGCACTGCGGCGAGATCTCGACGATGGTCCTCGTGCCCGAGGTCGTCGACGCCGTCGGGCCCGACGTGCCGGTCCTGGCCGCGGGTGGCATCGCCACCGGTCGCCAGATGACGGCGGCCCTCGCCCTCGGCGCCCAGGGCGTGTGGACCGGGTCGATGTGGCTCACCGTCGCCGAGGCCGACACCAGCCCCGCCGCCCTCGAGAACATGCTGGCCGCGACCTCCCGGGACACGGTGCGCTCCAAGGCCATGACCGGCAAGCCCGCCCGCCAGCTGCGCACCGCCTGGACCGACGCGTGGGAGGCCGACGACGCCCCCGACACCCTCCCGATGCCGCTGCAGGGCATCCTGCACCAGGAGGCGGGCCGGCGCACCCAGCGGGTGCAGAACCGCGACCTGATCGGCTTCCCGGTGGGCCAGATCGTCGGGCGGATGAACAAGGTCCGCCCGTCGAAGGACCTCGTGCTCGAGATGGTCGAGGAGTGGATCGACACGACCGAGCGGCTCTCGGGCCTCCTCGTCGAGGACTGACACGCCGCGGACCGTCCCCGGACCAGCCACAGGAGACCAGCCATGACCGCCACCGCGCCGACCGACGCCCCGGTGCTGCACGATCCCCGCACCTACGACGGGGGAGTGCCCTACGAGTACTACCGGTGGCTCCGCGACAGCGACCCCGTGTCGCACCACGACCACCCGGCCTATCCGGGCGGCTACTGGGCGGTGACCCGCCACGAGGACGTCCAGCGCGTCTCTCGCGACTCCGCGACCTTCCGCAACGCCCCCAACCCGTTCCTCGACGACGGCACGGCCTCGCCCGACGCCGATGCCGGCACGAGCGAGCTGCTCATCAGCCTCGACGCCCCCGAGCACATCAAGCTGCGCAAGCTGATCAACAAGGGCTTCACGCCCCGCCGGGTCGCCGACCTCTCTGACCGTCTCCTCGAGCGCACCAACGCCATCATCGACGACCTCATGGATCGCCAGAGCGCCGATCTGGTCCACGACCTGGCGCTGTGGCTCCCGTTGCACGTGATCGCCGACATGGTCGGTGTCCCCGAGGAGGACCGCACGAAGGTCTTCGAGTGGACCGAGCTCACCTTCGGCTTCGACCCCGAGGTCACCGCCGACCAGCGCTCTCAGGCGATGGTCGACATGTTCGTGTACGCCGACGCGCTGGCCAGTGAGCGCGAGCAGAACCCGCAGGACGACCTCATGAGCGTCCTGCTCGCCGCCGAGGTCGACGGCGAGCAGCTCACGAAGCTGCAGATCGAGCTGTTCTTCCTGCTGCTGCAGAACGCCGGGAGCGAGACGACGCGCAACCTCATCACGACCGGCACGCTCACGTTGCTGCAGCACCCGGACCAGCTGGCCATGTTGCGCGGCGACCTCTCGATCCTGCCCACCGCGATCGAGGAGCTGCTCCGCCACGCCACGCCGGTCGTGCAGTTCACCCGGACGCCGGTCACCGACGTCGAGCTGGGCGGTCGACACATCTCGGCGGGGGAGCGGGTGCTGATGGTCTACGCGGCCGCGAACCGCGACGAGCGCGCCTTCGTCGACCCCGACGGGATCGACCTGCGCCGCGACCCGAACGACCACGTGGCCTTCGGGGCCGGCGGGCCCCACTTCTGCCTGGGAGCGAACCTCGCCCGGTTGGAGGCCAGGATCATGTTCGAGGCCATTCTCACGCGCTTCGAGGGGCTCGAGGTGGCCGGGGACCCGGCCGACTTCCCCCGGGTCAACTCGAACCTGATCGACGGGTTCGTGGAGTTGCCGATCACGTGGTCGGGCATCCGGCCCGCGACGACGTAGGGCGGGACGCGAACGGGCCGGCCCCGGGGGGGCCGACCCGTGGTCGTCGTCGGTCGACCTGCGTCAGACCGCGGCGTCGGCGGGCACCTGGGCCACCAGCTCCACGTCGAGGTCGATCTTCACCTTCTCGCCGACGAGCACGCCGCCGGTGTCGAGCTTCACGTTGAACTCCATGCCCCAGTCGCGACGGTTGATCTCGCCGCGGGCGCTGAACCCCGCCCGGGTGCCGCCCCACGGGTCCGGGCTCACGCCGTCGAACTCGAGGTCGAGGTCGACCGAGCGGGTGACACCCTTGATGGTGAGGTCGCCGGTCAGGACGTAGTCGTCGCCCTTCTGCGTGATCGCCGTGCTGACGAAGGTCATCGTCGGGTACTCGTCGACGGCGAAGAAGTCCGCGCTGCGCAGGTGCTCGTCGCGCTTCTCGTCGCCGGTCTCGACGCTGCCCATGTCGATCGAGGCGCTGACCGTCGACTGCAGCCGGTCCTCGGCGACGGTGACGGTGCCGTCGACGGCGCCGAATCGGCCGCGGACCTTGGCCACGACGACGTGGCGACCGACGAAGCCGACGGTGGTGTGGGACGGGTCGATCGTCCAGGTGCCGGGGGTGAGGTCGTGGATGGTGCTCATCAGGAGAGGGCTCCTCGGGTCGGTGGAATGTTTGCGGGCTCAAGCATAAGGAAGAACTTTGCGTTCACAACCTTTGGCGCAGAAAGTTTCGACCGGGTACGATGTGCGTATGACGCGGTGGCTGGACGACGACGAGATGGCAGCGTGGCTGGGCTTCATCGGCCTGCACGCCGAGTTGATGGCCGAGCTCGAGGACGACCTCGTGCACGGCCACGGGATCACCGCCGGTGACTACGGGGTGCTCGTCAACCTGGCCGAGGCCGACGGGGGTGGGCTGCGGATGTGCGATCTCGCCGCTCGCCTCCACCTCTCACCGAGCGGCCTGACCCGTCGACTCGACGGCCTGGTGCGCCAGGGCCTCGTGGTCCGCGAGCCCGCCCGTGACGATCGTCGGGTCATCCTGGCCGTGCTCACGCCCGACGGCCGGGCCCGCCTGGAGCAGGCGGCCCCGGACCACGTCGCCGGCGTGCGCCGCGGCCTGTTCGATCACCTGACACCGGCCCAGGTCCGCCAGCTCGCCGGGTTGTTCGACACGATCCAGCGCGGACGGGCGCAGGCCCGAGCGGTCGCCGCCGAGGCCTCCTGATCCCCGGAGCCGACGCGCTCCTGGCCTCAGTCGAACCGGGCGCCCATCTGGCGCAGCATGGCCACCACGTCGTCGGGCATGTCGGGAGGGCCGTCGAGCGGCGTGTAGGTGACCGACTCGATCCTCCCCGTGAACGGGAACGAGCGGTGGGCCTCGTAGAGGTCCCACGACACCGGCGAGCGGGGGTCGCTCCCCACCGTGATGCCCTCGAAGGGCGCCATCCCGAAGAGCATCGGCACCTCGGGCCCCGAGGCGACGTCCACCTCGTCGACGACCACGTGCAGGCGCCACCGGTTCCCGGCGAGGGCGTCGAATCGGGCGCCCACCTCGTGGGTGCCGGGGGCGAGCGGGTCGCCGGCCAGCTCGGTGACACCGCCGCGCCCGTCGTTGTGGCGCAGCACGGGCCGCCGGCCGTCGAGGAGGTACAGGGCGTAGCCGCCGCTCTGGTCACCGTGGGCGACGAGGGTCCCCACGTCGCCGTCGGCGACGTCGAGGCGGACACGGATGTCGACGCCGCACATCCAGACGAGCTGGAGCGACCGCCACCGCTCGAGGGTGGGGGTCCCCGGTCGGATGGTGAGCGGGGCGCGCAGCACGTCGGTGTGGGGCGGCCGGATCACGTACTTGAGCCCTGTGCCCTCGTCGAGCGGGAAGACCTGGGTGGCCCAGGCCGCCTGCTCCCACGCCGCGGCCAACTCGGCGGTCCGCTCGGGCTCGGTCGCGGCCAGGTTCGTCAGCTCGGTGGGGTCCCGGCGCAGGTCGTAGAGCTCCCATTCGCCGTCGTCGAATGGCGTCCACGGTTGGTGGAGGGTGACCACCTCCCACCCGTCGCGGTAGAAGCCCCGGTGTCCGATCATCTCGTAGACGGCCTCGGTGCGGGTGTCGGCGGCCTCGGCCGAGAACAACGTGGTCGCCATGCTCGTCCCCGTGATCGGCTTGGCCGGCGCGCCGCGACGCTCGGGGCGGGCCTCGACGCCGGCCAGCTCGAGGAACGTCGGCATCAGGTCGGCGACGTGCGCGTACTGGCGACGGAGAGCCCCGCCCTCCGCGGCGAGGCGGTCCGGCCAGCTCACGATGAACGGCACGGTGTGGCCGCCGGCGTGGGTGTTGATCTTGTAGAGCCGGAACGGCGTGTTGCCCGCCATCGCCCAGCCACGCGGGTAGTGCGGCGACGTCTGCGGGCCGCCCAGCAGGTCGAGGCGGGCCCGGTCGGCGTCGACGTCGTCACCGGTCATCAGGTGGACCATGTACGAGCTCGTGCCACCTCCTCGCCCTCGCGTGAGGCGCCGTTGTCGGAGGTGAAGACCACGATGGTGTTGTCGAGCTCGCCCATCTCCTCGAGCGCATCGAGGATCCGGCCGGTCGACGCGTCGACGGTCTCCACCATCGCCGCGAAGACCTCCATGTGGCGGGAGAAGAGCTCCTGTTGCGGGGCGGTGAGGGAGTCCCACGGCGCCACGTCGTTGCCGGGCTCGGTGTTGCGGGGGGCCAGCTCGACACCCGGCGCCACGACGCCCAGCTCGAGCTGGCGTCGGTAGCGCGCCTCGCGCAGCGCGTCCCACCCGGCGTCGTACCGGCCCTTCTGGCGGGCGATGGCGTCGGCGGGGGCGTGCAGCGGGGCGTGCACCGCTCCGTGGGCGACGTAGGTGAAGAAGGGCTTGGTCGGGTCGGCGGCCTTGCCGGCCTTCATCCAGGCGATGGCCCGATCGGTGATGTCGTCGGTGAAGTAGTAGTCGTCGGGGTAGCTGTCGATCTCGACGGCCTGGTTGTCCGAGACCAGGCGGTGGGGCTGGTGCAGGTTGGTGAAGGCGTCGAGGAAGCCGTAGTAGCGGTCGAAGCCGCGCTGGCAGGGCCAGGAGTCGCGAGGGCCGGCGTCGGACTGGTCGGAGTCCTTGCTGAGGTGCCACTTGCCGACCATGTAGGTCGCGTAGCCCGCACTGCGCAGCGTCTCGGGGAGCGTCACCACGTCGGGGGCCAGCTCCATGGCGTAGCCCGGGAAGCCGGGGTCGGAGTGGGCCACCGTCCCGACGCCGGCGAGGTGGGGCTCCATGCCGGTGAGGAGCGCCGCCCGGGTCGGCGAGCACATCGGCGCGGAGTGGAAGTTCGTGTAGCGCAGGCCCCCGGCGGCGAGCCGGTCGATGTTCGGGGTGGCGATCTCGCTGCCGTAGCACCCGAGGTCGGCGTAGCCGAGGTCGTCGACCAGGATCACGACGATGTTGGGCGCCCCCTCGGGGGCCTGGGGCCGCGGCGGCCACCACGGCTCCGAGGTGGCGAACACCCGCCCGACGCGTCCCTCGAACCCCGCGTATGCGTCGTGTCCCTCAGCCATGCTCGTCCCCCGTGTCGGCCCCGGCCGCTTCCGGCGACCGTCCGGCGATCGTAGTGGCCGACCGGGCCCGGGCCCGTCGGTGCCGGGTCGGGTCGCGGCCACCCGCGACGTCACATGTCGATCTCGGCGACGACCGCGAAGTGGTCCGACGCCCAGACCCCGTCGACGGGCTCGGTGCCGGCGAGCGAGCACGAGGCCACGTGCCCGGCGTTGCGGCGTCTCGGCCAGCTGACCATCACGTAGTCGAGGCGCCGGTCGGGGTGCACGGCCCGCTTCGGCACCAGCGGGTTGGCGGCCGACCAGGTGGCGCCCCGATCGGTGTGCCCCGCGGCGTCCCACGCATCGACGAACACGAGCCCCTCGACGAGGGGTTCGGCGGCGCCGGTCAGCGCCCGGACCTCGTCGGACCACGGGACGGCGTTCAGATCGCCGGCCAGGACGGCGGGAAGCCGGGTCGAGCGCCGGGCCCGGTCGCCGAGGACCTCGGCCACCGTCGTGGCGAGATGGCGGGCCTGGGCGACGCGGGTCGCCGATCGGTCGAGGCCGTGCTCGAGGTGGGTCCCCACCACCGGGAACGGCCCGCCCTCGCCCGCAGGGCGGTCCACACGGACGACCAGCGCGTGGCGCCACGTCGGTCGACCGTGCTCGTCGTCGAGGGGATGGACGGCCTCGACGGCCAGCGGCCACCGCGACAGCACGGCGTTGACCACCCAGTAGGGCGCGTCCGGGTAGCGGGCGAACCCGGCCAGCTCCGCGGCGGTCACGGCGTGCCAGCCCAGTTCCCCGGCGATGACGTCAGCCTGTGTCGCGCCGCCGGCCTCGACCCAGGACTCCTGCACGGTCACGACGTCGGGGCGCACGCCGTCGATGGTGGCGACGATGGCCCGTTCACGTTCCCGCCAGTCGCCGACCCGTCCCTGGAGGTTCCACGTCACCACCCGCACCCGCACAGGCTGCCCGATCGGGCCGCGGGGCGTCGGGTCCGACGTCGGGCCGCGGTCCGGTGGAGCCGTTCGGGGCGGGTCCGTGGACGCGTCACAATGGCGGGCGCCCGCGCCGACCAGGGATCGCGGCCGCACCGCACAGGGGGAGACATGGACGCCGACCAGGTGGCGCAGTTCCAGTTCGCAGGCCAGGACATCCCCTGGCTGCTCGACGAGTGGGTGGCCCGCCAGCCCGACAAGCCCCTCCTGGTGTGGGAGCCCCGAAGTGGCGAGCACCGGACGTGGAGCTACGCCGCGTTCGTCCGCGACGCCCGGCGCCTGGCGGTGGGACTGTCCGCCCGCGGGGTCGGCAAGGGCGACATGGTGGTCATCCACGCCGACAACTGCCCCGAGATGGTGCTCGCCTGGTACGCCTGCGCCCACGTCGGTGCGGTGGGCGTCACCACCAACACCCGCAGCGTGGGCGCGGAGATGCGCTACTTCATCGAGCACACCGGTGCCGTCGCGGCGATCACCCAACCCCAGTACGCGGCGGTGGTGGCCGACAGCGGGCCGGCGCTGAAGTGGATCGCCGTCACCGCCGACGACGGTGGCGAGCCGGCCGCGCCCGAGGCTGCCGCCGCGGTCGCCGACGGCGACTTCGTGCCCTTCGAGGACCTCTTCGGCGACGACGAGGCCTACGCACCCCGCCCTGCGGAGCCGATGCTGCCCGCCGGGATCATGTTCACGTCGGGGACGACGTCGCGGCCCAAGGCGGTGGTGCACACCCACGCCAACGCCCTGTGGGCGGCGAAGGTCGGGCCGACCAACATCTCCATCGGCAACGACGACACCTATCTGATCTTCCTCCCCTTCTTCCACGTCAACGCCCAGAGCTGGTCGATGTGGACGACCGTGCTCGGCGCCGGCGGGACGATCGTGCTGCAACCGAAGTTCTCGTCGAGCCGTTTCTGGGAGGTCGTGGTCCGCCACGGGGTGACCCACATCTCGATCATCCCGTTCGTGCTCAAGGCGGTGGCCGGCCAACCGGTCCCCGAGAGCCGGCTGCGGGTCGGGGTGTTCGGGCTGGTGATGCCCCAGATGGGCGCCCTCCTCGGCGGGGTGGACATCGTGCCCGCCTACGGCATGACCGAGACCGTCATCCACGCCACCGGCTGGGTCCCGAACCGGCTGATCCCCCAGGGCTCGATGGGCAAGCCCACGCCCGGCTACGAGGTGCTGGTCGTCGATCAGGACACCGGCGAGATCTGCGCACCCGGCGAGGTCGGCGAGCTGTGGGTGCGGGGCACCCGTGGCATCCAGCTGTTCCTCGAGTACTACGGCGCCCCCGAGGCCAACGAGAAGAGCTTCACGGAGGACGGCTGGTTCAAGACCGGTGACCGCGTCCGCCAGGGGCCCAACGGTGAGCTCGTCTACTCCGAGCGCGACAAGGACGTCCTGAAGGTGGGCGGCGAGAACGTGTCGGCCAAGGAGATCGAGGACCTCATCCGCACGGTTCCCGGCGTGGGCGACGTGGCGGTCGTGGGCCGCTCTCACGAGATGCTCGACGTGGTGCCGGTGGCCTTCGTGATCGCCGGCCCCGATGCGCCCGACGAGGCCGAGCACGAGCGCCTGATCATCGAGCGGTGCGCGGCCGACCTGAGTGATTTCAAGGTGCCGAGGGCGGTGCACCGTGTGGAGGACTTTCCTCGGGCGACGCTCGACAAGGTCGCCAAGAACAAGCTGCGTGACCGCGCCGAGGAGCTCGCCCCGAGCTCCTGATCACCGGTCGCCTCGCCGCTCGGTCGGTCAGGCCGAGACGGTGGTGAGGTCCTCGCCGAACACGATGGTGCCGTCGAAGTGGGCGGCCGCCAGCGCGATCCACTCGTCCGCCGCGCCCGGTCCGGGGGTGGGTACCTGGTGGGTGAGCACGAGGGTGGCGACCCCGGCGCGGGCGGCGGTCGCCGCGGCCTGCTCGACGGTCGAGTGGTAGTCGATCGTGTCCTGGAACCGGGGCGCGGGGATGAGCCGGACGAGGTCGTCGCGCAGCACCGTCTGCACGTAGACGTCGGCCCCGCGGCACAGCTCGTCGAGGCCCGCGCAGGGCACGGTGTCGCCGGCGAGCACCACCGCCGCACCGTCGTGCTCCACCCGGTACCCGACCGTCGGCTCGACCGGTCGGTGGTCGGTGGCGGCGGCCACGACGCGCACGTCGCCGGTCTCGAGCACAGTTCCCGCCCCGGTGATCTCGGTGACCTCGACCTCCGGCTCCCAGGTCAGGTCGTCGTGGTGGGCCAGGCGGTACCCGATGTCGGGGGCGAGCATGGCCAGGCAGGCATCGACCACCTCACGGGTGCGGGGAGGTCCGTACACCCGTAGCGGGGTGGGTTGCCCGGTCATCACCCAGTGGGTGGTGATGACGTCGTTGAGGTCGCAGATGTGGTCGGAGTGCAGGTGGGTGAGCAGCACGGCGTCCAACATCAGCGGCAGCGCGCCCGCCGCGGCCATGCGCATCACCGCTCCGCGTCCCGCGTCGACGAGCAGGTGGCGGCCCCCGGCGCGGACCAGTGTGGCGGCGCCGGCCCGGTCGGCCGAGGGGACGGGGTTCCCGGTGCCGAGCAGAACGGTCTCGATCGCCATGGCGGCCATCGTGGCAGACCGCGCGCCGGGATCGCCGGGATCAGGCCCGGCGGGTGCCCCGAGGGCGGGTCTCGGAGGCCGGGCCGGGCACGCCCATGCGGGTCGTGAACGCCGGCCAGGCGTCGGGGTCGTGGCCGGGGAGCAACGGGTAGTCCCGGGCCGCGGCGATGGACTTCAGGCGGCGGATCGACTCGACGGCCTCGGCCCGGACGTCGGGCGAGTCGCCGTACAGCCCGCCGGGGGACAGCTCCTCGTCGATGTTGCGCTGGAGGTCGGCGGCATCGAACGCGAACACGAAGCCCGCGCCGTCGGGCAGGTCGACGACGAAGCTCTGGTGGCCGGCGGTGTGCCCTGCGGTGAGCACGGCGGTGATCCCCGGGGCGATCTCGGTGTCGCCGTCGGCGAGCTGCCAGGCCACCCCCAGCCCCTCGTAGTCGACCGCTCGGGTGCCCGGGACCTCCTCGCCCCGGGCGAGGCCGGCCCGGGCGTGGTCGAGCTCCCGGCGCTGGCAGTGCACCGGGCCGCGGCCCGCGAAGCGGTGCAGCCCTCCGGCGTGGTCGTAGTGCAGGTGGCTGAGGCCGACCGCCACCACGTCGCCCGGGTCGACGCCCACCCGGGAGAAGGCCTCGTCGACGGTGTCACCCTCGGTCCCCGCCAGCTCGTCGACGTAGTCGGCGAACTCGTAGCCGGGTGCGGTGTCGGGATCGGTGAGCATCGGTGCGTTGAACCCGACGTCGAGCAGCACCCACCCGCCGTCGACCTGGCACAGCACGCCGGGCACCGGTTCGCGCAGCATCACCGACGGGTCGCCGCCGAGGATGGAGACCGTCTCTCGGAGGTGCTCCCACCCGTAGGTGAGCGGGATGACCCGACGGACGCACGGTCGACTCGGCACGGGGCGAGCGTGGCACCGGGCGTCACCGGTGTCACGGGCGCGAGGTCATCGTTCTCGCGCCGTTCACGCGGTCAGCCGGTCCTCGGTCGGTCGTTCGCCGGTCCGCCGTCCCCGGGGTCGGCGTCGGCGTCCGGGTCGTCGGCGGCGTCGGCTGGGAGGCGGGCCAGGAGCTGGTCGCGGATCGACGTGCCCGGCTCGCGGGCCTTGTCGCCCGTGACCCGCCACCCGTGCCGGCTCGAGTAGAGCAGCGGGGGCTCCTTCAGCCGGCCGAGCCCGGTGGCCGAGACCCGGGCGAAGAGCAGCTCGTGGTCGACCATCGTGGTCCACTCGAACACCTCGGCGGTGAACCAGGCGATGCAGCCCGGGACGACGGGATGGCCGTCGACCTCACCGAGGAACTCCGGGGCCACGTAGCCGAAGCGCCGCCCGGGATAGGAGAAGTACTGGCCCTCGGCGATCTGGTCACCGGCCAGGATCGAGACGGTGAAGCGCCCGGAGGCCTCGATCAGGGGCCAGGTGTCGTGCTTCGGCGAGATCGACGCCATCACGACGGGCTCCTCGAACGCCACCTGGGTCACCCAGTGCGAGGTGTAGGCGCGGGTCACGCCGTCGTGCGTGGCGGCCACCACCTGCACGCCCTTGATCATCTGGCCCAGGGAGCGCTTGACGACGGGATCGATCACCTGCTCAGTCTGGCCGGACGCGGTGACGGGGAGCGGGGCGCGTCAGTCGCGGACGAGCTTGCGCACCGCACGGTCCCAGGGGTCGCCGTCTCGGGGGACGCCCCCCAGCGCCCGCTCGGCCGCCCGGAGCCCCCGGGTGGCCTCGAAGTCGTCGCTGCGCCGTGCGATGCGGGCCTGGAACGTGGCTCGCAGCTCCTCGAGGGCGACTCGGTCGTCGCCGGCCTCGGCGACGGCGGCCTCGGCGCTGCGGTCTGGCGATGGTTCGGTCACGGGGTCTCTCGGCGGTCGGGGGAGGAGTCCCGGCACGCTACCGGCCGGGTGGGCCGGGCGCCGTACCCGGCGATCAGGCGTCGGCGGGAGCGGTCTCGGCGTCCTTCGCGGCGAGGCGGATGCTGATCACCTCGATGCCGATCACCGCCGCGAAGCCGACGACGAAGAGCGCGATCGGGGCGACCACCGGGGCGTCGCCGGGCGCCTCGAGGCGGGTGCTGCTCACGCCGTCGGGCCACGGCCACAGCACGCGCAGCGACCCGAGCATCAGCCCGATCATGGCCGCCATCACCTTGTCGTGGTGGGTGCGCAGCGACCAGCTCAACAGCGACGAGAACGACGCCAGGCCGACCACGCACCCGGCGACGAACACCAACAGCACGAGGATCTGGCGGTCGTTGACCGCCCCGAGCACCTCGGCGTACATCCCCATGATCACGAGCAGGAACGATCCGCTGATGCCCGGCAGGATCATGGCGCAGATGGCGATGGCCCCGGCCAGGAAGAACACCCACAGCGGCCGGGTGACGACCTCCTCGGCGGTCGACTCGGTGTCGGCGCGGAGGCCGAGCAGGAGGAAGAAGGCCGCCGCGGTGGCGAACATGATGCCCAGCTCCGGGAGGGTGACCTTCTTGACGAGTCGCCACGAGATCACCACCGAGGCCAGGATCAGCCCCGAGAACAGCCCCGCCATGGCCTCGGCGTGGTCGGTGAGGAGCGTGTCGAGCAACGACGACAGGGCGAGGATGGCGGCCAGGATCCCGACACCGAGGGCGATGAGCCAGGTCCACTCGACCTGCGCGAGTCGGCGCCTGATCTCGGCCCCGTCGCGGCGCACGACGCTGGCCGCCACCGACGACGCGACCCGGATGTTCTCGATGAGCCGCTCGTAGATGCCGAGCACCAGGGCGACCGTCCCGCCGGAGACGCCCGGGACGATGTCGGCGCTGCCCATGGCGAAGCCTCGGACGACCTGGGTGACCTTCTCGGGAACCGGCACGGCGAGCCACTGTAGGCGGCTCGACCCCGCCGACCGTGTCATGGGACGAGCGCCACCTTGCCCGCCACCCGCCGGTTCGCGAGGTCGTCGAGGGCCCGGGCGGCCTCCTCGAGCGGGTAGGCGTGCGGCTCCACGGGATGCAGGCGGCCCGCCTCGATCATGGCCAGCACCTCGCCGATCAGCTCCTGGTTGCGTTGCGGGTTCCGGCTGGCCCATCCCCCCCAGTCGACGCCGGTGACCCGTCGGTTGCGCAGCAGGATCTGGTTGGCGGGCAGGAGGGGGATCCCGGCGACGAAGCCGATCACGATGAGGTTGCCGTCGTCGCCGAGGGCCCGCAGGCAGGCCTCGCCCAGCTCGCCGCCCACGGGGTCGTAGACGACGTCCACCCCGCCGCCGGACAGCTCGCGGGCCCGGGCCTTGACGTCCTCGGTGGAGGAGTCGACGACCCAGGTGGCGCCCCGGTGGCGGGCCAGCTGGCGCTTCTCCTCGGTCGAGGCGGCGGCGATGACGCGCAGCCCGAGGGCGTCGCCGATGTCGACGGCGGCCAGGCCCACGCCGCCCCCGGCCCCGAGCACGAGCATCGTCTGGCCGTGACGCACCGCGGCCCGCTCGTGGAGCGCGAACCACCCGGTCAGGTAGCTCTGCATGAAGGTGGCCGCCTGGCCGTCGGTCAGGACGTCGGGGAGCGGGACCGCACTCACGGCCGGCACCACGGCCTCGCTGGCGTAGCCCCCCAGGCCCACGTTGGCGAAGACGCGCTCGCCGACCGTTCGGTCGGTGACGGCCTCGCCGACCTCCACCACCCGGCCCACGATCTCCATGCCGGGCACGAACGGTGCCGGGATCCTGATCTGGTAGCGGCCCTGGACCATCAGGCCCTCGACGTAGTTCACGCCGCAGGCGGTGACGGCGATCCGGACGCCGTCGGGCCCGAGGGCCGGGGCGGGCCGCTCCTCGACCACGAGGTTCTCGACGGGACCGAGCTCGGTGCAGACGACGGCGCGCATGGCCCGACCGTAGGGCAGGCGCCGCGGGCGGAGGGCATGATCGGGGCCCACCGTGCGTCCACCCGCGAGAGGTCGAGTCCCATGACGTCCCAGATCCCCGCCAACGTCCCGCCGATCGACGACTGGGGCCGTCTCCTCGAGGGCCGGGTGGCGGTCGTGACCGGCGGCGGTGACGGCATCGGAGGGGCGATCTCGCGGCTCTTCGCCCGCCACGGTGCCCTCGTCGAGATCGCCGAGATCGATCCCGGACGCGCCGCCCGTGCCGTGGCCGACATCGAGGCCGACGGCGGCACGGCGCGCGCCCATGTCGTGGACGTGACCGAGGAGGCCGGCGTGGCGGCGCTCGCCGAGGCGGTGCTCGACGTGCACCCGCACGTCTCGGTGCTCGTCAACAACGTCGGTGACTACCGGCCGCTGGTGCGCTTCGGGGTGTCGTCGCCCGAGTCGTGGAAGGCCATGTACGACCTGAACCTGTTCCACCTGTTCGCGGTGACGCGGGCGTTCCTCGACTCGATGGTGGACCACCGCGCCGGCTCGATCGTGAACGTCCACTCGGTGGAGGGTCTCCGGGGGTATCCGGGGGACCCGGTCTACGGGGCGTTCAAGGCCGCCGCGGCGGCCTTCACCACCGACCTCGCCGTCGGTGTCGGCCGCAAGGGGGTGCGGGTGAACGGCATCGGTCCGGACCTCACCCAGACCCCGCAGGTCGACTACCTGACCGGCTGGGAGGACGCCGAGCACCTCTGGGAGAGCTGGGCGCCGGTGGGGCGCCTCGGCTGGCCCGAGGACCAGGCCCGGGTCGCGCTGTTCCTGGCCTCGGACCTCTCGGCGTTCGTCACCGGTCACAACATCCCCGTCGACGGCGGCAGCCGCGCCGGGGGCGGGTGGTTCTGGTCGCCGACCGAGCACCGCTTCGTCAACCGCCCCCGGACCCTCTGAGCCGACCTGTGCCCTGGCGGTGGGCCGACCGACATGGTGGGGAGGGGTTCGGTCGTTCACGGGTCGACACCGGCCGGGTGCCCCCGGCCGGTGTCGACCGGGGGCACCCGGAGTCGGGCTCAGCGGGCGGTCGGTGCGCCGACGCCGGGCCCCGGGCGGTGGCCGCCCCGCTCGCCCCGGCCGACGGGGTGCTCGCCGTTCCGGAAGGACTCGAGGCGGGCGTCGGCCTCCTCCTGGGTGAGGGTGCCGTCGGCGACCTTCTCGGCGAGGTGCTCCTGGAGCCCGGCCTCGCGGGCGGCCTGCACCTGCTCGACGCTCACCCCGAGCTCGGCGGCGAAGGTCTGGTCGAAGAGGGCGCGGGCGGCCTCCCGGGTGGCCTCGCGGGCCGCCCGCTCCTCGGCGGTGGGGGGCGTGGTCGGGCGCTCGGGTCGGGGGCCGAACTGGGCCTCGACGGCGGCACGGGCCGCTTCGCGCGCCGCGGTGACCTGTTCGGCGGTCACGCCGAGGCGCTCGGCGAGGTCTGCTGTGCGCTCGGCCCGTCGGGCCTCGCGCTCGGTCGAACGGCTGCCCGCGGCGGTGGCCGCGGGCTGGTCGGCGGTGGTGGCCGACTGCGCCACCGCCACCCCGCCCGAGGCGAGCAGGGCGGCGGCGACGGTGCCGGCGACGACGGTGTTGCGCAGGGTGTTCTTCATGGTGGTGGCCTCCTCGGACCGGGGGGCGTGTCCTTCACGCACGAAGGTCACGATGGCGACCGAGGGTGAGGCCGGTGCTCGGGGAGGGTGTGAATCGGGCAAGGATCGACGGACGCGGTGGGGCGGTACTGTCGGGGGATGCCCGAGTACGAACCGAGCCCATGGGACCCGATCGCCGACCACGTCGAGCGCTACCTCGCCACCGACGGGGCCGACGGCTTCGAGTGGGAGGGGGGTGAGGTGATCATCCTCACCACCACGGGGGCGAAGAGCGGCAAGCTGCGCCGGACCCCGCTGATCCGCGTGACCGACGGCGAGCGGTACTTCGTCGTCGCGTCGATGGGGGGTGCGCCGCAGAACCCCCAGTGGTTCCACAACGTCGTCGCCCATCCCGACGTGACCGTCCAGGACCGCGCCGAGGTGCACGAGCTGCGCGCTCGTGTGGCCGATCCCGACGAGAAGGCCCGCTACTGGCCCTTGGCCACGGCCGCCTGGCCGGCGTACGACGACTACCAGGCCGGCACCGAGCGGGACATCCCGCTGGTGATCTGCGAGCCTCGCTGAACGAGCACGAGGGCCGAGGCGCCGGGCGCCGGCAGGCCGACGACAGGGGGAGCGTCGTGACCGAGGACATCCACGTCTGGGAGCCGCCCGATCTCGCCGCGGCCCTCCTCGGGCCGGGCGGTCCGTTCGAGCTCGTGGAGGAGGACGTCCTCGGTGTGGGGGTGACCGTCTTCCGGCACCGCCCGCCGCACCTGCGCGCCGTCCTCGCCGGGGCGGCCGCACGCCAGCCCGACGCCGACCACCTGGTCTTCCCCGAACGGACGCTGACCTTCGCCGACACCGTGGCCAGCGTCGCGAGGACGGCTGCGCACCTCGCCCGGCTCGGCGTGGCGCCGGGCGACCGGGTGGCCTTCGCAGCGGCCAACGTCGACCCGTACCCGGTGGCCTGGTGGGCGACCGTGGTCAGCGGCGCGGTGGTGTCGAGCCTCAACGGGTGGTGGAGCCCCGCCGAGCTGGCCCACGGCATCGCCCTGTCCGAACCGACGATCGTGGTCGCCGACGAGCGGCGTCTGGAGCGGCTCCGCGAGGTGGGGATCCCCGATCACGTGACCGTGGTGGACATCGCCGAGCTCGATGCCCTGCTCGGACCGCCCAGGACCGACGACCCGCCGCTGCCCGACGTCGCCATCGACGAGGACGACCCCGCCGTCCTGCTCTTCACGAGCGGCACCACCGGTCGACCCAAGGCGGCGACGCTCTCGCACCGCAACCTCGTCCACTGCCCGATGGTCATCGCCCTGCAGGGGGCCATGGCGCTCCTCGCGATGCCGCCGCCCGAGGGGATCGTCCGGCCGCAGCCCTCGACGCTCATGGTGACGCCGCTCTTCCACGTCTCGGGGGCGTTGCCGCTGGCCGCCGCGCCGGTCACGGGCACGAAGGTGGTCTTCCCGCCGGTCGGCTCGTGGGACGAGGTGACCCACCTCCGCCTCACCGAGGAGCACCGGGTGGCGGCCTGGAGCGGCGTGCCCACCCAGTTCTGGCGCCTGCTCGAGCACCCCCGGTTCGACGAGTTCGACACGTCGTGCGTCATGTCGATCGGCGGGGGCGGGGCGACGTTCGCCCCCGAGCTCTTCCGGCTCATGGCCCGCAAGCTGCCCCAGGCCCGGGTCGGGTGCGGCTACGGGATGAGCGAGACCGTCGGGTCGGGCTCCCGGCTCGGCGGCGTCACCCTCGAGACCCACCCTGCGTCGGTCGGGTCGGTCGAGCCGCTGTGCGAGATCCAGATCCGCGGGCCGCTCGACGAGCCCCTGCCCGACGGCGAGGTCGGCCAGATCTGCATCCGGGGCGCGGCGGTGTTCCTCGGGTACTGGAACGATCCCGAGGCCACCGCGGCGAGCCTCGACGAGCGGCGGTGGTACCGCACCGGTGACTACGGCCGGTTCGTCGACGGGCTGTTGCACCTCGACAGCCGCATGCGGGACCTCATCATCCGCGGGGGGGAGAACATCTACCCGATCGAGATCGAGAACCGTCTCGTCGAGCACCCCGCCGTCGCCGACGTCTGCGTCGTGGGCGTCGACCACCACGTGCTCGGCCAGGAGGTCGCCGCGGTGGTCGTCACCCACCCGGGCACCGAGCTCGGACCCGACGAGGTGCGTGAGTGGGTGGCCGCCGGCCTCGCCTCCTACAAGGTGCCGACCCACGTGGTGTTCGCCCCCGAGCTGCCCTACACGAAGACCGGCAAGGTGTTGAAGCACCAGGTCGAGGACGACGTCACCGAGACGCTCGCCGCCGGCACCTGAGTCACCGCACCAACCCGATCACCACCACCACGAGGACCGTGGCGCCGAGGATGCGCCGGAACGGGTTGACGCCCCGCAGGACCTCGTCGCCGCCCCACCACACCAACGCCGCCGCGGCCGCGACGTCGATCACCGTCGCGAGGGCCCCGGTGGGGGACAGCACCCAGCGCAGCGCCACCGCGGCGAGGAAGATCCCCAGGCTGAGGTTGGGGAGCTGCGCGACCGTGATGCGGCCGGTGGCGCGGTCGCGGAGGAGCCAGTCGACCATCGTCGTCCCGCGACCCGTCACTGGCCGGTGGCGAGCAGCGTGTTCACGCGGTCCGAGGTCCGGTTGGTCGTCGCCAGCGCCTCGTCGAGGGCCCGAACCGTGTCGATCGACTCGGCGTCGGCGGGGATGACGACGACGGCGACGCCGTGGTCGGCGCCGGGGTCGTTGCGCAGCAGCACCAGGTGGCCGAAGCTCGCCGGCACGTCGATGGCCCGCCCCCGTCCGATGCGCATCCAGGGGACGGCGGTCACGGATCCGTGGGCGCTGGTCACCTCGACGGACGTCTCCGCGAACGGGTTGAGGGTGGCGCGGCGGGTCACCTCGAGTCCGTGCGGGAGGTCGTAGTGGTTGCGGTTCCCGACGAGCGGTGAGGCGTCGTCGGGGTCGAGCGGTTCGGCGAGGGACAGCGCGCCGTCGCGGGCGGTGAGCGCCACCGTGGCGACGCGACGGCCCCGCGGGTCGGGGAGGCGGCGGTTGAGGTTGACCAGCACCAGGAGCAGCACCACCGGCAGGAGCGCCGAGAGCACCACGAGCACGACGGTGATGAGCGCCGTGGTCGAGGCGTCGGCGGCCTTGGTGGCCGTGAGGGCGGGGAAGGCGACCTCGCCGGTCCCCGGGAGGGCCTGCCCGTCGGTCGCCCCGGCCGGCCGGTAGCTCGCCGTGAACTCGAGCGCGACCTCCACCGGTGCGTTGCGCTGGCCGTCGACGGTCAGCACCGCATCGACGGCGAAGGTGTCGTCGTCGGGGCCGCAGGCCTGGTCGGTCGACAACGTCAGGGCCACGCCGGGGGTCGGGATCGTCGGGGTGGCGAACGTGACGCACACGGTCCCTCCGGTGGCCGCGGTCGGGACGACGACGAGGCGACCGGGGAACGACCCGGCCCCCTCGAGGGTGTCGGGGCCCTCCCAGACCACCTCGGGCAGGGGTGGTGTGTCGCCGAGGGCGACGGAGATCGACGCGGTGGCCAGGTCGCCCCATCCGGGCGTGGAGGCCGTCACGACGACGTCCGGGGGCGCCACGATCGGGCCGGCCAGCCGGACCTGCCAGGTTCCCGTGGCGGCCTGCCACTCCACCGCGGCGGGCGCGCCGTCGACGAGTGCTGCGACCGCGACAGCGTCGGGGCCCAGGCCGCCGGCGGCGTCGGCCGCGGCCCCGCCCCGCACGGTGACCCCGACGAGACCCGACGGTGCCCCCTCGACGACGGTCGCCTCGCCCGACGGGGTGATCACTGCCGAGAGATCGGCGTAGCAGCCCGTCAGCCGGCCGTCGCCGGCGGCCGCGGTCACCAGTCCCGGCGTCGGGGCGTCAGCGGGAGCGGTGTAGGACGCGAAGCCGGTACCCGAGGCCACCTCGGTCCCGTCGCGCAGAATCGTGACGGTGGTGCCGGGCGCCCCGCGGGCGCTCGCCGCCTCGACCAGGGGGCTCGGGTAGCCGGCGGACAGCGCTGCGCAGTCGACGGGGAGGCGGCCGAGGGCGATCTGGCCCTGGGTGAAGAACTCGTCGGCGAGCACGGCCGCCCGCCCCGCCTCCACCCGCTCCCCGGGGACCCGGCAGGGGTCGGTCCCGTCGCCGCCGAGCAGTCGGGCCACGACCCGATCCGTGTTGGCCCGTTCGGCCTGTTCGGCGGGCGACTCGCCGGCGGCGTCGCGGAAGTCGACGAGTTGGACGACGAACCCGACCGAGAGGATCCGGGCGCTCAGCGGCTCGGCCAGGCGGCTGGGGGGCGGGAGGGCTCCGCACACCTGGCCCTCGAACTCGGCCTCGATCTCGTCGGACCGGGTGGAGGACGTGTAGGAGGCGATGCCCGGCGCCGCGGGGTCGTCGATGCTGTAGGCCCCGTCGGTGAACCACACGAGCCGCTTGCACGTGGTCGGCACGCCGGCTCTCGCCGCGAAGTGGTCGGCGGCGGCCTGCAGCGCGAGGACGTAGTCGGTGTTGCGGGCCTCGGTGCGGGTGGTGAACGACTGCACGAGGTCGACCGCGGAGGTGGTCTCGGCCGGGAGCGTCGCGGAACCGACGTCGCTCACCCCGGACCCGAAGGCTGCGATCGTGAGGTCCACCGTCCCCCCGGCGGCCTCGGCGGAGGCGGCGAGGCTGCGGACGAGCACGTCGGCGGCCTCCACCCTCCGGTTCTGCGGGTCGGTGGTGCGCAGGCTGGCCGACTCGTCCATGAGCAGGAGGACGTCGAGGGTTCCGCACTCGGCGTCGGTGCCGCCGGGGGAGGGCTGGGCGCCGGTCGTCGCCGCAGGTCCGAGGGCGATCCCGGCGAGGAGCATCGCGGCCAGGATCGCGGCGGCTCTCCCCCGTCGGCCGGTCCTCATCGGCGGGCCAGGGCCAGGGCGACCAGGAACGCGCCGACGGAGCCGATGAGCCACCCGGTGACGGCCAGGACCACGGCCACCGTTCGGGGCCGCCACGTCGCGTCGACGTAGTGGCCCGTCGCCCGTCGGATGGCGTCGAGCGAGCCGAACCAGGCGAACACGACGAGCCCCACGACGGCGCCCACGACCCAGGCGAGCACGGCGACAGGGGCGATCTCGTCGGTGTCGCCGGCACCCTCGACGAACGCGCCGGCCACCATCGCCGCGGCCGCCACGGTGGTGATGCCCAGCATCACCACGGGGATCACGGGGGGGCCGACGGCGTCGGGGGCCGTGTCGTCGGTCGGGTCCACGTCCGGCATCTTCGCCCGGAAGTACCCCCGCCGTCGATGGGGCGAACCGCCCGTTCGTGCCCCGAGCGGCCGGTCCGCGCGAACCTGGGGCCGTGGAGGAGCGGACGGGCGCCCCGGGATCCAGCGACGGCGTCGGGCCGACCGGGTCGACCTCGGTCTGCATCGGGTGCGGCCTGTGCTGCGACGGCACCGTCGTCGGCCATCTGGCGGTGCGTGATCCGAGCGACCTCGGTGCCCCGTTGGCGGCGTTGGGCGTGGAGATGATCGTCGAGGCCGACCCGCCGGTCTTCGCGCTGCCCTGCCCGGCGCTGGCCGACGGGACGTGCACCGTGCACGACCTGCACCGGCCCCACGCCTGCAGCCAGTTCGAGTGCTCGTTGTCGGCCGCGGTCCGCGACGGTGAGGTCCCGGCGGGCGACGCCCGGGCCGTGATCGCCGAGACCCGGGCCCGCCTGGCCGGCACCGGCGGGGATCGACCCGTCCCCGCCGAGGTGCAGGCCCTCGTGGAACGCCACTTCCTGCCCCGCTGACCCGCCGGGGGCGGCGACGTCCCTACGATGCAGCCATGGCCGGCACTGCGGGGGCGGGGGAGCACGTGCCGGTGCTCACGTTCCTCGGGGCGACGGGCACCGTCACGGGGAGCCGGTTCCTCGTCGACACCGCCGACGCCCGGGTCCTGGTCGACTGCGGTCTGTACCAGGGCCTGAAGGACCTCCGGTTGCGGAACTGGGCGCCGTTCCCCGTCGACCCGGCCTCGCTCGACGCCGTGGTGCTGACCCACGCGCACGTCGACCACTCCGGTGCCATCCCCCGCCTCGTGCGGGAGGGCTTCACGGGTCCGATCGTCGCCAGCCCGCACACGGTCGCCCTGGCTTCGATCGTGCTGCCCGACAGCGGGCACCTCCAGGAGGAGGAGGCCGCCTACGCCAACCGCCGCGGCTTCTCCAAGCACCATCCGGCCCTCCCGCTGTACACCGAGGAGGACGCCCGGCGCAGCCTCGGGCAGTTCGTCGCCGCCGGCTGGGGCGAGGCCGTCGAGGTGGCGCCCGGCGTCCGGGTGACCCTCTCCCCGGCCGGGCACATCCTCGGGTCGTCGGTGGTGGCGATGGACGTGGCCGGCGACGGGGGACGGCGGCTGGTGTTCAGCGGTGACCTGGGGCGGGGCCACCACCCGGTGCTGGCCCCGCCGGCGCCGGTCGGCCCGGCCGACGTCGTGGTGATGGAGTCGACCTACGGCGATCGCCGCCACGACGACGCCGGTGCCCTCGAGGTGTTCGCCGACGTGATCACGCGGACCGCCGCCCGTGGGGGCGTGGTGGTGATCCCGGCGTTCGCGGTCGACCGCACCGAGGTGGTGCTGGTGCACCTCGAGGCGATGCGGCGGGCCGGCGTCATCCCCGAGCTGCCGGTGTTCGTGGACAGCCCGATGGCGCTCGCCGCGCTCGACGTGTACCGCACGGCCATCGAGGCGGGGAGCCCCGAGATCCGCCCGGAGGTGCGCTCGGCCACCGACCCGTTCGGGCTCGACCACGTGCGGGCGATGCGCGAGGTCGAGGAGTCGATGGAGCTCGACCGGCTCACCACCCCGGCGATCGTGGTGTCGGCGTCGGGCATGGCCACCGGGGGCCGGGTCCTGCACCACCTGCGCCGCTACCTGCCGGACCGGCGCGCGTCGGTGGTGCTCGTCGGGTTCCAGGCCGAGCAGACGCGGGGTCGTCGCCTCGCCGAGGGGGCCCGCCAGGTGAAGCTCCTCGGCGACTACGTGCCGGTGGCGGCCGAGGTGGTGGAGCTGCCGGCGTTCTCGGTGCACGCCGACCGTGACGAGCTCGTCGACTGGCTGGGCACGGTCGACGGCGAGCCGGACGCGGTGTACCTGGTGCACGGGGAGCCGTCGTCGTCGGCGGCGCTGCGAGCCCGCATCGAGGCCCGGTTGGGCTGGCGGGCCGTCGTGCCGGCCTTCGAGGAGCGGGTGCGGGTGGACCGCCGGCCCGATGCCCGTCCCGGGGTGGGACCGGCCGGCGACGGTGTGGCCGCCCCCCGGTCCCCGGCGCACGCCACCGGCCCGGTGCTCGCCGGCGAGATGACCCTCGACCAGGCGCTCCTCGCAGGGCCTGCGCCGGGACCGTCGGGGTTGGTGGGCGACGACCCGGCCCGACTGGCGCGGATGGACACCGAGATGGCCAACGGCTTCCGCGCGCTGGCCGGCATCGGCCGGGCCGTCTCGGTCTTCGGTTCGGCCCGCACGTCGCCCGACAGCCCCGAGTACGACCTCGCCCGCCGCACCGCCTCGCTCCTCGGCGGCCACGGCTACACGATCATCAGCGGCGGCGGCCCGGGCACCATGGAGGCGGCCAACCGGGGGGCACGCGACGTCGGGGCGCTGTCGGTCGGCCTGGGGATCGAGTTGCCCGTCGAGCAGGCCATCAACCCGTTCGTCGACCTGGCCGTGGAGTTCCAGCACTTCTTCGTGCGCAAGGTCATGTTCGTGCGCTACGCGTCGGCGTTCGTGGTGTTCCCCGGTGGTTTCGGCACCCTCGACGAGCTGTTCGAGGCGCTCTCGCTGATCCAGACCGGGAAGATCGAGGACTTCCCGGTGGTCCTCGTGGGGTCCGGGCACTGGGGCGGGCTGCTCGACTGGATGCGCGACGCCCTCGTCGACCGGGGGAGGTTGGCGCCCCACGAGCTCGACCTCGTGCACGTCGTCGACGAGCCCGAGGAGGTGCTCGCCGTCGTCGAGATGGCCGGCGGTGGGCGGTTCAGCGCGACGTGAGTGGGGCCCGGCCGGCGGCGATCCAGTCCGATCGCGCCCAGATGTCGTGGTTCTCGCCCCACGCCGTCGTCCCCCCGGGGAGCTCCCACCGGATCAGGTTCAGCACCGCGTAGAGCTCGTCGCCGGCGTCGACGGCCCGGAGGTTGCGGCAGTCGCCCCGGGTGACGAGCCGACGGCCGAGGGCGTCGTGGGCGTCGATCTCGACGGTCGCCGGGAAGTCGCCGTCGAGCTCGGTCCGGCGTACGCCGTCGACGAGCCGGGCCGCCCGGCCGTCGTGGCGCCAGTACCCGCTGGTGATCCGGTCGTGGCCGGCGTGACCGGGGTCGACGTAGACGAAGAACGCCGAGCCGTCGACGGAGGTCCCGTGGGCGTTGCCGAGCCGGAGGCCGGGGCGCATCGTGCGTGGTCCCCACGAGCGGTCGCGGACGCTGGCGCAGTCGACGTCGAACCAGCGATCGGCGAGCCGGACGCGGCCCTGCACCCGGCCGGGCTGCTCGAGGTGGCCGTCGAACATCCCGGGCGACTCGTCGGGGGCGACGGGGTTCGGCGCCATGAGGCCCGTGAAGGTGATGTCGACCTCGATGTGCTCGCCGGCGTGGCGCACCCGGTAGGTGTGCAACGGTTCGACGACCTCGAGGTGGAATCGGTCGGCCATGCGGAGATCGCACAGGTCGGGGGGCGAGACCAGCTCCCCGGTCCAGCTGTCGTGGGCGAGATAGCGGTTCTCTCCGCGCCACGACGTGACCGCACCACCCTGGAGTCCCTGGTTCGGGCGGAGCCACACCCGGGTGTGGACCGATGCGTCCAGCTCGGGGACCCAGAACGGGAACCACACCGTCTCGATCCAGGTGGGGTCGTCGGAGGTCGGCGGGTGGAAGCCGTCGTCCTCGACGGACACCGACGGCTCGGGCGGGTTGCCGGCGATGGTCACCGTTCCCCCAACGGTTGCGGGAGGCGGTCGGAGAGCTCGCCGAGCAACGGGGCGGCGAGCATGGCCTCGCGGGTGAGGTTGCGGGCCAGGTACGCGACCACCTCGGCCTCCCGCTCGGGACGAGCGGCGAGATCGGCCACGTCGGCGAGCCCGTCGGCCACGGTCGAGGGGCGGTGACCGAGCAGCGCGGCGAGGTCGTCGAGCTCCCGCGCGTCGCGGTCGCCGCCGAAGCGGAGGTGGTGGTCGACGGTGCCGAGGAGCCCGGCCAACCCGTGAGCACGCCCTCGTGCGACCTGGTCGGTGATCGCCGGGGCGATGGTCTCGTCGAGCTGGTCGCGGGCATCGCTCACCAGGGCCAGCGCGTCCGACGGGGGCGCCTCGGTGAACGGGGGTTCCGTGGGTCGGGGCGCACCGACGGCGTCGGCGAGCGCCAGGGCCAGGCCGCGCATGAGCAGGGTTCGGTACATCGTCAGCTGCGGGCGATCGGTGGCCGGGTCGGGGGACGACAGTCCGAGGCCGATGAGCATGGCGTTGCGGGTCAGGATCAGGATCCGGTACCAGGCCACGGTCGGGCGGTCGACGGGTGGTCCGCCGTGGCGTTCGTAGGCGGCGAAGCGTACGGAGAGATCGCCGACCGGGGTGGCCATGTCGCGCACGGCGAGGGCGGCGAGGTCCTCCATGGGGTCGCCCCAGTGGGCGACCTCCCAGTCGAGGAGGGCCTCGATGCGCCCGTCGCGGTGGACGAGGTTCCCGGGGCCGAGGTCGCTGTGCACGAGCGCGGTGCGGCCGGCGCCGTCGGGCACGGCGCGTCGGAGCCACGCCAGCGCGACCGAGAAGAGCGGGTGCAGCGCGTCGCCCACCAGGTCGGCCACGGCCTCGGCCGCCCCGAGTTGGGTGGCGGCGTGGTCGGTCGACCGGTCCGGGGGGCCGAGGTGGTCGATGTCGAGCGCCGAGGGGTCGGTGCCGTGCAGGGTCGCCACCACCTCCATGAGGTGGTCGAGGGCGGCGTCGTGCGACGGGTCGTCGTCGAACTCGTCGTGCCCCTCGATGCGCTGCAGCAGCACCGCCCGCAACGCGGTCTCCGAACCGTGCAGTGCTGGCGTGGGGACGTCGGTGCCGCCGAGCGCGGCGAGCACGGCGGCGTCGCGGGCCGAGCCGCCGCCCCGCCCGGTGTCGCGGAGCAGGAAGAGATCCATCCGGCTCTCGTCGCGGACCACGTCGACGGCCCACGCCTGCCGGCTCGCTCCCGAGAGGTGCGGTTCGCTCCGCTCGACGGTCCCTCCCGTCGCGGTCTCCACCCATTCCCGCAGGTCGTCGGGGAGCTCGCCGGGCGCCATCAGAGGAAGGAGGTGATCGTGGTCCGGGCGGCCGCCACGTCGGCCTCCCTGGTCACGACGACGGTGGGGCTGTTGTCGATGTCCATGAACGTCTGGAGGTCGGCCCAGTGGGCGCGCCCGGCCTCGGTGTCCGCGTAGAACGCCTGGGTGGCCATCATGGCGTCCATGTCCGGCCAGTGGTTCTCGGCGATCCCGGCGTAGTCGGGGGACCCGACGATCATCATGAGCCGGTTCTTCGAGATGTAGGGGTGGTCGCGCAGGTCGAACTCCTGGGTGTGCTGCGTCCAGCGTTCGAAGAACTGGTCGTCGCTGAGCTCGGGGCGCTTTCGCACCAGCGTGAACGACACGATCACCTTCTGCCCCCCAACGTCGGCTCGGGGGTGGAACGGTAGTCTGCGGTCGCTCGCCCGGGTCCGGCGGGCCCGACGCCGGGGGGACCGTGAACGACCGTCGCTACGACCTCGCGGAGCTGCAGGACCGTGCCGCCATCGCCGACCTCTACGACCGCCAGCTCGCTGCCGCGGAGGCGTGGGACCTCGAGCTCTACGACACGACGTTCACCCCGGACGCGGAGATCGACCTGCGCGACGTCGGCCAGGCGGTGCTCCGGTACCCGGACTACCGATCGTGGCTGGCGTCGCTGCAGCCGGTCATGGTCGCCGCGCAGAGGATCACCGGGGGGCTGCGCCTCTCGCTGGAGGGCGACCGGGCCACGACCCGGGTGCCGGTGGCCTGCTTCGTGACGATGGCCCTCGACGAGGAGCGCACGCTCGTGTCGACCGGGATCTTCTACAACGACACGCTGGAGCGCACCGCCGACGGGTGGCGCGTCACCCGTCGGTACGAGGAGCTCGCCTGGTCGCGGTGAATCCCTCTCGTCAGCCCTTCGTCAGCCCTCGAAGAAGGCGATCGTCCGGGCGGTGGCGTCGGCGTACATCCCGTGCTCGGCCCTCACGGCCTTCAGCTGGGCGAGCAACGGGCGGGCCCGGGTGGCCGAGGTGACGGTGGGGAACGAGGCGGGGTCGGCGAACACCGCGGCCACGATCTCGTCGGCGTCGGTGCCGACGAACCCCCGGGCGTCGAGGTACCCGGCGGCGCGCAGCTCGGCGACCATCGCCGCCGAGGTCGCCGGGGCGACGCCGGGGATCCGGGTGAAGCGCCCGTCGGGGAGCGGGGTCGGTGTGTTCTCGAGGTACCGGGTGCGCACGCCGCGGGCCCGCAGGGCGGCCTCGTTGGCGGCGGCCTGCTCGTTGGACACCTCGGGGTTGTCCTCGCGACCGCACATGAACCACGCCGACGGGGTGGTCGACGTGGACGCCGATCGGCTCCCCGTGGCGTCGGCGCAGTAGCCGACGACGGCCTCGAAGCGCAGCTGGGGGAACCGGTCCGCCGAGTCGGTGGCGGCCACCGTCCCGAGGAGGTGGCTGAACGCGCCTCCCGCCGACATGCCGAGGGCGTACTTGGGCGTGCCCGGGGGGACGAGGCCGCGGGCCTCGAGGTCGTCGAAGAGGATCTGGAGGTTGGCGAGGTCGACGTTGCCGGGTCCGGTGCCCGGCGCCCAGCGCTCCTTGCCGTCGTCGTCGGCGTCGCCCCCAGCGGCCTCCTCCGCCTCGGTGGCGACGACCCCGTAGCCCTCGCGGGTCAGGGCGAGCGCCAGCGGTCGGGTCTCGTCGCCCTCGATGAAGCTGCTGGAGCCGCCGGTGCCGTGGTTGAAGAGGACCACGCCACGCATGTCCGGGGGCAGGGCGTGGCGGACGGTCTTGGGGGTGTCGGTGGCGCCGACGAAGGTCTCGGTGACGAGGGTGAGCTCCTGGGGGGCGGTGGGGGCGACGAGGCGCACGTCGCGGTCGGGCATCACGAGGGTGGTGCGCCACTCGTCGGGTTCGGCGAGCAGGTCGGCGTCGCCCTCCCAGGGCAGGGCCACCTCGTCGACGGTGGACACCGACGACCAGACGTGCACGGTCTCGCCGGGCGTGTAGCGGCCAGACCCCTCCCCGCCGGCGACCTCGACGGAGAAGGTCGCGTCCGTCGGGGCCGGCGACGTGCTCGGGGCGACCGTCGTCTCGGTGGCCGATCCGGTACAGGCGCTGACCAGGGTCGTCACGGTGACGGCGAGCGCCACCACCGCCGGCATCGTCGTCGACGCCGCTCGGCGGCGCCCGGACGGACTCCGGGTCGTCGTGGTCACCGGGGTGACGCTATTGGGGGTCGCTGACGTCGTGCTGACGGGGTCCGTCCCCCAGACCGAGGAGTCTGGCGACCCGGGGGTCGCCGGCGCCGAGGTGGCGTACGAGGACCCCGGCGACGCGATCGAGGTCCAGGGTCCCGGCGTCGATCATCGCCTCGAGGTCGGCCCAGTCCCTGGTGCGGTCGAAGAAGGCCTTGAACACCGCGAGGTCGGCGCAGGAGAGGAACGGCAACGCGACGCCGCCGAAGTCCTCGGTCCGGACGCGGGTGGCGGCGGCGCGGTGGAAGTCGGTGGTGTCGAGGAAGACGTCGACGGGGGTGGTGTCCCACCACAGTCGGGCCTGTCCGTCCCGGCGCAGCAGGGCGAGGTCGTCCTGGGTGGCGGCCACCTCCGGGGCGAGGGCCGCGAGGACGTCGTCGACGCGGTCGACGTCGACGAACACGTTGATGTCGATGTCGATCGTGCCGCGGGCCTGTCGGGTGCACCACGCCAGCGCCAGCGCGCCGCCGAAGGCGTGGGGGAGCCCGACGTCGGCCAAGGAGCGGTGCACGGCGACGATCTTGTCGGGGAGGCTCATGGGCGTGGGAACGGCGCGGTGGTGAGGGTCGGTGCGTGGCGGGCGGGGAACATCGCGGCCAGCTCGAGCACGTCGATCAGCTCCCGGCCGCGGTCGGTCGGATCGGGCCCGCCGACGGCGGGGACGAGCTCGGTGGTCGCGTCGAAGCCCGCGGCGCGCAGGATCCGTTCGAGGGTGTCGACGGTCGGCACCTTCCGGCCCGTCTCGTAGGCGGAGAGGGTGGAGTGCGACGTGCCGGCACGGGCGGCCAGGGCCCGCAGGCTGAGCCGACGACGGTGGCGAGCCTGGCGGAGGAGGAGAGCGGCGTCCATGGGGCAATGGTACCCGATCGGATACCGGATTCGGATCGGGGGACGGAGAGCGGCGGCGCGACCGTGTCCCCGGGTACCCAGGGGGGTATCCTCGGGCGAGTTCGACGAGGGGCTCGAGGAGAGCTCGAAAAGGAGATCGACATGGGTCCGCAACGTTCGACGTCACCCCGCACCGTCCGACGCGTGGTCGGCGCCATGGCCGTCGTGGCGGCGGGTCTGCTCGTGGCGGCGGGCTGCTCGTCGTCCTCGTCCGGCGCGGACGCCGCCTCCGTTGCCGAGTCCGAGGCCGCCACCCCTGCGGCCGGTGAGGCGTCGGCGCGGGCGGCGCTCGACCAGGGCGCGACGGTGGTCGACGTGCGCACGCCCGAGGAGTTCGCCGCCGGCCACATCGAGGGCGCGGCGCTGATCGACGTCCAGGACCCGTCGTTCGCCGACGAGATCGCCGGCCTGGACGACTCGGTCACCTACGTCGTGTACTGCCGGAGCGGGAACCGCTCGGCGGCCGCCGCCGCCCAGATGGAGGCCGTGGGCCTCACGGTGCTCGACGGCGGCGCCCTCGAGGACATGACCGCCGCCGGCTGGCCAACCGCCGCCTGACGGCGCCCGACGCGGGACCCCGGCCCTCGGTGGCGCCGTGCCGACACATCAGGGCGATCGCCCCTCAGCGGGTGACGTGCGACGGCACCGGGTGACCCCCCGGCGCGCGCGAAGGCCCCCGAGAACCACGACGGTCCGGACCCTGATGCAGGTCCGGACCGTCCTCGACGTCTCGCGACATCACCGTGGTGGAGCTGGGGGGAATCGAACCCCCGTCCGTCTGGTGGCAACTGTTCGCGCTACGACCGTTCCCGAGTTACAGGCTCATGGCCGCCAGCCCGCCGGGTCGGGTGGGCCACGAGGGCCCGGCCACCGGGTCTTTCCCCGGTGTCAGCGGTCTTTCCCGCCGTCAGCCGTCTTTCCGGCTGTCACCCACCGCTTCTGTTGCCGGGCTGCGGCGAGCTGGCCCCGTGCGCCATCGCTGGTCACTGTTGCTCTCTAGGCCCGATCTGGATCAGGCGGCGAGAGTGAACTGCTCATCGGCGGTTCTTTGGTTGCCCCCGTTTAGCGAGTCTGAGGCAACTCGGGTCGCACGATCCAGCTCCCGGTCCCGACGTCGAAACCGATCAGCCCCGTGATCGCAAGTCCGCCTTGTCGCCGGCGGCACTCCAAGGGTAGCGCCGGTGCGGGGCCCCGCCACGGGGGTTCGGGTGGCCTAGCGTGATCGGCGACGCGGCGCCCCTCGCCGGGGCCGACGACGAAGGAGCCGAACGTGCACGTCGCGGAGCTGTGGCGCTACCCGGTGAAGTCGATGATCGGGGAGCGGGTCGCCACCGTCGAGCTCGACGACACCGGCGTCGTCGACGACCGCACGTGGGCGGCGCGCGACGGGGTGCGCGGCGGGATCCGCGGCGCGAAGAAGATCGCCGGGCTCATGCGCCTCGCCGCCCGCCGGGAGGACGACGGGACCGTGGTGGTGACGCTCCCCGACGGCGCCGAGGTGCGCACCGACGACCCCGACCGCGACGCCCGCATCAGCGCCGCCCTCGACCATCCCGTCACCCTCGAGGCCCTGCGCCCCGCCGCCGACCTCGACCACTACCGCCGGGGCGGCCCCGACAGCGACGACGTGATGGAGGAGCTGCGGGGCATCTTCGGTCGGGAGGGCGACGAGCCCCTGCCCGACCTGTCGGTCTTCCCGCCCGAGATCGTCGAGTTCGAGTCCCCGCCCGGCACCTACCACGACGCCTTCCCGCTGCTGATCCTCACGACGTCGGCGCTGCGGTCCGTCGCCGACGCTCTCCCGGACTCCGCGGTCGACGTGCGTCGGTTCCGCCCCAGCGTGGTGCTCGACACCGGTGACGCCCCCGGCCACCCCGAGTTCGACTGGGTGGGCCGACGCCTCCACCTCGGCGACGCCGAGGTGTCGATCACCACCCGTTGCCCGCGCTGCGTCATGGTCACCCGCGAGATCGATGACGCCGTCCCCGCCGACCGGGCCGTGCTGCGCCACATCGTGCGCGACCTCGGCCAGGACCTCGGCGTCTACGCCACCGTGACCCGCCCGGGCCGGGTGGCGGTGGGCGACACCGCGACCCTCGACGCCTGAGGAGGCGCCGGCGCCGGCCGGCGCGCGCGACACTCGACAGGTCCGGGCGACGGGCGCCCACGGGAGAGGACGAGCGTGCCCCAGATCCGTTTCAACCACATGGAGCTCACGGTGCCGCCCGGCACCCTCGACGAGGCCATGCGCGCCGACCTGACCGCCTTCTACGGCGGCGTGCTCGGCTGGCAGACGTCGAGCGTCGAGATCGTGGGGGGCCTCCAGTTCCTCATGCGCCCCGACGAGGGCCAGTTCATCCTCGTCGCCGAGCACGACCGGCCGATGAGCGCCCCCGGGTACGACCACCTGGGCCTGCTGTGCGACACGCGCGAGGAGGTCGACGAGGTGCTCGCCGAATGCGAGCGGTGGGCCGACAAGGACGACCGGCTCCGGATCAAGCGCTACGACGACCTCGTGGTGGGGCCCGTCACGGTGCACGCCTTCTACGTGAAGTACCTGTTGCCGATCTGGTTCGACGTGCAGTCGATCGACCACGAGCCCGGCACCGGACCCGAGCGTCGCTGGCAGTACCTGCCGACGGGCTAGGCCGGCGCGTTGGCCGACTGGTGGCAACGAGACGTCGTCGACGCCGGACGCCTGCCGCTGCTGTTGCTCACGGTGGCCTTCGTCGTCACCTTCGTCGTGACCCGCGTGGTGGTGCGCTCGATCCGGGCCGGGAAGGGCCCGTTCAGCGACAACACCGTGGGCGGGGTCCACGTCCACCACGTCGTGCCCGGGCTGGTGCTCATGGTGCTGGGGGGCCTGGTTGCGCTGGGGACCGACGCGTTCGGCTGGACCGCGGCCGCGGCGATCGTCTTCGGCATCGGCCTGGCCCTCGTCCTCGACGAGTTCGCCCTCCTCCTGCACCTCCAGGACGTCTACTGGGAGCAGGAGGGCCGGCTCTCCGTCGACGTCGTGTTCCTCCTCCTCGGCGTCCTCGTGATGGTCCTGCTCGTCGGCTCCCCGCTCGGACTCGAGGACCAGTCCGGCGGGGAGACCGCCGGGCGAACCGCCCTGGTGGTCAACGCGGTGTTCGTCGTCGCCTGCTCGGTGATCGCCGCGCTGAAGGGCAAGTTCGCGTCGAGCGTCATCGGCCTGGTGGTGCCCCTGGTGGCGCTCGTCGCCGCGGTGCGCATCGCCCGCCCGCAGTCGGTGTGGGCCACCCGGCGCTATCGCGACGACACCGGCAAGCAGCACCTGGCCGCGTCGCGCGAGGAGCGCTTCGACCGGCGGTGGCGGGCCCCGCTCACCCGGCTCCAGGACGCCGTGGCGGGTACGCCCGGATCCGACTGATCCCGGCTGGTCCGGGGCGGTCGTCCCCGGATCGGGAGGCGTTCAGTCCCGTCCGGTCGCCTTGCGGCTCCGACCCATCTCCTTCTGGGCCTCGCGGAGCGCGTCGCGCTCGGCGATGGCGTGGCGCTTGTCCACCTTGCTGCGCCCCCGGCCGAGGCCCAGCTCGAGCTTGGCCCTCCCGTCGCGGAAGTACAGGCGCAGCGGCACGAGCGCGAGGTGCTCGAGGTCCATCCGCATGCCCAGCCGGTCGATCTCGCGCCGGTTGAGCAACAGCTTGCGGCGCCGGTCCGGTTCGAGCAGGTCGTGGGCCGCCGACGTGGCGTAGGGGGCGATGTGCATCCCGACGACCCACGCCTGGCCGTCGTCGATGCGACCGTAGGCCTCCTTGATCTGCACCTGGGCCTCGCGCAGCGACTTGACCTCGCTGCCGCGCAGCACCAGACCGGCCTCGACGGTGTCGAGGATGTCGTAGTCGTGACGGGCCGACCGGTTGGTGGCCACGACCGTCACGCCGGGCTCGCTGCGGGTCGCCATGGGACCGCCGAGGCTACTGCGCCGCCCTGAGGGCCGGGTCGGCCCTTGTAGGGTCCCGGCCGTGCTGCTGCTCGCCCGGTCCGCCCACCTGGCCATCATCGCCCACCTGCTCGCCGGCCTGCCCGACGAGGCCTGCGGGCTGCTCGCCGGGCCCGCCGCGGACCGCGATGCCGGAGGCGGTGGGGAGGCGGCCACCCGCTTCTACCCCACGGGCAACGCCGCGGCCTCGAGCCGCGTGTACACGGTGGAACCCCGCGACCACCTCCGCGCCGACCGCGACGCCGAGGACCACGGGCTCGAGATCAACGGCGTGGTGCACTCCCACACCCACACCGAGGCCTACCCGTCGCCGACCGACGTCGCCCAGGCCCCCGACCCGTCGTGGCACTACGTGATCGTGTCGTTCCGAACCGGCGTCGCCTCGTTGCGGTCCTACCGGATCGTGGACGGCGTGGTCGAAGAGGAGCCGGTCAGCGTCGTCGACGGGTAGAATCCCGATCCGCAGGGTCACATTTCGATCCGGTCCCCTGTGTCGGGAAGGTGCTCATGGCTGTGTACTCCTCGGTGCTCGACATGATCGGCGACACGCCGATGATCGACGTCAGTCGGATCAGCCCCAACCCCGACGTGCGCATCCTCGGCAAGATGGAGGGCCAGAACCCGGCAGGGTCGGTCAAGGACCGCATCGCGCTGTCGATGATCGAGGAGGCCGAGGCCGACGGCACCCTCACCCCCGGAAAGACGATCATCGAGCCGTCGTCGGGCAACACCGGCATCGCCATGGCGATGATCGCCCGCATCAAGGGCTACCCGATCAAGATCGTGCTCCCCGAGAACGTGTCGGTCGAGCGCCGCCAGCTCCTCGAGGTCTTCGGCGCCGAGATCATCCTGTCGCCGGGCAACGAGGGCTCCAACGGGGCGGTGCGCCGGGCCATCGCCATGGCCGACGAGCACCCCGAGTGGGCGTTCCTCTACCAGTACGCCAACGAGGCCAACCCCCGTGCCCACTACGAGACCACCGGCCCGGAGATCTGGCGCGACTGCCCCGAGATCACCCACTTCGTGGCCGGGCTCGGCACCAGCGGCACGCTCATGGGCGTGGGCACGTACCTCAAGGAGCGCAACCCCGACGTCAAGGTCCTGGCCGTCGAGCCGCCCATCGGTGAGCTGGTCGAGGGCCTGCGCAACCTCGACGAGGGCTACATCCCGCCGGTCTACGAGAAGTGGGGCGGGCCCGAGCTGCTCGACGGGAAGCGCATCGTCCGCCCCCGCGAGTCCATCGAGTACACCCGCCGGCTGGCCGACGAGTGCGGCATCTTCTCGGGGATCTCCGCCGGAGCGGCGCTGGCCGGCGCGTGCCGGGTGGCCGGCCAGATCGACGCCGGCACCATCGTCTTCATCGTCTGCGACGGCGGCTGGAAGTACCTCTCCACCGGGTTGTGGAACGACGACATCGACACCGTCGTCGAACGGGCCCAGAAGATCATCTACTTCTAGGCGTCGGGTCGGACAACGACGACGGGCGCCGGGCCACGGGCCGGCGGTCTGGGTTCGGCGATGCCGGCCCAGTACCCTCGCTGGTCGTGGGGACCCGTCCGATCGGCATGTTCGACAGCGGTTTCGGCGGCCTGACCGTCGCCCGGGCCCTCATCGACCTCCTGCCGGCCGAGGACCTCGTGTACATCGGCGACACCGGGCGCTACCCCTACGGGTCGCGTCCGCTCGACGAGGTGCGTCGCTTCGCCCGCGAGATCACGGCCCGTCTCGTGGAGGTGCACGACGTGAAGCTCGTGGTGGTGGCCTGCAACACCGCGTCGGCCGCCGCTCTCGACGAGCTGCGCGAGGAGAGCCCCGTGCCGGTCGTCGGCGTGATCGAGCCGGGGGTCACGTCGCTGGTGGCGGCCACCCGCAACGGCAACGTCGGCGTGATCGGCACCGTCGGCACCATCGGGTCGGGTGCCTACCAGCACGCCGTGGCGGCCGCCGAGGCCGACGTGAAGCTGAGCTGCGCCGCCTGCCCCGGGTTCGTCGAGTTCGTCGAGCGGGGTGACACCTCCTCGGACCAGGTCCACGTGCTCGCCGAACGGCTCCTCGCACCGCTGCGCGACGCCCAGGTCGACACGCTGCTCCTCGGTTGCACGCACTACCCGTTCCTGGCCCGCACGATCGCCGACGTGATGGGCCGCGACGTGGTGCTCGTCGACTCCGCCGACGAGACGGCGTTCCGGGTGCGGGCCCTGCTCGCCGAGCTCGGCCTGGCCCGGGACGACGCTCGCCCGGGCGAGGCCCCGCCGGGGCGCCACCGGTTCGAGTCGTCGGGTGACGTCGAGGTGTTCCGCTCCCTCGGGAGCCGCCTGCTCGGCCCCGAGCTGGCCGTCGTGGAGTCGGTGTCGTGGGGCTGAGCCTCACCGTCCTCGGGTGCGCCGGGTCCTACCCGGGCGACGGCCTGCCCTGCAGCGGCTACCTCGTGCGCAGCGCCACCACCGCCGTCGTGCTCGACCTCGGCCACGGCACCCTGCCCGCCCTGCGCCGCCACGTCGACCTCGCCGACCTCGACGCCGTCGTGGTGAGCCACGCCCACCCCGACCACTGGGTCGACCTCACGGCCATGCGGATCCTGACCCACTACCACCTGCACATCGACGGCATCCCGGTGTGGGCCACCGAGGGCACGGTCGCGATGCTCGAGGCGGTGTGTACCGACGTCAACCCCGCCTTCGACACCCGGGTGCTCGGCCCCGAGCCCGTCTTCACGATCGGCGACCTCACCTTCGCCATCGACCGCACCGACCACTACGTCGAGACCTACGCCGTCCGGGTGTCCGACCCGGAGGGCCGCTCGCTCGTCTACTCCGCCGACACCGGCCCGGGCTGGTCGATGGACGCCATCGGCCGCGACGTCGACCTCGCCCTGCTCGAGTCGTCCTTCGCGACCGAGGAGGAGCGCGGCGACGTGCTGCACCTCTCCGCGGGGGTGGCCGGGGCGATGGCCCGCGCCGCCGGCGCCCGCCGTCTGGTGCTCACCCACCTCGTGCCCGGGTCCGATCCCGAGGAGCACGCCCGCCTCGGGGCGGACGCCTACGGTGGCCCGGTCGACCTCGCCGCCCCGGGTGCGGTCTACGAGCTCTGAGACCGAGGAGAGGCCCATGCGTGCCGACGGACGTGCCCACGACGAGCTGCGCGACGTCAGCTTCGAACGCGACTTCACCGACGCCGCCTCCGGTTCGGTGCTCGTGCAGGCCGGCCGGACGATGGTGCTGTGCACGGCGTACGTCGACGACGACGTGCCCCGCTGGATGCGGGGCAGCGGCAAGGGTTGGGTGACCGCCGAGTACTCGATGCTGCCGGGCGCGTCGCCCGAGCGGATCCGTCGCGAGGTGGCGTCGGGCAAGCCGTCGGGTCGCACCCAGGAGATCCAGCGCCTCATCGGCCGGTCGTTGCGCGGCGTGTGCGACATGGAGCTGCTCGGCGAGCGCCAGGTGATCGTCGACTGCGACGTGCTCCAGGCCGACGGTGGCACCCGCACCGCGTCGATCAACGGTGGCTACCTGGCGTTGCACGACGCCCTCACCCGTCTCGTGGCCGACGGCGTCATCGGCGCCCATCCCCTCACCGAGCCGTGCGCAGCCGTCTCGGTCGGCATCGTGGGAGGCGTGCCGATGCTCGACCTGCCCTACGTCGAGGACGCCGCCGCCGAGGTCGACATGAACGTGGTGATGGCCGGCGGTGGTCGCTTCCTCGAGGTGCAGGGCACCGCCGAGGGCATGAGCTTCTCGCGTGACGAGCTCGACGAGCTGCTGGGACTGGCCGAGCTGGGCATCGGCGAGATCATGGCGCTGCAGCGCCTGTTGATCGCCGACGCCCCGGCGCCCCGCCCCGGCTGAGGGGCCTGCGGTGCGCCTGGTGGTGGCCTCGGCCAACCCGGACAAGGTCGCCGAGATCGCCGCGGTGCTCGACGCCCTCGGCGTCGAGGTCGTGCCCCGCCCCGTCGGCCTCCCCGACGTGGTCGAGGACGCCGACACCCTCGAGGGCAACGCCCGTCTGAAGGCCGTCGCCGTCGCCGCAGGGGCGGGCGAGCCGGCCGTGGCCGACGACACGGGCCTCGAGGTCGACGCCCTCGACGGCGCACCGGGGGTGTGGTCGGCGCGCTTCGCCGGTCCCTCCGCGACCTACGCCGACAACGTCGCGAAGCTCCTCGCCGACCTGCGGGCGGCGGGGGCCACGACCCGGAGCGCCCGGACGGCGCGCTTTCGCACCGTGGCCATGGCGCGCTGGCCCGACGGGGGCGAGCTCGTCGCGGTCGGAACGGTCGAGGGCCGCATCGCCGACGAGCCGCGCGGGTCGGGCGGCTTCGGCTACGACAGCGTGTTCGTGCCCGCCGAGGGCGACGGGCGCACCTTCGCCGAGATGACCGCCGACGAGAAGCACGCCGTCAGCCACCGGGGCCGGGCGTTGCGGGCCCTGGCCGCCCTGCTCGTCGAGGGCCCGGGGCCGTCGCCCTGAGTCGATACCTCCCGGGGTATGATGGGGCCGTCCCCCGGCGCTGCGACCGGGGGTGTCACGAGAGAGGACCAGTCCGATGGAGCTTCCCGAGGACGTCGTCGCCGACGTGCGCACCCGGCTGCGTCGCGTCGCCGGTCAGGTGCAGGGCATCGAGCGGATGCTCGAAGAAGGTCGTGACTGCCGTGACGTGGTCACGCAGCTCTCGGCGGCCAACCGGGCCCTCGAACAGGCCGGCTTCCGCCTCGTCGCTGCGGGGCTCTCGTACTGCGTGAGCGAGCCCGAGAAGGCCGAGGCCGACGGCTACCCGATGGCCGAGGTCGAGAAGATGTTCCTCAAGCTGGCCTGACCTCGCGTCCCACCCGGCCGCGCCCGCCCCGGTGTCACCGCGGGGCGCCTTCGGCCAGCCAGGCGCGCCAACCCCCGAAGCGGGTCAGGTCGACGGCCCCCTCCGCGGCGATGCCCTCGCACACGAAGCCGAGCACCGTCGAGCCGTCGGCCAGGCGGGTCGTGCCGATGGCCAACGGTGCCGGCACCCCGGTCGTGAACGCGCCGAGTCCGGCCACGGGGAGCCGCCAGAGCTCGACGGCGATGCGTCCTCCGTGCCCCTCGGGCACCCGGATGAGCCCGGGGCGGGGTGGGCCGGAGCAGGGCGGCAGCGAGTCGGCCAGGGCGATCAGCCGGTAGTCGGCGGCGGTGGTGGTGGCCCGCACGAACGTGGCGCCGTTCGTCGTGAGCTGGTGGTTGAGCGGGAGCCCCGCCAGGTGCGCCCCGACGACCGCGAGGTCGACGTGACCCGGCGGCGGTGCGGTGCGCACCGGGAGGCGGCTGGTGACGCGCCCCTCGCGCCCGGCGGTGGCGCACAGCTCGGCGCCGAACGCCGCGAGGAGGGCGTCGCGGCCGGCCGGGCCGACCGCCATGGCGCCGGCCGGCAGCCCCCACGCCCGCTCGCCCATCGGTACCGATGCCGCGGCGAGACCGAACAGGTTCACGAAGTTGGTGAACGTGCCCAGCATCCGGCTGGTCCCGACCGGATCGGCGATCGCCGAGACGACGGTGGGCATCGTCGGGGTGACCGGGAGCAGCACCAGGTCGCCGGCCGCCAGCACGGCCCGGACCGCGGGGCGCAGGTCGTCGAGCGCCGCTCGGGCGGCGGCGTCGACCGCCGTGGGGTCCACGGTCGGGTCGACGGCGTCGCCCACGATGGCCGCCACGGTCGGGTCGGCCGTCTCGGGGTGGGCGGCCAGGTGGGCGCCGAAGGCCCGGTGGCGGGCCCGGAGCCACGGGCCAGGGGCGTAGAGGAGCCGCCCGACGGCCAGCAGCGCTTCGATGTCGACCTCCACCACCCGGTGGCCGAGGGCCGCCACGAGTTCCACGGCGGCGTGGTGGGCGGCCAGGGTGCCCGGGTCGCAGCTCGTCAGGCCGTCGCCAGTGGGCACCACGACGTCGAGCGCCCGTGGGTCGGGGAGGGGTGAGCCCCCCTCGACCCCGGCCGTGATCTCCGTCGCCAGCCAGGCCCCGGCGACGTCGGGGGCCAGCACCGACACGCAGTCGAGCTCCTCGACCGCCGGGACGACGCCCGTGGTGGGCACCCGGCCCACCGTGGGCTTGAGGCCCACGATCCCCGTGAACGACGCCGGCACCCGACCGGACCCGGCGGTGTCGGTGCCGAGGGCGAACGGCACCACCCCGGCCGCGACGAGCGCCGCCGACCCCGAGCTCGACCCGCCGGGCACGAAGCCGGCGTCGACGGGGTTGCGGGGGGTCCCGAACGGCGAGCGGGTGCCGGCCAGCCCGGTGGCGAACTGGTCGAGGTTGGTCTTGGCGACGCAGGTCGCCCCGGCCCGTTCGAGGCGGGCCACCGCCTCGGCCGACGCGTCGGGTCGGTACCGGAACGAGGCGCACGCCGCGCTGGTGGGCAGCCCGGCGACGTCGATGTTGTCCTTCACCGCGAACGGGATCCCGGCGAGGGGGAGGTCCTCGACGTCGCGTCGGGTGAGGGCCGCCGCCCGCGCCCGGGCCTCGGCCTCGGGGAGCACGGCCAGCACCGCCGCCCGGTCGTCGAGGGCGTCGAGGCGCCGGTAGGCCTCCGCCACGACCTCGGTCGGGGTCACCTCTCCGGCGAGGAGCCGCCGCCGCAGCCCGCCGACGGTCCAGCCGTCGTCGGTCACGGCTCGACGACCAGGATCACCTGGCCGGGCCGGACCTCCTGGCCCTCCCGGACCCGCACGTCGCTCACCCGTCCGGCCACGGGGCTCACCACCTTGGTCTCCATCTTCATGGCCTCGAGGACGGCGACGGGCTCGTCGGCCGAGACCGTGTCGCCCGCGGCGACCAGCACCTTCCAGACGCTGCCGTGCAGCGGCGCGGCCACCCCGTGGTGCCCGTCGGGCAGGAGGTCGTCGTCGCGGACCACATCGGGCGGCAGCTCGGCGGAGAAGTTGGCCTGCCCCGTCGCCTCCCATCGGCGTCGCTCGGCGTCGAAGGCCGCCTGCTGGCGCGCCTTGGCCGTCTCGATGGCGTCGGTGTGCTCGCCGAGGAATCGGTGGTGGTCGCGCAGCGAGAACGTGCCGGGCTCGGTGTCGAGCGCGGTGCGGCCGGCCGCCATGTCGGCGCGGAGCTCGAGCAGCTCGTCGGCGCCGACGAGGTGGAAGGAGAGCCGGTCGAACAACCGCAGCCCCCAGGGCGGGCCGTCGGCCGGAGCGCGGAAGTGGTTCCAGACCGGGACGGTGCGCCCCACGAACTGGTAGCCACCGGGGCCCTCCATGCCGTAGACGCACAGGTAGGCGCCGCCGATGCCGACCGCGTTCTCGGGGGTCCAGGTGCGCGCCGGGTTGTACTTGGTCGTCACCAGGCGGTGGCGCGGGTCGACGGGGGTGGCCACCGGCGCCCCGAGGTAGACGTCGCCCAGGCCGAGCACCAGGTACTCGGCGTCGAGCACGATCCGTTGGACGTCGTCGACCGAGTCGAGGCCGTTGATGCGGCGGATGAACTCGATGTTGCTGGGGGCCCAGGGTGCGTCGGGGCGGACGATCTGGGTGTACTTCTCGATGGCGAGGCGGGTGGCGGGGTCGTCCCACGACAGGGGGAGGTGCACGAGCCGGCTGGGCACCTCGACCTCCTCGAGGCCGGGGAGCAGGTCCTCGATCTCCACGAGCGCGTCGACGAGCGACGCGAGCGAGCGCCGGTGGGGGTCGAAGCGCACCTGGAGGGAGCGGATGCCGGGGGACAGCTCGACCACCCCCGCCGGGGGACGGGCGCGGAGGTGCTCCTGGAGGGCGTGGGCCCGCAGTCGCAGGTCGAGGTCGAGCACGTTCTCGCCGTACTCCACGAGCACGCACGAGGTGCCCGACCGCCGGTACGTGACCGCCGGGGCGGCGTCGCCGGCCGGGCGCCGGGCGAGGACCGCGGGGCTGGACGCGACCGTCGCACCGGTGACGGGCGCGGGCGCCGCGCCCGGGTCGGGGCCGGCCGTGGTCACCAGGTCGAGGTCACGGCCGCCCCGGGCCTCGAGGGCCACTGCCTCGTCGTGGTCGAGGAGGTGGAAGCCGATGGTGTCGCCGGCCCGCACCTGCCCCATCTTCCACAGCTCGGCGGGAGCGATCGTGACCGGGCAGACGAAGCCGCCGAGGCTGGGCCCGTCGGGACCGAGGACGACGGGCATGTCGCCGGTGAAGTCCACCGCCCCGACGGCGTACACGGTGTCGTGGATGTTCGAGGGGTGCAGGCCGGCCTCGCCGCCGTCGGGCCGGGCCCAGACCGGGGTGGGCCCGATGAGGCGCACGCCGGTGCGGTTGGAGTTGTAGTGCACCTGCCAGGTCGCGCCGAGGAACGCCTCGATGTCGTCGTCGGTGAAGAAGTCGGGGGCGCCGTGGGGGCCGTAGAGCACCCCGACCGACCAGGCGTCGGTCATCGTCGGCCGTCGGGCGGGGGCGACGTCGGCGCGCCCCGGTCCCGGCGCGGTGGGGTCGAGGAGGCGGATCACGTCGCCGGCCAGGAGCCCGCGACCACCGTGGCCCCCGAAGTGGCCGAGGTCGAACGTGGCCCGTGACCCGAGGAAGTGGTGGCCGTCGAACCCGCCGGCCACGGTGAGGTAGGCCCGACAGCCCGGGGCGCCGATGTCGCCGACCCGCAGGGTGGTGCCGGCCGCCACGGCGACCGCCGACCACGGGGCCAACGGCATCGGCTCACCCCCGTCGGGGGTGACGGTCGCGGCCGCCGGCGCCCCGGTGAGGCACACGGTGGTGGCGCTGCGGAAGCGCAGCGTGGGTCCGCGGAGGGTGAGCTCGAGGCCGGGTGCGCCCTCGTCGTTGCCGAGGAGACGGTTGCCCAGCCGGAACGACCGGTCGTCCATCGGACCCGACGGAGGGACCCCCACGTCCCAGTGCCCGATCCGGCCGGGGTGGTCCTGGACGGTGGTGTGCGTGCCCCCGTCGATCACGTCGACGGCGGCCGAGCTGAACGCCAGGCCGTCGAGCAGCCGCGTGGTGTGGGTGGCCTCGTCGAGCGCGGTGGACGCGACGACGGCGCGGAGCTGGTCGAGGTTGGTCTCGATGCCCGACACCCGGAAGCGCTCCAGGGCCCGCCCGAGCCGGGCGAGCGCCTCGGGGCGGGTGGGTGCCGACGCCACGACCTTGGCGAGCAACGGGTCGTAGTGGGGGCTGACCTCGGTGCCGGGGCGCACCCAGGTGTCGACCCGGACGTCACGGGGCGGGTCCCACTCCATCAGCCGGCCCGTCGACGGTCGGTAGCCGGCGGCGGGGTCCTCGGCGTAGACCCGGGCCTCGACGGACACCCCGCGTGGCGTGGGGCGCCGCGCCGCGAGGTCGCCGAGCTCACCGGCCGCGAGGAGCACCATCCACTCGACCAGGTCGACGCCCGTGGTGGCCTCGGTGACGGGGTGCTCGACCTGCAGGCGGGTGTTGACCTCGAGGAAGGCGGCCTCGGCGCGGTCGGCGTCGTAGACGAACTCCACCGTGCCCGCCGATCGGTAGTCGACCGAGCGTCCGAGGCGCACCGCGGCGTCGTGGAGGTCACGGCGGACCTCGTCGGGGAGCGCAGGTGCGGGAGCCTCCTCGAGGACCTTCTGGTTGCGGCGCTGCACGGTGCAGTCCCGGTCGCCGAGGGTGATCACCTCGCCCCGCCCGTCGCCGAAGAGCTGGACCTCGACGTGACGGGCCCGGCCGACGTAGCGCTCGACGAAGACCCCGCCCTCGGCGAAGTTGGCGGCGCCGAGGGCCTCGACCGAGGCGAACGTGGCGGCCAGCTCGTCGGCCGAGCGGCACAGGCCCATGCCGATCCCGCCGCCGCCGGCGGTGCTCTTCACCATCACCGGGAACCCGATGCGTTCGGCGGCGGCCACGGCGTCGTCGACGCCGTCGAGCAACCCCGACCCGGCGAGGACGGGGACGCCGTTGGCGACGGCCAGCTCCCGCGAGGTGTGCTTCAGACCGAAGCGGCGGAGCTGGTCGGGGGTGGGGCCGACGAACGCGATGCCGGCGTCCTCGCAGCGTTCGGCGAACGCGGCGTTCTCGGACAGGAAGCCGTACCCCGGGTGCACGGCCCCGGCGCCGGTGGCGGCCGCGGCGTCGAGGATGGCGTCCACCCGCAGGTAGCTGAGGGAAGGGGCGGCCGGCCCGATGGGGATCGCCTCGTCGGCGGCGTCGACGTGGGCGCTGTCGCGGTCGGCGTCGGAGTACACGGCGACGGACCGGATCCCCATGGCCCGCAGGGTGGCGATGATCCGACAGGCGATCTCCCCCCGGTTGGCCACCAGGACGGCGTCGAACATCAGGCGGCGGGAGTGTGCACGAGCACCTGCACCGGGGTCGGGTTCCAGCCGTTGCAGGGGTTGTTGAGCTGGGGGCAGTTGGAGATCACCACGAGGATGTCGCGTTCGGCGCGCAGCTCGACGTGGGCGCCCGGCCGGGAGATCCCGTCGACGATGTCGAGGTGCCCGTCGGGGGTGACCGGGACGTTCATGAAGAAGTTGATGTTGGGGACCAGGTCACGCTTGCCGAGGCCGTGGCGGCTGAGGCCGAGGAGGAAGTTGTCCCGGCAGTTGTGCATGTGCCGGGTGTGGTGGCCGAAGCGGCACGTGTTGCTCTCGGCGCTGCAGGCGCCCCCCGAGGTGTCGTGGCGCCCGCAGGTGTCGTCGACGATGGTGGCGAGCGCGCCGCCCTCGCTCGAGCGCAGGACCGAGCCGGTGGTGAGGAAGATGCCGCCCTGGTCGCGCACCGTGGCCGCCGAGCTGTAGCGGTCGGTCGGGTCGTGCGCGTCGTACAGCAGGGTGTCGACGGCCTGGTTGCCCTCCAGGTCGACGATGCGCAGGAGGGCCCCGGCGGGCACCACACCCGTCCACGGCTCGCCGGGTCGCACGATCTCGTCGACCACCACCGGGGTCGTACCGGTGTCGGCCGGGGGGGTGGAGAGGTTCGTCACGCAGGGCTCCCGTGGGGGGTCATCGGGTGAGGGAGAGGAGACGGTCGGTGTTCTCGAAGCCCCGGGCCCGTTCGGGGGTGGGGTCGATCCGTGGGTCGACGTCGACCGGGGCGTCGGCGAGGACGCTCACCCGGGTCGGGCCGGTCGCCCAGCCGGGTGACGGGTCGAGGGGATGCGGTGTGTTCGAGGCGACCACGAGGAGGTCCATCTCGGCGCGCAGGTCGATCAGGGCGCCCGGCCCACCGCCGGGGCCGACCCAGGTGAAGCGGCCGTCGGGGGCCACCTCCACCCGGTCGAAGAGGTTGAGGGTGGGGACGATGTCGCGACGGTCGAGGCCGTGGCGGCCGAGCGCGGCGATCAGGTTGTCGTGGGTGTTGACGTGGCGCTCGTTGCGGCGCTCGAGGTAGGTGCCCCCGTGGCTCGCGGCGTCGGTGGTGCCGGCGTCGGACGCGCCGCCGAGCGTGTCGTGGTGGCCGCCGGTGTCCCGCGTGATCGAGCACAGCACCCGACCCATGTCGGAGAAGAGCACCATGCCGGCGGTGAGGAAGATCTGGTTCTGGATCTTGACGGTGTCGGGGGCGTTGTAGCGCTCGCTCGGGTCGGCGGCGTTGCAGAGCAGGACCGCCGTGCCGCCCGAGCCCTCCACGTCGACGAAGCGGACGGTGCGGCCCCGGCGCACGACGCCGCTCCAGTACGCCCCGGGGGGGAGCAGGTCGTCGGTGACCGCCGCCGGCCCGGGCTCGTCGCCTGCCTCGTCCACTGGTGCTCCCACTGGGTCTTTCGATGAAACATTGAAACCGTCGGGTACCAGACTGTGGCCTGATCGGGCCGGAGTCAACCGACTCGGCACAAGGACACGGAGCGTTCACAGAGCGGATCCCCCGGCCCGCGTGCCCGACGGCGCTACCTTGCTCGGCCATGAGCACGCCACGGGCGCCGCGGTCCGTCCCCCGCTCGGCGGGACGACCCCGGTCCAACCCCCGTCCCCTCGACGGCACCGCTCACGACGAGATCCTGCGGGCGGCCACGAAGCTCTTCGCCGAGAAGGGGTTCGCCCGCACCACCATGAGCGAGATCGCCTCGGCCGCCGGTCTGAAGCAGTCGTCCCTCTACTACTACTTCAACCGCAAGGAGCAGATCCTCCAGGCCACCTTCACCGTCAACCGGGCGCCCCTCGAGTTCATCGAGCGCATCGGCACCGGCGACGACTCGCCGGGCGTGAAGCTCTACCGGCTGTTGCGCTTCGACGCCGAGCAGCTGTGCACCGCCCCGTGCGACGTGAACGAGGTGGAGCGCCTGGCGTCCGTGCAGCCCGACCAGTTCGACGAGTTCTGGGCGGACCGGCAGGCCCTGCACGACTGGGTCGAGCGGCTGCTCGTCGAGGGGGTCGAGGCCGGCCAGTTCGTCGACCTCGTCGTGCCGCTCACCGCGCTGTCACTGCTCTCCGGCGACGAGGGCCTGCAGAACTGGTTCCGCGACCAGCACAACCACCGCCCCGGCCGCGCCGTCTTCTCCTTCCCGGCCTTCGACGCCGTGACCGTGGCCCGCCACTACGCCGGCGCGTCGCTGCGCTCGATCCTGCGCCGGCCCTCCGACCTCGCCCGCATCGAGAAGCGGGTCGCCGCGCTCGACGCGGAGGAGGCGGGCGAGGGCGCCTGAGGGCGGCTCGGGGCGACGACAGCTACCCGTCAGCACCCCTTCACCTCATCGTGACGCTGCGCACCCGAAGCGGCAACAGGAGGTCCGTACTCTCAATAGAGTATGGAAACCACCTACCTGCTCCCCCCTGACGCCTACTACAGCGACGAGTGGTTCGAACGGGAGCAGCGTCTCCTGTTCGGCGACACCTGGCACCTGGCCTGCAGCGCCCACGAGGTGGCCGAGCCCGGCGACTACACCACCATCGTGGCGGGCCATGACCCGCTCGTGGTCGTTCGAGGGCTCGACGGTCGCCTCGCCGCCTTCCACGACCTGTGCCCCCACCGGGGCATCCAGCTGCTCGACGGCTCCGGCAACACCCGGGCCGGCATCAGCTGCCCGTACCACGCGTGGAACTTCTCGCTCGACGGCGAGCTGCGCAACGTCCCCCAGCCCGAGCAGTTCCCCGACCTCGACCACCAGGCGTGCGCGCTGCCGCCCGCCGCCTTGGGGGAGTGGGGCGGCAACGTCTTCGTGCACCCCGATCCCTCCGCCACCCCCCTCGAGGAGTGGATGGGGGCGTTCCCCACCGGCATCGGCAGCTTCCGGCCCGAGGAGCTGACCCAGGTCCTGCACTTCCAGCTGCCCGCCGCCACCAACTGGAAGTTCTTCGTCGAGAACCACGTCGACGTCTACCACCTCTGGTACCTGCACAGCCGCACGCTGAGCGACTTCGACCACAATCGCTTCGAGTGGGACCAGGTCGGCCGGCACTGGGTCAGCCACGAGCCGTCGAAGGCCGGGCTCCGCACCCGCCGTCCGGCCGCCGGTTCCGGCGCGGTGAGCCACATCGACGAGCGTGACCGTGACGGCATCGGCGCCCACGCCCTCTTCCCGAACATCCTGATGGCCAGCGAGGCCGAGTACTTCATCACCTACGTGGCCGTGCCCCTCGGGCCCGAGCGCATGGAGGTCGACGTGCGGGTCCGCGCCGAGCCGGGCGCCGACCTCGATGCCATCCAGAAGGGCATCGAGGCGTTCGTCGTCGAGGACATCGCCGCCTGCGAGGGCATCCAGCGAGCCGTGCGGTCCTCGCGGTACCGGGTCGGGCCCATGGCCCAGGAGCACGAGCGGCCGATCACCAACTTCCAGCGCCACCTGCTCGAGGTCCTCGGCGAGTGATGACGGTCCCCGAGGCGTTCGTCGGCTGTTGGACCCGCGACGGGGTGTCGGTGGCGGGCGAGGAGCTCGCCGAACCGGCCGACGTGATGTGGCTCCAGGGCCGTGAGTGGTTCGCCGACGTTCGCGTCCCCCGACCCGACGGCCGGGCCGGGCCCGCCACCACGGCCCTCGGGGCCCGCGCCGAGGCGTTCGGCGGACGGTGCGCCTGGACGACGCTGGAGGGCGTCGAGCCCGCCGTCGGGGGGGCGCTCTCCTGGTCCCACGAGGTCGACTGGACGGGCGGCTTCGCCGAGGGCGACGGCGCCGAGGCCCGGTGGGTGGCCGACGACTGCTTCGAGGAGCACGGCACCGTCGACGACGACGACCCCCCGACCCCGTTCCGCGAGGTGTGGCGACGGCAGCCCGCGGAGGCCGCGCCGCTGGTCGTCGTGGGCTTCGACGGCGAGAGTCGCACGACGGCGATGTCGGTCGCGGTGGGCGGTCGCCGCCTCGTGCTCGTCGACCGACGGTCCACGGGGGGAGCGTTCGCCTGGTCCCAGGCCCTGCGGGACGAGGACGGCGGGTGGCGGGTCGTCCGACGCCAGGTGGACCCGCCCGTCACGGTCGCGTCGGCCGACGTGGACGCCACGCCGGCGCTCGCCGACGCCGAGGCCACTGCCGACTGGCTGGACGCCCACCCCGCCTCGGAGGCCGGCATGAAGTTTGCCGGCTCAGATACGACGTGGGTCGTCGTCGAGGCCGGTGGCCTGGTTCACGACCGGTTGGCGCTGTCGAAACAGTATCGAAACAGTCCGTCCGTACGGTGCGGCCCATGAGGTCCAATCGCTGGGAGGAGCTGTCGGCCGACGAGCTGAGCGTGCGGCTGACCGCCCTCGACGGCCACGAGGTCGGCCTCGTCCCGGTGGGCGCCACCGAGCAGCACGGCCCCCACCTGCCGTCGGGCACGGACACCATCATCGCCACCCGCCTGTGCGAGCTGGTCGCCGAGCGGACCGGCTGCCTGGTGCTCCCGGCCATCTCCGTGGCCTGCAGCTTCGGGCACGGGCGGGTGCTGGCCGGCACGCTCTCCTCCACCCCCGAGCTCGTCGCGTCGACCGTGCGGGAGTACGCCGACTGGGCGGCCTGCTCCGGTCTCACCCGGCTGCTGTTCGTCAACGCCCACTTCGGCAACGGCGCCGCCCTGTCGGTGGCCACCGACCACCTCCGCCTGCACCGACCCGACCTCCGGGCGGCCTACGTCGACTGGTACTCCGCCACCCCCGAGATCCTCGCCGAGGTCACCGCCGACGGCGACGACATCCACGCCAACCGCGCCGAGACCTCGGTGATGCTGGCGCTCGCCCCCCACCTCGTCGACACGACCGCCATGGCCGGCGCCGACGACGCCGACCGCACCGAAGGGCTCGTGTTCCGCTACACCGCCGAGGCGCTCTCGACGAACGGTGTGACCGGCAACCCGTCGCAGGCCTCCGTCGCCCTCGGCGAGCACCTGGTCGGCCTCGCCGTCACCGCCCTGGGCGAGCTCGTCGAGCGGGGCCGCGTCGAGGAACCCCCGCTCGTCGCGCACCGGCCCGCCACCGTCTCCCCCCGACCCCGCCCCGTGGCCGCATCGTCGGCCGCCGCGAAAGGACCGACCTGATGGACACCACGAACCCGATCGACGCAGCCCACACCGAGCTCGTCGCCTCGTTGCAGCAGAAGGGGGTCGAGTTCGCCATGGGTGCCTGGGTCGACGTCCTGGGGAGGGCGAAGGCCAAGGTCGTCCCCATCGACCACCTGCCGAACCTGCTGGCCGGCTCGGAGCGCTACACGCCGAGGGGGATGGGAGGCCTCGGGATGATGGACCCGGTCGAGTCCGAGTCGGTGGCCATGCCCGACCTCTCGACGCTGCAGATCCTGCCGTGGGACCGACGCTTCGCCTTCATGAACGCCGACCTGCTCGCCGACGGGTCGGAGCCGTTCTCGAACTGCCCGCGGAGCATCCTGAAGCGCCAGGTCGACCTGGCCGCCGAGCAGGGGTTCGGGATGTGCCTCGGGGTGGAGCCCGAGCTCTACGTCTTCCACCCCGACAGCCTCGAGCGAGGCGACGGCTACCTGGCCCCCGGCTACCGCTCGGGCAGCCTCACCCCGACCCAGGCCTACGACGTGTCGTCGGCCATCGACGCCATGTCCTTCCTCGAGCCGATGTCGCGCTACCTCACCGAGACCGGCTTCGGGCTCTTCAGCTTCGACACCGAAGGCGGCGACGGGCAGTACGAGTTCGACTTCGGCTACTTCAGTGCCCTCGAGATGTCGGACCGCATGACGCTGTTCAAGCTCATGGTGCGCGCCGCCGCCCAGGAGGCGGGCCTCTTGGCCACCTTCATGCCGAAGCCGTACACCGCGGGGTGGGGCTCGGGCCAGCACTTCAACATGAGCCTCGTCGACGTCGAGACCGGCGAGAACGCTTTCCGGGACAAGGAGGACGCCCGGGGGAAGGGGTGGAGCAAGACCGCCTACGGCTTCGTGGCCGGCATCCTGCGCCACGCGCCGGCGCTGGCCGCCATCGCCACCCCCACGGTGAACTCCTACAAGCGCCTCCAGCCCCGTCTGGCCGACGGCAACATCTCCTGGGCGCCGGTGTGGGCGGCCTACGGCGACAACAACCGGTCGTGCATGCTGCGGCTCCCGCACAACCGCCCGGCCGTCGAGAACCGCGGGGTCGACTCGGCGGTCAACACGTACCTGTGCTCGGCGTTCATGTTCGCCGCCGGCCTCGAGGGGATCCGCGAGAACCTCGACCCGGGCGAGGCGATCGACAGCCTGACCTACACCTGGTCCGAGCCGCCGCCCGGCGCCGTCCGGCTGCCCCGCACGCTGCTCGAGGCCGTCGACGCCTTCGAGGCCGACCCGCTCACCCACGACGTCTTCCCGGCCCGCTTCGTCAGCGACTACGTCGACATGAAGCGCGGCGAGTGGGACGACTACCACAGCACCGTCTCCGCCTGGGAGCTCGACCGCTACCTGCTGGAGCTCTGAGCATGGCGACCACGTCCTCGCCGACCGCGGTCCAGAGGGTCGCCGTGCTGCTCGGACGCGAGCCCGAGGAGCGGTTCTCGATCCACCGCGGCTACATCGACGGCGTCGTCGCCGCCGGAGCGCTGCCGGTGCTGCTCGTGCCCGGTCCCGCCGGCGCCGACGAGGCGGTGCTGGCCGCGGTCGCCGAGTGCGACGCCGTGCTCGTCACCGGCGGCCACGACGTCGACCCGACCCTCTACGGGGAGGCGGACGGCGGCCTGGTGAAGGGCATCGACGCCGACCGCGACCGCCTCGAGGTGGAGGTGGTGCGCCGGACGGTGGCGAGCGGTCGGCGGCTCCTCGGGATCTGCAGGGGCATCCAGATCCTCAACGTCGCCCTCGGGGGCTCGTTGCACCAGGACCTCGTCACCGACGGGCTCGACCAGCACTCGGTGGAGGACCGGCCCCACGAGCCGGTGCACGACCTCGAGGTGGTGCCCGGTTCGCTGATCGAGGGCCTGCTCGCCGGGCGGACCAAGGTCAACTCGCTGCACCACCAGGGCGTGAAGGTGCTCGGCGAGGGCCTCGAGGCCACGGCGTTCGCCCCCGACGGCCTGATCGAGGCCTTCGAGGCCCCCGGGGTGCTGGGGATCCAGTGGCACCCCGAGCGCATGCTCGGCTTCGACGACGTGTTCCACGCCCCGTTCCGCTGGCTGGTGGGGTCGGGGTCGTGAGGGACCGGGTGGCCGTGGTCACCGGCGGCGGCCGCGGCCTGGGCCGGGGCATCGCGTTGGCGTTGGCCCGGGCCGGGAACCACGTGGTCGTGAACTGGACCTCCGACGAGGCCGCCGCGGCCCGCACCGTGGCCGACGTGCAGGCCGCCGGCCGGCGGGCGACCCTCGTGCGCGGCGACGTGGTCGACCCGGCCGCCTCCCAGGTGCTCGCCGAGGCGGCCGAGGACCTCGGCGACCTCGAGGTGTGGGTCAACAACGCCGGGGTGTCGGTCCTGGCCCCGGTGGTCGACACCGAACCGTGCGACCTCGAGCGCATGTTGGCCGTCAACGTCATGGGCACGTTCCACGGGATGCGGGCGGCGGCGCGCAGCATGTTGACCCACCGGCGCTGCGGTCGGATCGTCAACGTGGCCTCCGAGGCCGGCGTGCAGGGCTTCCCCTACCTCGGCGCCTACAGCGCCACGAAGTTCGCGGTCGTCGGTCTCACCCAGGCGGCCGCCGTGGAGCTCGCCCCGGCGGGCATCACCGTGAACGCAGTGGGGCCGGGCACGGCCGAGACCGACATGGTGGCCGCCGAGCGGGTGGCCGAGTCGGGCTTCACGCACCGGTCGGTCGCCGAGGTCCGCCAGGACTACCTCGACGCCATCCCCGCCGGACGGTTCTGCCGCCCCGACGACGCCGGCGCCCTCGTCGCCTGGCTCGCCGGCCCCGACGCCGCGTTCCTCACCGGTCAGACCCTCCTCGTCAACGGGGGCGCCGTCCTGCACTGACCCCGACCGTTCCCCACCCCTCGACGACCGTTCCCACCCCATCCCCCCGAACCACCCCCACCCCCCCGGAGGCACCGTGACCCGACCATCCCGTCTGCGACTCTTCGCCGCACTGACCGTCGTACTGGCCCTCGTGCTGGCGGCCTGCTCGTCGGGTTCGTCCGACTCGTCGTCGGAGGGCACCGGCGGCGGCAGCGAGGACACCACCCTCGACGTGGCCTTCGTCGCCGACATGCAGGTCCCCGACCCCGACATCTTCTACGAGATCGAGGGGAACCTCGTCGTGACCTCGGTGTACGAGGGACTCGTCCGCTACAAGCCCAGCTCCCCGGAGATCGAGCCGGCGCTGGCCGACTCCTGGACGGTCTCCCCGGACGGGCTGACGTACACGTTCAACCTGAAGCCGGACGTCAAGTTCGCGAGCGGCGCCCCCGCCGACGCCCAGGCCTGGGTGGAGAGCTTCCAGCGGCGCCTCGACGTCAACGCCGCACCGGCCTACATGTTGGCCGACGTCGTCTCGACCGCCGCCCCCGACCCGACGACCTTCGTGGTCACGCTCGCCAACCCGGTCAACCCCTTCCTCGACTACCTGGCCGCCGCCTACGGCCCGAAGGCCGTCGACCCGACCGTCCTGGCCGCCGAGGGCGGCGACGACTTCGCCCAGAGCTATCTGGCCACCAACTCCGCCGGCACCGGGCCGTACCAGATCTCGGAGTTCAACGTCGGTACCGGGTACCAGCTCACGCTGAACCCCAACTACTGGGGCCCGAAGCCGTACTTCGAGACGGTCAACATCTCGATCATCCCGGACATCGCCACCCAGCGGCTGAAGCTCGAGAGCGGCGAGCTGGACATGATGACCCACGGCCTCCCCGTGGCCGACGTCGAGAGCTTCCGCGAGAACCCCGACTTCCAGGTCCAGACGTTCCCGGTGCTCATCAAGACGATGCTGTCGGCCAACCCCGACCAGGGTCCCTTCGCCGACGAAGCGGTGCGCAAGGGCCTCCAGCAGGCGTTCGACAAGGAGGCGCTCACCGAGGAGATCTACGCCACACAGGCAGAGCCGAGCACCCAGGTCTACCCGGCCACCGTCCTGCCGCCCACGCTGGCCCTCGACGTCGACACCTACGACCCGGAGGCTCTCACCACGGCGGTGGCCGCGCTCCCCGCGGACCAGCGTTCGGTCGACATGGCGTACTCCGAGGACGAGGGCGGCACCATCGGCCGGCTCGCCGAGACCGTCGCCACGACCCTGGAGCAGGCCGGGCTCGACGTCACCGTCCGGGGGCTCCCCATCGGCCAGGTGCTCGAGCTGCCCACCGCCGAGTCGGGCCGACCCGACCTGTTGCTGTTCAGCTTCAACCCGGATGCCGCCCACCCCGACACGTGGGCCCGCATCTTCTACTTCACCGGGGGCGGCCTGAACTTCCTCGGGTGCTCCGTCCCTGCCGCCGACGCCCTGATGGACCAGGGCCTCGTCCAGCTCGAGACGGCGCCCATGCAGCAGTTCTACGGCCAGGCCGGTGACGAGATCGTCGACTCGGGCTGCTACACCACCATCGCCGACAACCTCGAGGTGGTGGTGGCCCGCACCGGTATCACCGGGTTCGTGCATCAGATCGCGACGCCGTACACCGTGCGGCTGAAGGACCTGACCGCCGGATGACCGTTCCGGCCCCGACCGTCGTCGAGTCCCCGGTCACCGCTGACGCGGTGGCCGGGGGCCCGGTGGCGTCGGTTCGCGACCTCTCGGTCACCTTCCGGCGCGGGGGCCGGGAGGTCCGGGCCCTGCGGGGGGTGTCCCTCGACGTCGCTCCCGGGGAGATCGTCGGCCTCGTCGGCGAGTCCGGCTCGGGCAAGAGCGTGCTGGGGCTGAGCCTGCTCGGGCTCCTTCCGGCCACGCCGACACCCACCGTCGGAGGCTCGGCCGTCGTGGCCGGGGTCGACATGGTGTCGGCCCCGGCGGCCGAGCAGCGCCGGGTGCGCCGCCTGCACCTGGGAGCGGTGTTCCAGGACCCGATGACGTCGCTCGACCCCACGATGACGGTGGGCCGCCAGGTCGCGGAGGCGGCGGGGGACGACGAGGACCACCTCGAGTTGCTCGACGCGGTCGGCATCCCCGACCCGGCCCCTCGGGCCCGCTCCTACCCCCACCAGCTCTCCGGTGGCCTGCGCCAGCGGGTCATGATCGCCATGGCCATCGCCGGGCGACCCCAGCTCGTCATCGCCGACGAGCCGACGACGGCCCTCGATGTCAGCGTGCAGGCCCAGATCCTCACCCTCATCCGTGATCTCTGCGACCGGACCGGGACGTCGTTCCTGTTCGTGACCCACGACCTGGGCGTCGCCGCACAGCTCGCCGACCGCATCGTCGTCATGTACGGCGGGCGGGTGGCCGAGACCGGCCCGGCTGCGGCGGTGCTCGGGGCGCCGGTCCACCCCTACACCACGGCGCTGCTGCGCAGCCGACTCACCCTGGCGAGCGACCGGACCAGGCCGCTGGCCACGCTGCCCGGCGAGCCCCCCGACCCGCGGGACCTGCCGCCGGGATGCGCCTTCGCGCCGCGGTGCGACTTCGCCGTCGACGCCTGCAACGACGCCCTGCCCGAGCTGACCTCCGCGCTCGTCGACGGCGACGGGCCCGGGGGCCACGAGGGCACCGTCGCGTGCATCCGGGCCGGCGACACGGTGGCCGCCGCGGCCGCCGAGCACGAGCCGTGGGGCCGGGTGTCCCTCACCCTCGCCGGGTACGGCACGCCGAGGGAGTCGCCGGTCCGCCTCGAGGGCGTCCACCGGTCCTTCGCGGTCCGCCAGGGGTTCCGCCGGTCCCGCACCCTTCACGCCCTGCGCGGTGTCGACCTCGAGGTCGGGGTCGGCCAGTCCGTCGCGCTGGTCGGAGAGAGCGGGAGCGGCAAGTCGACGTTGCTCCGGGTGGTCGCCGGGCTCCTCGGCCCGGACGCCGGACAGGTCACCCTCGGGGAGGGCGGGCAGCCCCAGATCGTCTTCCAGGACGCCGGTGCCTCCATGACCCCGTGGCTCACCGTCGGCGACCTGCTCGAGGAACGCGTCCTCGACCAGTCGAAGGCGGAGCGCCGCCGGCTGACCCGCGAGACGCTCGAGCTCGTCGGCCTCCCCGCCGAGGTGGCCGCCGCGAAACCCAAGCAGCTCTCCGGCGGGCAGCGTCAGCGCGCCGCGCTGGCCCGGGCGGTCATCCGGCCGCCGGCGTTGCTGTTGTGCGACGAGCCCACGAGCGCCCTCGACGTCTCCCTGGCGGCGACGGCGCTGAACCTGATCGGCCGCCTGCGCCGGGAGCTGGGCATGGCCGTGCTCTTCGTCACCCACGACCTGGCCGCCGCCCGCCTCGTCGCCGACCGGGTCGCCGTGATGTACCTCGGGCGCATCGTCGAGTCCGGTCCGGTCGACGACGTCATCGCCAACCCGCGCCACCCCTACACGCGGGCGCTGCTGGCCGCGGTCCCCGAACCGGGCGCGGTGCACGTGCCGCTCCCCGGCGACCCCCCCAGCGCCATCGACCCCCCGGCGGGGTGCGCCTTCCACCCCCGGTGCGCGCTGGCCACCGACGCCTGCCTCCAGGAGGACCCCGTGCTCGTCGTGTCGCCGTCGCTCGTCGCCGGCCCCGACCACCTCACCGCCTGCCACCACCAGGACCGCGACTGATGGCCGTCGCCGAGCCGTACGTGGCGCCCCCCGTCCCGGGGCGGTTCGGCCGGGCCGCGCTGCGTCGACGCGGCGGGATGCTGGCTCTCGGCACGACCTTCGACAAGGTCGCGCTCGGTCTCCTCGGGTTCGTGACCCTCCTGGCCCTCGTCGGACCCCTGCTGGCCCCGAACCCGCCCGACGAGGCGGTCGGGGCGCCGTTCCAGGCGCCGTTCTCGCCCGGGTTCCTCCTCGGCACCGACGACATCGGCCGCGACATCCTGAGCCGGGTCCTCTACGGCATCCAGTCGAGCTGGTTCTCGGCGCTGGTCGTCATCCTCTCCGGGGTGATCATCGGCGGGATCGTCGGACTGCTCGCCGGCGCGGCGGGCGGCTGGGTCGACGCGGTGCTGATGCGCATCACCGACACCTTCCTCGCCCTCCCCGGCCCCGTGCTCGCCATCGCCGTGGTCGCCGCGCTCGGCCCCGGGCTGCGCAACACGCTCGTGGCGGTGGGGCTGGTCTGGTGGCCGTACTACGCCCGCATCGTGCGCGGCGAGGTGCGGGCGCTGGCGTCACGGCCCCACGTGGAGGCCGCCCGGCTGGCCGGGGCGGGCCGCACGCGGATCATGGTGCGCCACCTGCTCCCCGGCACGGTTGGCGTGACGGTGGTGGCGGCGTCGCTCGACGTCAGCGCGCTGCTGCTCACCCTGGCCAGCCTGTCGTTCCTGGGTCTCGGCGCCCCCGCCCCGGCGCCCGAGCTGGGCGCCATGACCGCCCGGGGACTCACCTACCTGCTCGAGTACGCATGGATCCCCCTGGTCCCCGCGGTGGCGGTGTTCCTCCTCGCGCTGGTGGCCAATCTCGCCGGCGACGGCATCCGAGACCTGATCGGGCGCCGGTGACGGCCCCGGGGAGGACCTAGGCCATGGCACGGTTCATCGTCGGGCGCATCGGCGCCATGATCGGCGTCATCCTCGTGTTGGTGCTGTTGTTGTTGGTGCTGCAGCGCTACACGCCGGCCGACCCGGTACGGGCCAAGCTGGGCGCCAGCGCCCGGCCCGAGATGGTCGAGGCCGAACGTGAGCGACTCGGCTACAACGATCCCCTCCCGGTGCAGTACCTCGACTACGTCACCGGCCTCGTGACGGGCGATCTGCAGGAGTCCCTGCGCACCCGTCGCCCGGTCGCCGAGGATCTCGGCGAGTTCCTGCCGGCCACCGCCGAGCTGGCCCTGTTCTCGCTCCTGCTCGCCATCGGGATCGGTGGGGCGCTCGGGATCGCCTCGGCGGCGCGCTGGCGGGGCTCGGGGGTCCTGCGGGTCGTGCTCGTCGGGGGCTCGTCGGCGCCGGTGTTCCTGTTGGTGCTGCTCGGGCTGTTGGTGTTCTACCGACAACTCGGCTGGCTCCCCGCCACCGGACGGACCGGGATCTCCGATGCGCCGGAGGGTCCCACCAACTTCCTCGTCCTCGACGGTCTCCTCGCGTTGCGCTTCGACGTGGTGGGCGACGCCTTCCGCCACCTGCTCCTGCCCGGGCTGTGCCTGGCCATCGGCCCTGCGGTGGCGATCGGCCGCACGCTGCGGGGCAGCATCATCGACACGATGGGCACCGACTTCGTGCGCACCGCCCGCAGCCTCGGCACGCCCGAGCGGACCGTGATGCGCCGCCATGCCCTGCGCAACGGGATCGGTCCGGCCCTGTCGATGACCGGCCTGCAGGTGGGCCTGATGTTCGCCGGGGTGGTGGTCGTCGAGTCGATCGTGGCCTGGCCGGGCATCGGCCTGTACACGGTGCAGAGCATTCCCCGGCTCGACTTCCCGGCCATCGCCGGGGTGACGCTCGTGCTCGGGGTGCTCTACGTCGTGGTGAACACGATCGTCGACATCGCCCAGACCGCCGCCGATCCCCGGTTGCGGGTCTGAGCGCTCCTCGCTGACCGTGGGGGGCGGGGTCCCAGCAGGCAGACTGGGTCGGTGACCGATCCCGGCGTCCCGCCCCCGCCGCCACCTCCTCCTCCGCCCACTCCTCCGCCGGCGTCGCGGCCCGTCGACGGCCCGCCCGCCTGGGCGCCCCCCGCCGTCCCGCCGCCGGGGTACCCGGCCGCCCCGCCCACCCTCGGCACGACCCCGCAGCCGTACCCGGCGGTGCCACCGCCGTACGGCCCCCCACCCGCCGCCCCGGCCGGGGCCCCGCCCCTCCCCGTCATCCGGTGGGGGATGGGCGACGTGGTCTACGGCCTCCTGCTGTGGGTGACCGGCGGGATCCTCGCCACCATCGCCCTGTTCGTGTTCGGGGCGATCGACGTCCAGGACGGCAGCATCGACGAGCTCGGCGTCGGCATGGTCGCCGTGGCGTTGAGCGCCGGGTGGATGGGCTTCGTCGGCTGGCCGATCGTGGCCACGATGCGCAAGGGCCAGCGCAGCCTGGTGAAGGACTTCGGTCTCGACATCCGTTGGATCGACGTCGCCTGGGGCCTGCTCGGCGGGGTGGGGGCCATCGCCGTGTCGGTGGCCGGCGGTGTGCTGTGGACCGTCGTCTCGGGCGACGACCCGCCGTCGAACGGCGACTTCCTGCCCTCCTCGCCGGGGCTCGTCGGCGGGTTCGTGCTGTGGGTGCTCGTGGCGGTGCTCACGCCGATCGCCGAGGAGCTGTTCTTCCGGGGACTCATGCTGCGCGCCGTGGCCCGGCGCTTCGGCCTGCCGATCGGCATCGCCGCCAGCTCGATCGTCTTCGGGATGTTCCACGTCTCGGCCCTGACGTTCTCGGGCCTGTTCATCGTCGTGGTGACCGGGGCCTACGGTGCGGTGTTCGCGCTGTTGGTGCTGCGGGCGAACGGCCGCCTGGGCCCGGCCATCGTGGCGCATTCGGTGGTCAACACGATCGGCGTCCTGGCCCTGCTGCTCACCTGATCGAGCGAGGGGAAGCGCCGGCGATCAGAGCTCGCGCGGGGGGACCCCGAACCGCTCGCGCACGAGCTCGAGCGGCTCGTCGACCATGGCGAGGTGATCGGCCGACGTGAAGTCGGCGCCGCAGCGCGCCCCCCGGTCGAAGGCGTGCGCCACGATCGCAGTGGCTCCGGGCCGGGACAGCACCGCGTGGCTCGCCCCCTTGTCGACGAAGCCCGCCTCGTGCACGCCCAGGTTGCCCATGAGCTGCACCCAGTGCTCGTCGGTGTCGGCGATGCCGAGCTGCAGTGCGCCGAGGGCGATCTCGCCGATCCCGGTCGGCTCGTAGCCGGCGATGACATGGTTCATGTCGTGGGCGACGAACACGGCCGCCGACGAGGTGTCCTCGCCGGGGAGGGGGAATCCGTGGGTGTCGTAGAAGGCCACGTAGGCTCGGCCCAGCGAACCCTCTGGGCACGCCTGTAACCCACGTAGCCGGGCGGCGAGCGCCGGATCCCTCCGGATCGGGGCGCTCCCCGGGGGTCCCGCCAGCGAGGGCTCGCGCAGCCCCGGCTCGGCCGCACTGAGCCACCGGTAGTAGTCCTGGCTGGCTGCCGCCACTCCCGCCTGGACCAGGTCCCGGGCGATGGCCATGGCGTCGTCGTCGCCCCCGAGGTACCGGGCGTAGGTCGCGACTCGCTCCACCTGGTCCGCGATGAGCGGGTGCCGGCACATCTCGGCGAGGACGAGCAGGTGGCGCACCCGGCGTCGCTGCTCGTCGTCGGTGAAGGTCGCCGCCGCCTCCTCGGGTCTGAGGGCGGTGAGCTCGTCCACCGCCACGGGTACGTGGAAGTAGCCCCTCGCCAGCGCTCCGATGAGCGATCGCTGCTCCTCGGTGGGTCCGGCGCCGACGGAGCACACCCCCACCAGGATGGCCAGCGTCGGGACGGCATGGCGGTCATCGAGGATGCGAGGCACGCTGCACTCTGCCAGTTGCCCCGTGTGCCCGTCGCGGATCCCCAGGGCCAGCAGCGGCTCTTCGCGCCGCCGCCAGCGGAGGTGGAGTGCACGGTGTCGGGTGGCCGGGCGGCGAGGGGAAGCGCCAGCGACCGAGGCGCACCCGCGGCGCTCCGCGGGGCGTGAGGTGGTGGCGAGCCATGGCCGGGCGGCGAGGGGAAGCGCCGGCGACCGAGGCGCACCCGCGGCGCTCCGCGCCGCCATGGGTGCGGTGCGAGCGGGGGGACTCGAACCCCCACGTCCGAGGACACCGGGACCTAAACCCGACGCGTCTGCCAGTTCCGCCACGCTCGCTCGTGGTGGGCTCACCGTAGCGCCGCGGCCGGCAGGGAGGGCCGTGGGGGCGACGCCGGTAGTCTGCCCAGCGGGTCGCCGAGGGGCGGCCCACCCCAGCTCCGCCCGCCCGGGCGAGCCCGCACCCGAGGAGACCGATGGATCACTCGCCGCTCGCACCCACGGCCCAGACGATGGTCACGGAGCCGGGCTCGGAGATCTACCGCATGTTGCTCAAGGAGCGCATCGTGGTGCTCGGCAGCGATGTGAACGACACCGTCGCCAACCAGATCGTGGCCCAGCTGCTCTACCTCGAGGGCCAGGACCCCGACAAGGACATCTGGCTGTACATCAACTCCCCGGGCGGCGTCATCACCGCCGGCATGGCCATCTACGACACCATGCAGTTCATCTCCCCGGACGTCGGCACCATCTGCATGGGGCTGGCCGCCTCGATGGGCCAGTTCCTCCTCACCGCCGGGGCCCCGGGGAAGCGCTTCACGCTGCCCCACGCCCGCATCCTGATGCACCAGCCCCTCGGCGGGGTGCAGGGTCAGGCGTCCGACATCGCGATCCAGGCCGAGCAGATGGCCTACATCAAGCGTCTCATGGCCGAGCGCATCGCCCACCACTCCGGCCAGCCGGTCGAGCAGATCGAGCTCGACTCCGAGCGTGACCGCTGGTTCACCGCCGAGCAGGCCAAGGAGTACGGCCTGGTCGACAAGGTCATCGAGGGCCGCGGCGAGCTGCGCTGACCGGATCCGCCGACCCGTCTCCGGATCGGGTCGGCGGCCCGCTCAGGGGGCGGGCGGTTCGGCGTCCGCCGTGGGCGGGGGTGGCGGTGTGGTCGGCACCAGGCCGCCGGTGGCGAGGTCGACCCCGCAGTTGGCGCCGGTCCACCTCGTCACCTCGTTGCCCGCTGCGCTCACCGTGTCGGCCTGGTCCTGACGGCCGCGCAGCACCTCCGACAGGGCGGTCCGGCGGTCGCCGCCGGCCGTGTCGACCGTGGCGACGAGCACGTCGAGGGTGTCGGCGAGCACCCGTACGGACGGCTCGATCTCGGGCGGGGCCACGTCGACCGCGGACCGCATGGCGTCGGCCTGGATCGAGAGGGCGACCGCGTCGGCGGTGGCCAGCGCCTCGTCGAGGCCCTCGGTGCGCAGGAGCTGCTCGCACAGCGCCTCCCGGGAGGGCTCGGGCTCGGCACTGCACGCTGCGCCGCCGCCGGCGAGGATCGCGGCGACGAGCACGGCCGGCACGGCACGGTGCGGGCGGCGGGCTCGGGAGGTGCGGGTCGTCACCCGCGTCGGGCCGCGACGGCCAGGGCGCGGAGCTCGCTGGTGGCGTGCTCGAGGCCCGACGGGTCGCGGAACAGGGCGCTGCCGGCGACCAGCACGTTGGCCCCCGCGGCGGCCGCCCCGCCGATCGTCGACGGGCCGATGCCGCCGTCGACCTCGATGTCGACGTCGAGGCCCCGGTCGACGACCAGGGCCCGCACCTCGGCGATCTTCGGCTCCATCGTGGGGATGTAGCTCTGGCCCCCGAAGCCGGGGTTGACGGTCATGACCAGCACCATCTCCACGAGGTCGAGCACGTTGGCCACGGCGTCGACGGGGGTGGCGGGGTTGAGGGCCACCGCCGCCGAGGCCCCGAGGTCGCGGATGCGCCCGAGCGTGCGGTGCAGGTGGGTGCACGCCTCGGCGTGCACGATGAGCAGTCGGCAGCCCGCCTCGACCATCGTGTCGAGGATCCAGGTGGGCTCGTGGACCATCAGGTGGGCCTCGAAGGGCACGGTCACGTGCGGCCGGGCGGCGGCCACGACGTCGGCGCCGAAGGTCAGGTTCGGGACGAAGGTGCCGTCCATGACGTCCCACTGGATGCGATCGACACCGGCCTTCTCGAGGGCGATGCAGGCGTCGCCGAGGTGGGCGAAGTCGGCGGGGAGCACCGACGGGACGATCTCGACGGCTCGGGGGCCGGTCTCGGGCATGTGGGCCTCGGCGGGGACGGCGGGCACGGACGGCTGACGATACCTGCCTACGCTGCGCCGATGATCGACGGCGAGGGAGCGGCTCAGGTCGTCGTGGACGCCGAGCGCCTCGTCGCCGGGGGAGAGGCGCTGGCCCGCCGCGACGACGGGCGGGTGGTGCTGGTCCGGGGGGCGCTGCCGGGGGAGCGGGTGCGGGTCCGACTGCTGGGCGCCCGCCGGGGCGTCGAGCGGGCCGTCGTCGACGCCGTCCTGGAGGCCTCGCCCGATCGCCGACCGGCCCACTGCGCCCACGTGGCCGACGGGTGCGGGGGCTGCGACCTCCCCGACCTCGCGGCGTCGGGGCAGGTGGCGGCCAAGGAGGCGATGGTGGTCGACGCGCTGCGGCGTCTCGGGCGGATCCCGGACCCGGTGGTCCGGGCCGGCCCGCCGCTGCCCACCGAGGGCTTCCGGACCACGCTGCGCCTGGCCGTCACCGGCGGGCGGGCGGGCCTGCGGGCGGCGGCCAGCCACGACGTCGTGGCGATCGACCACTGCGTGGTGGCCCATCCCCTCCTCGACGAGCTGGTCGCCGACGGGGAGTTCGGTGCCGCGACGGAGGTGACGCTGCGGGTGGGCGCGGCGAGCGGCGAGCGGTTGGCCGTGGTGGCACCGACGACCGAGGGGGTCGTCCTGCCCGACGACGTCGTCGTGGTGGGCCGTGACGAGCTGGCCGCGGGGCGTCGGGCCTGGCTCCACGACGACGTGGCCGGGCGCCGGTTCCGGATCTCGGCCGACTCGTTCTTCCAGACCCGCGCCGACGGCGCCGAGGCGTTGGTCGCCGTGGTGCACGACGCCGTCGGCGACGTCCTGTCGGGGCCGGGGCCGGGGTCGGCGAGCGGCGGCCCCCGCACCCTGGTCGACGCGTACTGCGGCGTGGGGCTCTTCGCCGGGGCCCTGCTCGACCGGGTGGGGCCGGACGGCCCGGGGTGGCGGGCGGTGGCGGTCGAGCGGAGCCGCTCGTCGGTGGCCGACGCCCGTCACAACCTCGGTGACCTGGCGGTGCGGGTGGTCGGGGCGTCGGTGGAGCGCTTCCGGGCCCCGCGGGCCGACCTCGTGGTGGCCGACCCGTCGCGGGCCGGGCTCGGGCGGCGGGCGGTGGCGGTGCTGGCCGCCACCCGGGCGGCTCGGATCGTCCTGGTGAGCTGCGACGCCGCCTCCGCGGGCCGTGACGCCGCGCTGTTGGCCGCCGCGGGCTACCGCCTCGTCGAGTCCGTCGTGGTCGACCTCTTCCCCCACACCAGCCACGTCGAGGTGGTCACCCGGTTCGACCGGGAGGTGGACGGCGGGTGACCTGAACATGACGCGTCGGTGGGCGAGCATGGGGTCATGAGCGAGGATTCCGGCACAGGTCATCCGGACGCGCCGTCGGCTCCGAACACCGGCAGATCCATGACGCCCTCCGACCTCCCCAACGCCAGCGACGCCGTCCTCGTCATCGCCATCAGCCGGTTCGACGAGCGCGCCCTCGCCGAGGCCTACCGACGTCACGCCGGTGCGGTGTTCGCCCTGGCCCGGCGGTTGCTCAACGACGCCGCCCTGGCCGAAGAGGTCGTCCAGGAGGTGTTCCTGCGCCTCTGGAACGCCCCCGACAAGTTCGACCCCGAACGAGGGGCTCTCCGCTCCTACCTCCTGGCGCAGAGCCACGGCCGGTCCGTCGACCTGTTGCGCTCCGAAGGGGCCCGCCGCCGCCGTGAGGAGCGCGACGCGCAGCGCACCGCCGAAGCCGGCTACGACCTCGAGCACGAGGTGCTCGACCTCGCCGAGGCCGAGCGGGTGAAGGTGGCCATGGCCCAGCTCCACGACAACGAGCGCCGGGCCATCCAGCTCGCCTACCTCGGGGGTCACACCTACCGCGAGGTCGCGGCCATCCTCGGCGAGCCCGAGGGTACGGTGAAGAGCCGGATCCGGACGGGCCTCAAGAAGATGCGGGGCCTGCTCGATGCGTCTGACGTGGAGGTGCTGCGATGAGCGATCTCGACCTCTCGGTGCCGGAGATCGAGGAGCTGCTGGGCGCCTACGCCCTCGACGCCGTCGATCCCGACGAGCGGCGCGTCGTCGAACGCCACCTCCTCGACTGCCCGCGCTGTCGGGCCGAGCTGGCCGGTCACCTCGAGGTGGCCTCGTGGATGGCCGGTGGCGGTGCCGCTGCGCCCGACGGGCTCTGGGACCGCATCGCCGGAGCGCTCGAGGAGCGTCCGCCCGAGATGCGCCTCACCGTCGCCGACCTCGACGTGGCCCGCCAGGCCCACGGTTCTGCGGCTGCGGCCCCGGCTGCGCCGGTGCCGGCCGCCGACCGACGGGGCGCCGAGGTGGTCTCGCTGTCGTCGCGTCGTCGGGTCACCCAGGTCCTCGTCGGTGCGGTGAGCGTGGCCGCCGCGGTGATCCTGGTGCTCGGCATCGTGGTGGCCCGCCAGGAGGACCGCATCGACGAGATCGGTCGCGAGGTGGCCTCGGTCGACATGCAGCGCGCCGCCGGCCAGGCCATGGCCGACCCGGCCGCCACCAAGGTCGCCCTCACCCCGCCGGCGGGCGGCGACGCCAAGGCCACCGTCGTGGTGCTCGGTGACGGGGCCGGGTTCGTGCTCGGCACCGACCTGCCGCCGCTCCTCGACGATCGCACCTACCAGCTGTGGGGCATCCAGGGCGACCGGGTGATCTCCCTCGGCGTGCTGGGCAGCGCCCCCACCGTCTCGGCCATCTCGACGGGCGGGGTGGGCTTCACCACCTACGCCCTCACCGAGGAGGACCCGGGCGGGGTGCCCCAGTCCTCGAACGACCCGGTGGCTCTCGGGACGGTCTGACGCCGACCACCCCGCCGGGGAGATTGTCGATCGGATAGGTCGGGATTAGGCTGCGGGCATGTCCGCCTCCTCCACTCCCGCCCCGATCGACCCCCGGGGCCCCCGCACCAACCAGGCCGTGCTCGCCGTGGCGCTCGTCCTCGCCGCCGCCACCGGCCAGGCGTGGGTGGTGCCCCTCTTCGCCGTGGTGTTGTTCCTGGGCGCCGCCTTCGGTCCCCGCTACGGGCCGGTGCTGCGGTTCTACCAGGCGGTCGTGAAGCCCCGGCTCGCACCGCCCGCCCACCTCGAAGACCCCCGGCCGCCGCGCTTCGCGGCCGCCGTGGGGGTGGTGTTCCTCGGGGCCGCCACCCTGGCCCTGGCGTTCGGCGCCTCCACGCTCGGGTGGGCCCTGGCCCTCGTGGTGGCCGCCCTCGCCGCTCTCGCGGCGATCACCGGGCTGTGCGTCGGGTGCGAGATGTACGTCTGGTACGTCCGCCTCCGGGGCGGCGTCCGGATCGTCACCGTCGACCGCACCGACGACGGGGGCGCCCATCCCGACCACGGCGCCCACGGCGGGCACCCGGCGTTGCCCGCCGGCCTCGTCGCCGACCGCGAGAGCTGGGTGGTGTTCACCACCGAGTACTGCGCGGTGTGCCCCGGTGTGGTGGCCACCATCGAGGCGGCCCGCCCCGACGCGGTGGTGCACGTCGTCGACGTCGCCGCCGATCCCGGCCTCGCCGCCCGCTACCGCGTGCGCCGGGCACCGACGGTCCTGCGCGCCGAGCCCGGTGGCCGGGTGGTCGCGCGGGTGACGGGCGCCGACGGGGTGCGCGCCGAGCTGGCCGACCTCGTCGCCGCCGCCCCCGCCCCGAGCTGAGCCCGCCGTCGTGCTCGCCGTCACCGCCGCCCGGTTCGACCCGGACGATCCGCTCTCCGCCCTCGAGGTGGGGCCGCGTCCCGAGCCCGAGGTGCCCGACGGGTGGGTGCTCGTCGAGCTCGAGGCCGTCGCCGTGAACCACCACGACCTGTGGAGCCTGAAGGGGGTCGGCCTCACCGAGGCGCAGCTCCCGATGGTGCTCGGCTGCGACGGTGCCGGGCGCGACCCCGACGGCAACGAGGTCGTGGTGCACGCCGTGATCGGCGACCCCGACGCCGGCGGCGGCGACGAGACCCTCGACCCGCGCCGCAGCCTGTTGTCCGAGCGCCACCCGGGCACGCTGGCCGAGCGGGTGGCGGTGCCCCGCCGCAACCTCGTCCCCAAGCCGGCCGGGCTGAGCTGGGAGGAGGCGGCGTGCCTGCCGACCGCGTACCTGACCGCCTACCGGATGCTGTTCACCCGGGGTGGCCTGCGCCCCGGCGACACCGTGCTGGTGCAGGGGGCCGGCGGGGGAGTGGCCACCGCGCTCATCCTGTTGGCGAGGGCGGCGGGACTGCGGGTGTGGGCGACGGGGCGCCGGGCCGACCGGCGTGAGCACGCCCTCGCCATCGGCGCCCACGCCGTCTTCGACAGCGGCGAGCGCCTGCCCGAGAAGGTCGACGCCGTCATGGAGACGGTGGGCGCGGCGACGTGGAGCCACTCGCAGCGCTCCCTGCGCCCCGGCGGGGTGCTCGTGGTGGCCGGCGCGACGAGCGGCAACGACCCGAGCGCCGACCTCGCCCAGGTGTTCTTCCTCCAGCGTTCGGTGATCGGTTCCACGATGGGGACCCGAGACGAGCTCGTGCGGCTCGTGCGGTTCTGCGAGGCCGTCGGCGTCCGGCCCCTCGTCGACTCCGTGCGACCCCTCGCCGAGGCGCGGGATGCGTTCGCCCTGATGGCCGAGGGCGACGTGTTCGGCAAGCTGGTGCTCACTCCCTGAGCCGGCTCAGGGACGCCGGTCCGGGTGCGCCCGGGTCGGTGGCCGGGCGGTTGTTCGGGCTCCGGGGCGAATCTGCGTCATGCTGGAGGGGTTCACCCGCAGTGTCCTCGACCGAGGCGCAACACCCACAAGGAGCATCTGTGAACCGACGAGATCTGGCCGCCACGGTCGCCGAGCAGGTCGGCAAGAGCCGAGCGGAGGTCGAGGGCATCCTGACCGAAGCGCTGAGCACCATCACCGACATCGTGGCCAGCGGCCAGGAGGTCGCCCTGACCGGCTTCGCGAAGTTCACGCCCGTCAAGCGGGCCGCCCGCATGGGCCGCAACCCCCAGACCGGTGCGCCGGTGAAGGTCCCGGCCAAGACGGCGGTGCGCATCACCCCGCTCAAGGCGTTCAAGGACACCGTGAACGAGGGCAAGCGCCCGGCCAAGAAGGCGCCGGCCAAGAAGGCGCCGGCCAAGAAGGCGCCGGCCAAGAAGGCGCCCGCGAAGAAGGCTCCGGCCAAGAAGACCGCCGCCAAGAAGGCGCCCGCGAAGAAGACCGCCGCGAAGAAGGCTCCGGCCAAGAAGCGCTGACGTCGTCGGCACGCGGTCGAGCCCGCACCGGCCGCGTGCCGACGACTCCTCCACGGCCGTTCTCTGGCGCCGACGCGACGCGCCCTGTCGGACCGCCGGGCAGTGGGGCGCCCGCCGTGGCTTGCGATGTCCGGACGGGGGTTACCAGCGCGACGTGAGGTCGAGCTCGTCCGACGGCACGGGCCGCCCGAGCAGGTAGCCCTGGACGAGGTCGCAACCCATCGCCCGCACCCTGCGGAGCTGCTCCGCGGTCTCGACGCCCTCGGCGACCGTGGTCAGGTCGAGGGCGCCGCCGAGCCCGACGATGGCCTCGGCGAGGGCGCCGTCGTCGTCGCGACCCAGCCCCCGAACGAAGGTCCGGTCGATCTTGACCAGGTCGACGGGCAGGTCGCGCAGGTACTGCAGCGAGCTGTAGCCGGTGCCGAAGTCGTCGAGGGCCACCCCGACGCCCGTCTCGCGGAGGCGGCGCAGACGGTCGCCGGCGTTGCCCAGGGTCTCGATGAGGGCGTTCTCGGTGAGCTCGACGATCAACCCCTGCGGACGGGCCCCGGCGGCCCGGCACGCCTCGAGCACGATGTCGACCACCGCCCCGTCGAGGAGCTGGCGGGGCGACATGTTGATGCTCACCCGGAGGTCGGATCCGGTCCGTTGCCAGGCGGCCAGCTGGATGCAGGCCCGGGCGAGCACGTGGGTGCCCACCTCGGCGATCAGCCCGCTGCGCTCGGCGGCCGGGAGGAACTGGGCAGGGAGCAGCAGGCCCCGCTCGGGGTGGCGCCAGCGGACCAGCGCCTCGACGCCGTGGACGCGGCCATCGGTGCACGACACCACAGGCTGGTAGTGGACCTCGAGCTGGCCTTCGCGCAGGGCCACCCGCAGGTCGGCCTCCTGTTCGAGGCGCTCGACGGCCTCGGCGCGGAGCCGGGCGGTGAAGAGCGTGGCCCGGCCGCGTCCGTCGGCCTTGGAGCGGTACATGGCCACGTCGGCGTCGCGAAGCAGCTCGGCGGGCTCGTGGAGGGCGTCGCCGACCACGACACCGATGCTGGCGCTCATGGTGAGCGACTTGCCGTCCACCTCGTAGGGCAGGGCCAACACGTCGGCGACCCGCTCGCACAGGGGGGCCACGTGGTCCATCGAGGCGACCTCGCACACCATCACGAACTCGTCGCCGCCGAGGCGGGCCACGGTGTCGGTGGGGCGCACGCACTCTCGCAGGCGTTGCCCGGCCTCGACGAGGAACTCGTCGCCGGCGGCGTGGCCGAGGGCGTCGTTGACGATCTTGAAGTCGTCGAGGTCGAGGAACAGCACCGCCACCTCGCCACCGCTGCGGTCACGGCGGTGCATGGCCTGGGCGAGGCGGTCGAGGAGCAGCAGGCGGTTGGGGAGGCCGGTGAGGACGTCGTGGCTGGCGAGGTAGGCCAGGCGGGCCTCGATCTCGCGGGCCTCGGTGATGTCGAGGACCTGGCCGAGCACGAGGGGTGGTTCGGCGTGGGCGGGGTCGGAGAGCACCGACATCGAGAGCCGGACGAGCACCGTCGACCCGTCGGGGCGGACGTGGCGCAGCTCGCACTCCGATCGGGTGGTCTCGCCGGCGATGAGCTGGGCCCGGATCCGCGCCGCCATGTCGAGGTCGTCGCGGTCGGTGAAGTCGTCGAGACGCCGCCCGACCACCTCGGCCCAGCTCCTCCCGAGCAGCTCGCAGAACGCGGTGTTGACCCAGAGGAGCCGGCCGTCGGCCGACGACATGCTCATGCCGATCGGCGACTCGTCGAACGCCCGCCGGAACCGGGCCTCGCTGGTGGCCACCGCCTCCTCGGCGGCGCGCAGCCGCTCCTCGTGGCGTCCGGCGCGTTCGTCGGTGCTGGCACCGGGTGGGCTGGGGTGCGGCACGGGAGGCGGTCTCCGCTCGATCGGGCGACGCCGGGCGGTCGCGTCCGGCGACCACGAAGCGTAGTGAGGGGTCGGGTGGCGGAGGGGGACGGCGCCGGTGCGACGCGGTCCGTGTCGCCCGCGACCGACGGCCTCCTCCCCGCCTCGCGGGTCGGCGGCGCCACTCGCTGGCGACGGCGCGCCACCGGGGCCGACCCGATCTGGGCTAAGGAGGTCACGTGGCTCCGACGACCCCCATCGCCGAGACCGGCGCCGCGGCGCCCGGGCGGCCGGCGCGCCGGGCGTGGCTGGTGCTGGCCGGGCTGGTCGTCGTCGCGGTCGTCGTCACCGGCGCGGGGTGGGCACTCGATCGTGACTCGGGACCGGCGGGGTCCGTCGCCGCACCCTGGACGCTCGAACCCCACCAGCGGTTGGGCGTCTGGGTCGACGCCTTCGACTGGTCGAACGCGCTGGGCGGGGAGACCCCCGCGGTCGGCGAGGACGACTTCGCCTCGATGGCCGACCTGGGGATCGAGACCGTGTACCTCCAGACCTCGCACCAGGGTGCGCCCGACCAGGTCGTGCTCGAACCCGACCGGCTGGAGGGCCTCATCGACGCGGCCCACGAGAGCGGCCTCTCGGTGGTGGCCTGGTACCTGCCGACGCTGGTCGACGTGGACACCGACCTCGAGCGCCTGCTGGCGTCGGCCGAGCTCGACGTCGACGGGCTGGCGGTCGACATCGAGTCGAGGGCCGTCGAGGACCCCGTGACGCGCAATGCCCGGCTCCTCGAGCTCGGTGCGGCGCTTCGATCCGCGATCCCCGACCGGACCATCGGCGCCATCACGCTCTCGGCGGTGCACCTCCAGGAGGTGAACCCCGCCTTCTGGCCGGACTTCCCGTGGGCGGAGGTGGCCGAGACCTACGACCTGCTCCTGCCGATGGCCTACTGGTCGATCCGCCTACCTGAGTGGCGAGACGGCAACCGCTACGTGGGCGAGAACATCGACCGGATCCGTGCCGCCGCCGGCGACCCCGACCTGCCCCTCCACGTCATCGGCGGCATCGCCGACGGAGCCACCGTCGAGCAGGTGGACGGCATGCGCCAGGCCATCGAGGCGCGCGACGGCATCCTCGGGGCCAGCCTCTACGACTGGGCCACGTCCTCACCCCAGCAGTGGGCGGCGTTGCGCGCGTTGCGCGATCGCGACCCCGGCGCGTCGAGCGGCGGCTGACACCCGGGTCTGCGACACGGCCGGCGTCGTGGTGCGCCGAGGATCCGTCGGGCCGTCCGCCGTGCTCCGGGTACGGTTCGCGGCGCCGTGGGGGGTCGACGTCGTCGATCCGCGACCCACGGGCCGACCCACACCCGACCCGTAGTGCCAGGAGACCGACGAACCATGATCCGCTTCAGCGTGCTGTACCCGAAGACCGAGGGCGCCACCTTCGACCACGACTACTACGCCAACAGCCACGTCCCGCTGGCGGTCAGCACCTGGGGCCTCGACGGCGCCGAGATCGACAAGGGGATCGACGGCCCCTACGAGGCGGTCGTGCACTTCACGTTCGAGTCGATGGACGCGCTGGGCGCGGCGTTGGGGGCCGAGGGGACCGGCGCGGTGATGGCCGACGTGGCGAACTACACCACCATCACCCCGGTGACCCAGACCAGCGAGATCGTCTGACGTCGTGAAGCCCTCGGGGATCGTGTTCGCGGCGCTCGACTGCGATGCCGACGCCATCGAGGCGTGGAACCGCTGGTACGACCTCGAGCACACGCCGATGAACGTGAGCCTCGAGGGCATCATGCTCAGCCGTCGGTACGTGGCGACGCCCGACCTGCACGCCGTGCGCCTCTGCGAGGAGGGCTCGCCCTTCGCCGGCGGTCGGGCCACGTTCCTCACGACCTACGTGGTGAGCGGTGACCCCCAGGTGGCGTTCGACGACATGAGCGTCACGCTGCCGAACCTCTACGAGACGGGGAGGATGACGTTCCCCGCCGACAAGAAGGCGGTGCGCGAGGGCGACGTGTTCGCGGGCACCGAGGCGTTCGGTCGTCCGGGCCTGCAGCTCGACGCCGCCGACGTGCCGTTCGTGGGTCACACCGGGGTGATCGTGATCCAACGTCGTGAGCCCGACGGGCGGGCGGCGCGTCTCGCCGAGCTCGACGGTGTGACCGGCACGTGGACGATGGCGTCGCGTCGGCGCCCGGGCCTGTTCCTCGACCTGGTGTTCGTCGAGGACGACCCCGGCGGGCGGGCCGTCGCCATCCGCGAGGCCGTGCCCCACACCGCCGCCGTGGTGCTCGACGCCCCGTACCTGCTCATCGACCCGATGCGCTACCCCTGGGCCGAGTCGCTCCGCACCTCCGACCTCCCCGCGACGGTCGGCTGAGCACCGCGGGTGCTCAGCCCGGGGTGGCTGCCAGGTCGCCGCACATCGCAGCGAACGAGTGGGGGTTCGCATCGTCGAGGGGCAGGGTGTCGGGCCCGCCGTCCGGGGGATCGGCCGGTGGTGCTTTTCCGATCGCCGAAGGATCCCAACCCGCGCAGAGCTCGGCACGGACGTCGGGCGGCAGCCCCGCGCTCGGGTCGGCAGCCCACGCGTCCAGGGATGTGACCTGGTCGGCCGGGGGGAGCTCGATGGCCACGGGCTGGCCGAGCTCGCTCAGCTCCACGGAGATCTGCACGGTTCCCACAGTGCGCGGCGGTTGGCCGTCGATGGTGGCGGAGGTGTCCCATGGGACGAGCTGGCTGTCGACGCCGTCCATCGTCAGTTCGACCCGGGTGAGGTACCCCGCAGCGTCGACCCATGCGGTGAAGGGGACGTCGGGGGTGGTCCACCGCTCGCCTTCGCTGTAGCTGATGGGCTCCGGGTCGGGGAGTTCGGCGGTCCGGACGACGCCGTCGTACCGGGTGCGGTCCCCGTCGGCGCTGCTCTCCACGTCGGCTGCGGCGTTCAGGTAGGCGACGAAGGCCCGCCCGCCGTCGAGGTCGTCGAGACCTCGCGGTTCGATGACGTTGCTTCCCCACTCGTCCATAGGGGCGGACATCCAGACGCTGGGCCAATCCGGGACCATTCCGGCGGCCTCGGAGTAGATCAGCCGGGCGGGGAGATCGACGACCGCTCGGGTGGCTGTTCCGTCTGGGCTGAGCAACCCGTTGAGGCTCTCGAGGTAGGCGGCCGTGGCCGGACCCATGGCGATGTCGGGCGTGGGGGGCGGCGTCGCGAGAGTGGGAAAGCGGATGAACTGGCTGAGGGCCGCCCGGCCGGTTCCGGTGTCGTATCGGCTGTCGGTCCGTAGCTCGACCGGCGCGCCGATGGTCTCGACCTCACCCGGTGCGGCCAGATCGAGGTCGATCTGGACGACGGAGCGGCCCGTCGGTTCGGCCAGCGTCGCTGCGACGGCGTCGGCGAGTGAGGCTGCGGCGTCGTTGTCGCCGGTGGATGTCGTGGTCGAAGCGGGGGTCCCGCATGCTGCAAGGGTCAGCGACGCGGCGGCGGTGAGCCCGCTGGCCCATCCCCAACGGCCAGTCGTGTGTGCGCGAAACCTCATGTCGCCCCCGGGCGTCGGCGTGTGCACATGATGGCAGCCAAGGGGCCGATGCGGGCGGCGGTGGCGTGTGGCTCTCGAGCGGTCGACTCGTTGACGGGTCTGCCGGTCGCCAGTATCTTTACTTCGATGGAAGAAGTAAGGAAACGGCCTCGGGGTACGACGCGGATCAGCGCCAAGAACCAGATCACCATTCCGGCCGCCGCCCTTCGGGCGGCCGGTCTCGAGCGCGGCGAGCGGGTCGTCGCCCGGGCCGACGGGCCGGGTCGCGTCGTGCTCGAGCGCGAGGACGACGTCCTCGGGGCGTTCGCCGGCACCATGACCGGCGCCTACCGACGCGACGAGCTCGACGAGCTGCGTGCCGAGTGGGACTGACCCACCTCGACGCCGGGGTGCTCATCGGGTTCCTCGACGGCGATGATGCCCATCACGGGTCCGCCCGGGCGTTCCTGGACGAGGCCGTTCGCGACGGGGACCGCCTGGCGATGGCTGCCTCGGCGGTGGCGGAGTGCCTCGTCGGCCCGGCGAGGCGTGGGTCGGAGGCGGTGCAGGTCGTGCTCGACCTGTTCGACCGCCTCCCGATCGTCGTCGTCCCCCTCCGCGTCGAGATCGCGGTGACGGCGGCTGAGCTGCGGGCCCGCCATCGTCCGTTCCGGCTCCCCGACGCGCTCGTCATCGCCACCGCCGTCGCCGAGGGTGCCGACCGCCTCGTCACCACCGACCGCCGCTGGCCGTCGGCACGGCGCCTCGGTCTTCCTGCGACGGTGATCCGCCTCTAGCGCTTCCGCCGTCGCGACGGTCGGCTGAGCGGGCTGTCACCGCAACGACGGCGGCCCGGGTGCGGGACCCGGGCCGGCCTGGTGTTCACCTGGTACGCCCCCTGGGATTCGAACCCAGAACCTGCGGATTAAGAGTCCGTTGCTCTGCCATTGAGCTAGAGGCGCGTGTGGGGACTGACGAGTGTACGGCGCTGCGGTGGGGGCGGTGGCCACCCGCCGGGGCGGGCCGCCACCACCACCGTGGGGTGACCGAGGGGACTTGAACCCCCGACCTCCAGGGCCACAACCTGGCGCTCTAACCGAGCTGAGCTACGGCCACCATGGGATTGGCCAGCATAGGCGGCGGGTCGGCGACCGACGAAACCGGTCCCGTGCGTCGTGTGCCCCCGCCAGGAGTCGAACCCGGAACCTGCCGGGTAGAAACCGGCTGCTCTGTCCAGTTGAGCTACAGGGGCGCGTCGCGAGGCTAACGGCCCGGCCGGTCGGACCCCTTCCCATCTGCGCGGGTGATCATCCTCATCTCCGCGGGCGGCGGGCACTACGTTGCGTCGCGCACCCAACCAACGACCAGGGAGCAGGACACGATGAACCTCTTGGCCCAGGTGGAGACCTCCACCAGTTCCGACGGGGGTGGCGCGGGGACCGTCGTCCTGCTCGTCGTCTACCTCGTCGTCGCCCTCGTCGCCCTCGCCGGCATCTGGAAGACCATCGACAAGACCGGTCAGCCCGGCGCCTGGGCGCTGCTGTGGCTGATCTGCTTCCCGATCGGCACGATCCCGTTCCTGAAGGCCACCGGCCGGCCCACGTGGTGGGTCGTGCTCTTCTTCATCCCCTTCGTGAACATCATCATGTGGCTGATCCTGTGCATGGACATCGCCAAGAGCTTCGGCAAGGGCGCCGGGTACGGCGTCGGCCTGTGGCTCCTGCCGTTCATCTTCTTCATCCTGTTGGGCTTCGGCACCGACCAGTACCGCGGGCCGGTCGTCCAGACCGCCTGAGGCCGGCCCTGCAGCACGCCGCCGGCGCGGCTCTACCCTGAGCCGGTGAGCGACCTGCACCCCGATGACGTGCCCCTCGCCCCCGTGGCGGGGGGCACGGTCGCGCCCGGGGTGTGGCGCCCCGGGCGGCGCCTCCTCACCGCCGGGCTGATCGCCGTGGTCACGGCGGTGGCCTTCGAGTCGCTGGCCGTGTCGACGGTGATGCCTCTCGTCGAGACCGACCTCGGCGACCTGTGGCTGTACGGGTGGGTGTTCAGCGGCTTCTTCCTCGGCAACCTGGTCGGCCTCGTGGTGGCCGGGCGGGCCGCCGACCGCACGGTGCCGGCCGTGCCGTTCACGGTGGGGTTGGTGCTGTTCCTCGTCGGGCTGGTGGTCGGGGGCCTGGCGCCGGGCATGGCGGTGCTCGTCGTGGGGCGGGTCCTGCAGGGCCTCGGCGGCGGGGCGATGGTGGCCATGGCCTACGTGTGCATCGCCCGCGGCTACCCGCCTCGAGAGCGCCCGCGGATGTTCGCCCTGCTCTCCACGGCGTGGGTCGTGCCGGGGCTGCTCGGCCCGGCGGCGGCGGGGTTGGTGGGCGACGCGCTCGGGTGGCGGTGGGTGTTCCTCGGCCTGGCACCGATCACCCTGGCCATCGGGGTCATGGCCCTCGGCGGGGTGCGGGCGCTGCCGGCCAGCGCCGCCGCGGCGTCCGGGCCGACGCCGGTGCTGCGGGCGCTGGCCGTGGCGGTGGGCGCCGCGCTGGTGCTGGCCGGGTTGGGCGCGGGCTCGGTCTGGTTGGCGGTGCCGATGGTGGTCGTGGGCGCGGTGCTGGCCGTCCCCGCCTTCCTCGCCCTCACACCTCCCGGCACGGCCCGGGCCCGGGCCGGTCTGCCCGGCATCGTGGCCACCCGCGGGGTGCTGACGTTCGCGTTCTTCACGAGCAACGCCTTCGTGCCGCTGGCCCTGACCGCGGTGAAGGGGGCGAGCGCCGTCGTGGGCGGCCTGGCCCTCACCGCCGCGGCGGTCGTCTGGACCGCCGGTTCGTGGGTGCAGGACCGCTACGTGTACCGGGTGGGGCCGCGCCGGTTGGTGCGCGTCGGCATGCTGGTGCTGGCCGGCGGGGCGGCCGCCACCCTGGCGGCGATGCTCCCGGGTGTGCCGGTGGCGGTGTCGCTGGCGGCCTGGGGGGTCGCCGGGTTGGGCATCGGCCTGGCCTACTCGCCGCTGTCGGTGTCGGCGCTGTCGGCGGCCGAGTCGGGTCGCGAGGGTGCCGCCACGTCGTCGCTCCAGCTCTCCGACGGGTTGGGCACCGCGCTCGGCACGGGGGTGGCCGGGGTGTTGGTGGCCGCCGGGGTGGCCGTCGCCGGCACGGAGGGCCCGGGGCTGGTGGCGGTGTTCGGCCTCACCATCGTGGTGTCGGGCCTGGGCGCGGTGCTCGCCGAACGGGTGCCCGACCGCCTCGCCACCCACGCCTGACCGCCGCGCCGGTCGGCCGATCAGCCGATCAGCGGTGGGGCAGCTCCACGGGGCTGCCGTCCCCGTCGTCGCCGTCCTCCCGGTCGCCGCCGTCCTCGGCGTCCGCGCCCGGGGCGGTGCGCTCCATCTCGGCGAGCTGGTGGTAGAGCCGCCAGCGTTCGGCCACGTCCTCGCCCTCGAGGGCCAGCAGGCGCCGTGAGCGCTCCGGGTCGCTGCGGGCCAGCCCGGCGAAGCGGCCGTCGGTGGAGGTGAACTCGGCGAGGTCGATGGTGGGGTCGTGGGCGTCGAGGCGGAACGGGTGCTCGTGCTCGCCCGCCCCGGGGTGGTAGCGGAACAGGGGCCAGTACCCGCTGCGCACGGCGTCCTTCTGGTGGGTCATCGACGTCGACATGTCGATGCCGTGGGCGATGCACGTCGAGTAGGCGATGACGAGCGACGGCCCGGGCCACGCCTCGGCCTCGGTGAGGGCCTTCACCGTCTGGAGGTCGTTGGCGCCCATGGCGATCTGGGCGACGTAGACGTTGCCGTAGCTCATGGCCACGAGCCCGAGGTCCTTCTTGGCGGTGGGCTTGCCGCCGGTGGCGAACTTGGCGACGGCGCCGCGGGGGGTGGCCTTGGAGGACTGCCCGCCGGTGTTGGAGTACACCTCGGTGTCGAGGACGAGGACGTTGACGTCGGCGCCCGACGCCAGCACGTGGTCGAGTCCGCCCGAGCCGATGTCGTAGGCCCAGCCGTCGCCGCCGACGATCCAGACGCTGCGCCGCACGAGGTGCTCGGCCACGCCGGCCAGCATGCGGGCCCGGCGGGCGGTCTCGCTGCCCGCCCGGGTGCGTTGCAGCTCGTCGAGGCGGGTGGCGAGCTCGGCCACCGCGGCGCGTTGGGTGGCGATGCCGGTCTCGTCGTGCTGGTCGGCGGTCAGGAGCCGCTCGACGAGCTCGGGGTCGAGGTCGTCGGCGAGGGCGGCCAGCTCGGAGCGGGCCAGGTCGGCGGCGGCGTCGACGGCGACGCGCAGGCCGAGGCCGAACTCGGCGTTGTCCTCGAACAGGGAGTTGGCCCACGCCGGGCCGTGGCCCTCCCCGTCGCTGGCCCACGGCGTGGTGGGCAGGTTGCCGCCGTAGATCGACGAGCACCCGGTGGCGTTGGCGACCATCGCCCGGTCGCCGAAGAGCTGGGTGAGCAGGCGCAGGTAGGGCGTCTCGCCGCACCCGGCGCAGGCTCCGGAGAACTCGAAGAGCGGCCGCAGGACCGCCGCGCCCTTCACGGTGTCGTGGGCCAGCGCCGTGCGGGGCAGCTCGGGCAGGTCGAGGAACGCCTCCCACCGGGGTCGTTCGAGGTCGCGGCGCGTCTCGGCGTCGACCATGGTGAGCGACCGGTGGGCGGGGTCGTCCTTGGCGTGGCCGGGGCACACGTCGACGCACACCGCGCACCCGGTGCAGTCGTCGGGGGCGATCTGGATGGTGAGGAGGTGGCCGTCGAGGCCCCGGGCCCGGAACGGCTTGGTGTCGAGGGCGTCGGCGCCGGGGGTCGCCGCGAACACCTCGGGCGGCTCGGCCTTCATGCGGATGGCGGCATGGGGGCAGACCATCACGCAGCGCCCGCAGTCGACGCACAGGTCGGGCTCCCACATCGGCAGCTCGTGGGCGAGGCGGCGCTGCTCGTAGCGGGCGGTGCCCACCGGGAACGTGCCGTCGACGGGCAGGGCGCTCACCGGGAGGCGGTCGCCCTCGCCGGCGAGCATCACCGCGGTGACGCGGGCGACGAACTCGGGGACGTGGTCGGGTACCGGGGGCCGGCGGTGCCGGGTGGTGGTGACGGCGTCGGGCACGGGCACCTCGTGGAGGGCGCCGAGGGCGAGGTCGACGGCGGCGTCGTTGCGGGCGGCCACGTCGCCGCCGCGGCCCCCGTAGGCCTTGGCGAACCCGGCCTTGAGCTCGGCGAGGGCGCGATCGAGGGGGAGCACCCCGGAGAGGGCGAAGAACGCCGGGAGCATGACGGCGTTCACCCGGCCGGGCAGCCCGGCCTGCCGGGCCACCTGGTGGGCGTCGACCACCCAGAGGCGCAGGTCCCGCTCGACGACCTCGGCCTGCACCTCGGCGGGCAGGTGGTCCCACACCTCGTCGGGGGCCCACGGGGCGTTGACCAGCACGGTGGCGCCGGGCTCGGCCACCGCCAGGACGTCGAGGCGCTCGAGGAGGTCGGTGTGGTGGCAGGCCACGAATCCGGCCCGGCTGATGAGGTACGTGGAGCGGATCGGGCGGTCGGAGACCCGGAGGTGCGACACGGTCACCGACCCCGACTTCTTCGAGTCGTAGACGAAGTAGCCCTGCACGTGGCGGTCGGTGTCCTCCCCGATGAGCTTGGCGGCGGTCTTGTTGGCGCTCACGGTGCCGTCGCTGCCGAGGCCGTAGAACACGGCGCGCAGGTCGGCGGCGTCGGTGTCGAAGGTGGGGTCGACGCGCAGGCTGGTGTGGGAGACGTCGTCGACGATGCCGACGGTGAAGTGGTTGCGGGGCCGCTCGGCGTCGAGCTCGGCGAACACCGCGGCGGCCATGGCCGGGGTGAACTCCTTCGACGACAACCCGTAGCGCCCGCCGATGACGCGGGGCACGTCGGCCAGGCGGCCGTCGGCCCGGGCCTCGGCGAGGGCGGCCACGACGTCGGTGTAGAGCGGCTCGCCCACCGCGCCGGGCTCCTTGGTGCGGTCGAGCACGGCCACGGACGTGACCGACGGCGGGAGGGCGGCGACGAGGGCGTCGGCGGGGAACGGCCGGTAGAGGCGCACGGTGAGCACGCCGACGTCCTCGCCCCGGGCCCGCAGCGCGTCGACGGCTTCGCTCACCGCCCCGGTGGCCGAGCCCATCACCACGATCACCCGGTCGGCGTCGGGAGCGCCCTCGTAGTCGACGAGGCCGTAGCGCCGACCGGTGCGCTCGGCGAGCACCGCGAACAGCTCGGCGACGGTGTCGGGGACGGCCCGGTGGAAAGGGTTGGAGGCCTCGCGGGCCTGGAAGAACACGTCGGGGTTCTGGGCCGACCCGCGCAGCACGGGGTGGTCGGGGGAGAGGCCCCGGGCCCGGTGGGCGGCGAGGGCGTCGTCGTCGAGCATCGCGTCGAGGTCGTCGGTGTCGAGCAGGTCGACGGGGCCGAGCTCGTGGCTGGTGCGGAACCCGTCGAAGAAGTGCAGGAACGGCACCCGGCTGCGCAGGCTGGCCCCGTGGGCGACGGCCGCGAAGTCGTGGGCCTCCTGCACCGACGACGCGCACAGCAGGGCCATGCCGGTGGTGCGGGCGGCCATCACGTCGCTGTGGTCGCCGAAGATGGACAGGGCGTGGGTGGCGACGGTGCGGGCCGCGACGTGGATGACGGTGGGGGTGAGCTCACCGGCCACCTTGAACAGGTTGGGCAGCATCAACAACAGGCCCTGGGAGGCGGTGAAGGTGGTGGTGAGCGCCCCGGTGGTGGCCGCCCCGTGGAGGGTGCCGGCTGCGCCGGCCTCGCTCTGCATCTCCACCACCCGGGGCACCGCCCCCCAGTGGTTGGGGCGCTCGTCGTTGCTCCACGCGTCGGCGTGCTCGCCCATGGCCGAGGCGGGGGTGATCGGGTAGATGGCCACGACCTCGGACAGCGCGTAGGCCACGCGGGCGGCGGCCTCGTTGCCGTCCATCACGACGCGCTCGGGTCGACCGTGCCCGGTGGGGGGCGTCTCGGTGGTCGGGTGGGCTCTCGTCACTGGGTCCATCATGGGCCGCGGCGGCCGGTCCGGGAAGGGGAGAAGGTCACGCGGGTGCTGCGCGAGACTCGCCGCCATGAAGCTCGCCCTCGGTCTCGACCTCTACCGCGGCGCCACCATGGACGTGCCCGTCGACGACGTGCGCCGTGCCGAGGCGCTCGGCTACCACTCGGTGTGGACCGCCGAGGCGTACGGCTCCGACGCCCTGTCGCCCCTCGCGTACCTCGCCGCGGTCACCGACCGCATCAAGCTGGCCACCGGGGTCGTGCAGATCGCCGCCCGCACGCCGGCGGCGACGGCCATGCACGCCCTCACCATCGACGCCCTCGCCGGTGGCGACCGGGTCATCATCGGCCTCGGGGTGTCGGGCCCGCAGATCGTGGAGGGCTGGTACGGCCAGCCGTGGGGCAACCCGAACCGGCGTCTGCGCGAGTACGTGGCCATCATGCGCAAGGTCATCGCCCGCGAGCCGCTCACCAACGAGGGCCCCGAGTTCCCGTTGCCCTACGACGGGCCCCGCACCCTGGGTCAGGGCAAGGCGCTGAAGTCGATCCTGCACCCGGCGGGGGAGATCGAGATCTGGCTGGCCGCCGGCGGGCCCCGCAACACCGAGCTCTCCGCGGAGGTGGCCGACGGGATGCTGCCGATGGGGTGGGGGTTCGACGGCCCCCAGGTGTACGGGCCCGCTCTCGAAGCCGGGTTCGCGCGGCGGGGCGAGCGGCCCGACGGCTTCGAGGTGTTCGGCGGGGTGAGCGTGGTGTTCACCGACGACGTGCAGGCCGCCCTCGACGCCATGAAGCCGCTGACCGCCATGTACGTGGGCGGCATGGGCAGCGAGACGCACAACTACCACCGTGAGGCCATGGCCCGCCGGGGGTTCCCGGACGAGGCGGCCCGCATCCAGGAGCTGTGGCGGGCCGGCCGCCGCGAGGAGGCGGTGGCGGCCGTGCCCGACGAGTACCACGACGACGGGGCGCTGATCGGGTCCGAGCAGCGCATCCGGGCCCGCTGGGAGCCGTGGACCCGTTCCGGGCTGACCGGGCTCATCGTGCGCGCCGAGCAGCCCGAGGGTCTCGACCTGCTCGCCGAGCTGGCCGGCACCCGCGACCAGATGGAGGTGGGATCGTGACCTACGAGCTGATCGAGGTCGACCGGCCGGCGCAGTTCGTGGCCCGGGTCACCCTGAACCGCCCCGACAAGCGCAACGCCATCTCCACGCCGATGCGCGCCGAGCTGCTCGACGCGCTGGCCGCCCACGACCTCGACCCCGAGGTGCGGGTCACGGTGCTGCGGGGGTCGGGGCCGTGCTTCTCGGCGGGCTACGACCTGGGTGGCGACCTGATGGCCGAGCCGCCGTTCCACACGTCGCCCGGTGACGGCAACTGGTCGCGCCACGTCACGGAGAACTGGTTCGCGTTCTGGGACATGGCCAAGCCGGTCATCGCCCAGGTGCACGGCTACGCCATCGCCGGGGCCACCGAGCTGGCCCAGGCGTGCGACCTGGTCTACGTGGCCGAGGACGCCCGCATCGGCTACCCCATCGTGCGGGTGGCCTCGCCGCCGGACTGGCAGTACCACACGCCCCTGCTGGGCATGCGCCGGGCGATGGAGATCATGTTGCTCGGCGACGACCTCACCGGGGCCGAGGCGGTGGCCCTCGGGTGGGCCAACCGGGCCTTCCCGGCCGCCGACCTCGACGACGCGGTGCTCGACATCGCCGAGCGGGTGGCGGGCGTGGAGACCGACCTGGCCCAGATCAACAAGCGCCTCGTGCACCGCCAGGCCGACATCATGGGGGTGCGCTCGGCCATCCGGGCGGGGTCGGAGTTCCAGGCCCTCGCCGGGCACCAGCGCTCGGTCGAGGCGTTCAAGGCCGATCCGCTCGGCACCATGAAGCGGGTCAACGCCGCCGACGCCGCCCGGCGGGCGGCCCGCGAGGGGGCCTCGACGCCCGAGGCCTGAGCTCAGGCCTGGGGGCGTCCGCCCTGGATGCTGGCCCGCTCCATGACCCGGCGGGCCGGCCAGTAGTCGCTGGCCGCGTAGTGCTGCACGGCCCGGTTGTCCCAGAACGCCACCGAGTCGTCCTCCCAGTGGAACCGCACCTGGTGCTCGACGGTCTCGGCTTCGCGGTAGAGGCGTTCGAGGAGGGCGGCGCTCTCGTCGGGGTCCATGCCCACGATGCCGTCGGTGAACACGCGGTTGACGTAGAGGAGCTTTCGGCCGGTGCCCTCGTGGGTGATCGTGACGGGGTGCTCGACCACCGGGTAGGTGGCGCGCATCTCGGCCTTGCGGTCGTCGGGGACGTTGTGGCCGAACGCCTTCATGAAGTCGTGGCGGGCGTGGAGGGTGTCGACGAGGGCCCGGGTCTCGTCGTCGAGCGATTCGTAGGCGGCGTACATGTCGCTGAAGAGGGTGTCGCCCCCTGAGGGCGGCACCTCGACGGCGTGGAGGACGGCGCCCATCGACGGGCGTTCGCGCCACGTGACGTCGTGGTGCCAGCTGTTCTCGTAGCCGCCCACCTCGGCGGTCTTCTCGAAGCGGACCAGCTCGGGACGTCCCGGGTTGCCGGGGATGAAGGGGTGGATCTCGAGCTCGCCGAACCGGGCCGCGAAGGCGACGTGGCGTTCGGCGGTGAGGGGCTGGTCGCGGAAGAACAGGACCTTGTAGTCGTAGAGGGCCTGGCGGATCTCGGCGATGGCCTCGTCGCTCAGCTCGGTGGTGAGGTCGATGCCGTGGAGCTCGGCGCCGAGGGTGGCGCCGAGGGGGCGGGCCTCGAAGTGCTGCCAGGTGAGCCCGGCGAGGCGCTCGCGTTCGGCGGCGAGGTGGGTGGCGGGGCCCATGCGGATGCCGGGGACGACCTCGCGGCGGATGGCCCCGAGGCGTTCGCTGGGGTCCTTCTCGGCGACGACGTCGGTGTGGGTGGTGGTCATGGGTCCCCCTCCGGACGGACGCGATTGCGTCCCAGGACGCTAATTCTGCCACGGCGGGGGTCCGCTGTCGAGGGACCCCGTGGTCAGAGGCGGGGGAGCACCTCGTGCTCGAGCAGGTGCAGGCTCTCCCAGGCCGTCTCGGGCGGCAGCCCGCCGAGGAGGGGGTGCAGCACGAAGAAGCCCAGGTCGCCGGCCTCGGTCAGCTCGGCCACCAGCTCGTCGGGGGTGGCCACCCGGTAGCGGCCGTCGGCGCGCAGGGCGTCGGGGTCGTCGAAGGTCTCGTAGCCGGTGTCGAGGCCGGCCGCCTCGGCCCAGGCGCCGTAGGCGTTCACCTCGTGCATGGCGTAGGGGGCGAGGGTCGCCCAGCCCTCGTCGTGGTCGGCGGCCACGAACACCGTGGCGGTGCTGCCGCCCATGTGGGGTCCCGGGTCGGGGCGGCCGAGGGCGATCACCTCGTCGCGGTACGCCGGCCACGAGTCGGGGGTGGAGGGCTGGTAGCCGTCGGCGATGCGGGCGGCGCGCCGGGCCGCGGCGTCGGACGAACCGCCGAGGATGACCGCCGGGCCCCCGGGGTTGGTGGGCCTCGGGAGGACCTGCACCGTGCGCCCCCGGTGCTCGAAGGGCTCGCCGGTCCACGCCTGCTTGAGCACCTTCACCGTCTCGGTGGTGCGCGCCGCCCGCTCGGACATGGGCACGTCGAACATGTCGAACTCGCTGCGCACGTAGCCGTTGGCCACGATCACGCTCAGCCGGCCGCCGCTGAGCAGGTCGACGACGGCGATGTCCTCGGCGAGGCGGAGGGGGTCGTGGAGGGGGGCGATGATGGCCGCGACGCTGAGGGCGATGGTGCTGGTGCGCGCCGCCATCGCCGCCGCCACCGGCAGCGGGCTCGGCAGGTAGCCGTCGGCGGAGCCGTGGTGTTCGGACACGCCGACGAACAGCGCCCCGTTGCGCTCCGCCCACTCGGCCATGTCCACCGCGGCCCGGTAGCGCTCGGCCACGGTGCCGGGCGCGAAGTCCGGCACGCGCAGGTCGAATCGGAGCCCGAACATCGCCATGGTGTCCCCCTCGTCGGATCCGGTCGGATCGTCGCCGGGGATCGTAGGCACGCCCGCCGTGGCGGGTGGTCAGGACCCGGTGGCCGGCGTCGCCGCGCTCAGCGGACGGGGTCTCAGCCGACCGGGCACTGGTTGACCTGGGCCTCCACGATCTCGGCCATGACCACGGAGCCGAAGGCGTTGGGGTGCACCCCGTCGACGGTCATGGAGGTCCAGCCGCCGAAGTAGGCGATGGTGAGGTTCCAGTCGGCCAGGCGGTACCGGTCGGGCCAGTAGAGGGCGTGGGTCCGCCACCAGTCGTTGAGCGTCTTGTTGACCCCTGGGCGGATGCCGGGCATCTGCTCGTCGAGGGTGAGGAAGACCATGCAGGAGGCGTTCGAGAACGCGTCGCGGATCGGCGTGTAGCCGTTGTCGTAGGTGTTGGCGACGGTCTGGCCGGCGTTGGTGATCGCGCAGGCGTCGTTCGTGCCGAGGCTGATGACCGCGATGTCGACGGCGTTGTTCCAGTCGCGCGCCGCCTGCACCATCTCGTAGGACTTGGCCCCGCAGACGGCCAGCCGACTCGTCTGGTGGGTGTCGCCGAGGAAGAACTCGAGATGCGCACCGGTCGGGTCGTAGAGCAGCGAGTCACTGAGGATCGCCACCCTGGGCCCGGAGAGGTTGCCCTGGAACGGGCTCATGCACGCCGACGCCAGCAGGGTCAGCACGACCAGCACCACCGCTGCGGTGACCGGGCGCTTCATCGTGCCTCCGTCTCCGCGGCCGCTGTGCCGAGAGCGACCGCTCGTCGGCGAACCTTCCTTCTCGGTTCGAGCGTGGACGCACGGGGCGGCGGTGCCCAGAGGCCTTCGTCACGATGGCTGCCGACGCGACGGTGCCCGCCCCGGAGGGCGGGCACCGGTCGTCGAGCGGGTCGTGCGGGGAGTGCGTCAGCCGGTGAAGCGGGGGGTGCCGACGGCGGCGACCGCCGGGGAGGCGGTGGCGGCCGCCGCTTCGGGCTCGGGCTCGGGCTCCGGCGGCGTGACGGCGACGGTGACCTGGGCGGTGGCGGTGGCCGTGGCGGTGAGCACCTCGACGCAGGCGGGGCTCGCCTGCTGGGGTGCGGACGCGTCCTCGACCGGCACCTGCTGCTCCGGCGCGTTGCAGGCCGTCCAGGTGCCCACGTTGACGGTGTCCTCGGTGATGGTGGCCTCGACGGTGAGGCCGGCGGCGACGGTGCTCACCGAGGCGCCGGGCTGGAGGTCGTACTCGAGGTCCGAGAAGAGCGGGCCGAGCTGATCGTCGGTGAGGGAGTGGAAGCCGAAGGGCACGTTGCCGGTGTTGGTGACCGTGTAGCAGTAGTAGACGGTCGTGCCGGCCTCGACCTCGATCGAGCTCTCGGAGCCGCAGACACCGGCTTCGGTGGTGACGGTCTTGGTCAACGAGATCTGCGGGTTGGCCGGCGCCGCACCGGCGGGTGCGGCGCTCAGGCCGAGCAGGGCCGCGGCGGCGAGGGCGACTGCGAGCTTGCGGATCATGGTGCTCTCCTTCGATGGGGTCCTCGGCACCATACCCCCTGGGGCATATGCCGGTCGACATTCCGATGGTGGCGCGCCCGACGCTGACGGGCAGGTGGGACCGGACGGCTCGCGACCGTGGGTGGAGCGGGTGACGGGAATCGAACCCGCATAGCCTGCTTGGAAGGCAGGGGCTCTAGCCATTGAGCTACACCCGCGACGACCGGCGACGGTAGCAGCCCGGTCGTGGCGACCGGGCTGCTCAGGGGCGCGTGGCGGAGGCCAGCGCGTCGACGTGGCCGCGGATGCGTTCGGTGAAGACGGCCTCGGAGAACGGTTCGGCCGAGGCGGTGACGGTCGCCTCGTCGAGGGTGAGGGACCGCAGTCGGTCGACGGCGGTGACGAGCGCGTCCGGGGTGCGTCCGGTGAGGTGCACCCCGTTGACGGCGTCGGCGACGGTGTCGAGGTAGCCGCCGAAGGGCACGACGATCGAGGGCGTGCCGAACACCGCCGCCTCCACCGGGGTGAGGCCGAAGTCCTCGACGCCGAGGGCGACGAGCGCCTCGGCCTCGGCGTAGAGCCAGCGCAGCTCGGTGTCGCTCACCCGTCCGAGGAAGGTGACGTTGGGTCCGGCCATGGCTCGGAGGCGGGCGTCGTCGGGCCCTTCGCCGACGACCACCAGGCGCTCGGCGGGAAGGGCGGCGAACGCCGCCACCGCCACGTCGACGTGCTTGTAGGGCAACAGGCGTGACACGCACAGGAAGAAGCCCGGGTCGAGGCCGGGCACGGGGGTGCGTTCGCCGTCGACGTCGATGCTGTGGGGCGGGTGCACGATGTCGGCGTCGATGCCGTAGGCGTCGCGCACGAGCTGGCGGGCGCGTGAGGAGTTGGCCAGGTACAGGTCGGCGCTGCGAGCTGCCCGTTGGTCCCAGCGCCGCAGCGGTGGCCCGAGCACCGCCAGCATGGCCTTCGTGGCCGCCGACGACTCCGCCGTGTAGGCGTCGGTCTGGTACAGCCATCGGGCCGGGGCGTGGCACATCACCACCTTGGCGCCGGTGGTGCGCACCCCGTGGGCCCACCCGCTGGTGTTGCACACCACCACCTCGGCGTCGATCGTCGTGGTCGACCACGTGGGGGCCAGGACGGGCAGGGCGAGGCGGTGGTGCCGGCGCAGGAGGCCGATGCGGTCGATCGGCGCGGTGCGCACGGTCACGTCGGCCAGTTCGGGGAACGTGCCGGCGGGGTCGTGGAGGGCGGTGTGGACTTCGGCGTCGGGGAAGGCGCGGGTGAGCGAGAGCACCACCCGTTCGGCGCCCCCGCGCTGGGTGAGGTAGTCGTGGGCGATGGCGACGGCCGGGGTCGGTCGGTGGGCGGCGGTCACGGCATCAGTCTGGCGCCGCTCTCCGGCACGGCGGGGCGATGGCCAGACGCCGCCGGATTCCTCAATGAATTTCTGTGGTTCTCGTTGACGTGCGTACTGGTGTTCGATATACTTCAGCCATGGGAATCGAGGCCGATCGCAGCGGGTGCGACGAGTGGCACGAGTTGCACCACGCCATCGAGGCGGTCGAGCCCGACCCCACCGCGGTGGCGGTCGGCGAGCTGCTGGTGGCGCGTGAGCGGCTCGAGGCCCGGTTGTGCGCGGCGTTGTCGGGCTTCCTGAGCCGGGGCCTGCACCGGGTGGAGGGGTGGGGCTCGCCGGTCGGCTGGCTGAAGGCCCAGGGCGTGTCCGACGCCGACGCGAAGCGCCTGGCCGTCCGGGCCGCTCGCCTGGCGGCGTGGCCGGCGCTCGCCGCCTCGTGGTTCGACGGGGAGGTGTCCGCCGCCCAGGTCGAGGTCGTCGTCCGTCGGGTGCCCGCCCCGCTGGTCGACCTCTACGGCGCCCACGACGCCGAGGTCTCGCCGTACCTCGTGGCCCTGTCGGTGGCCGACACCGCCCGGGCCGTGCGCGACTGGGTGGTCCGGGCCGAGGCCGTCGTCGACGGCCACGGGGCCGGGGCCGCCCGCTCGGGCCTGTCGGTCTCGCGCACCCTCGACGGGCGGGCCGTGCTCGACGGCGAGCTCGACCCCGACACCGCGGCCCTCACCGAGACGGCGCTGCGGGTGGCCGAGCGCCCCGACGAGCCGGGCGAGATCCGCACCGCCCGCGAGCGCTGCGGTGAGGCGTTCACCACGGTGGTGCGCTTCTTCTGCGACCACTTCGCGGCGCCCGGTGCCCGCCCCGCCCGCCAGCACCCCCACGTGGCGGTCACGATCGATCCCGACGACCTGATCGCCGGGTCGCTGCGCGGCCTCGGCATCGCCACCGCCGACGACCTCGAGCGCTTCCTCGCCGCCCGGTCGGTCACGGTGGTCGAGGAGGGCCTCTTCCGCGACGCCCTGGCGCATGCCGCCGGCGTCCCGGTCGACCACGACGGTCATCCGCTGCGTGCCGCCAGCCTGGCCACCCTCTTCACCGAGGGCACGCTGGTGCACCGGTTGCTCGTCGCCGACGGGCAGGTGATCGACCGGGGTCGAGACGTCCGGCTCGCCTCACCGGACCTGCGCGACGCCATGGTGGCCCGCGACCGGGGCTGTCGGTTCCCGCGCTGCGACGCGCCCACCGCCTGGGTCCACGCCCACCACCTCCGCCACTGGGAGCACGGTGGGGCCACCGACCTCGCCAACCTCGCCGGGCTGTGTGCCGCCCACCACGGGGTGGTCCACCGCCAGGGGTGGGACCTCACCCTCGAGCCCGACGCCACGTTGGTGTTCCGACGACCCGACGGCACGACCCTCGCCAGCCCACCGCCGCGACGGCGTCGACCGTCGCCCCTGCCGCTGCACCACCCCCGTCGTCGCGGCCTGATCCCCGAGCTCCCCGTGTTCCCCGTGCTCCCCGAGACCGGGGTGTCCGGCCCGGCGGCGGTCGCGCCCGGCGTGGATGCGGCGACCCCTGTCCCCGGTGAGGGCGAGCGGGTCGTCGGGCCCGGTGAGCACGAGCACGAACACGAGGTCGAGGGCGAGCACGAGCACGATGCCGGGAGCGGGGAGCCGGAGCCCTCCGTCGACGAGCTCGATCGGATGGTGCGGGCCCGGGTGGTCGACCTGGTCGTCCGTCATCATCGCCGGCGCCCTCCACCGTCGGCGCCCGACCCGTGGGTCTGGCCCGAGGCCGGCTGATCGGCCCGCCGCATCACCACCCCTCCCGGCGAGTCCGCCCTGACGGTTCCTCGGGACCCACGTGGGACTGGCGGTACCGTGGTCCGGTGGACGCGAGCCCGATGGCCGACGGGGACCGGGGCCCGAGGCTGCTCGAGCCGGTCACGCTCGGATCACGCGTGGTGCCGTGCCCGGGCGTGCGCTACAGCGAGGTGGCCGGCATCCCGGTGCTGTGGGAGCCGGTCGGTCGGGTCCTCCACGAGCTGACTCCCGCCGGGGCGGCGCTGTGGGCGGCCCTCGACGGTCGCTCGGTCGGTGAGGTGGTGGTGGCCGCCGTGGGGCCCGCCGACCCGGCCCGGGGGGCGCTGGAGCGCGACACCGTCGACGTGGTGCGCCGCCTGCGGGCTCTTGGCCTGGCCGAGGATCGCGGCGACGCCGCCGCCCCGCCCGCGGACGCCGCCGCCGGGGTTCTGTTCGTGTCGGTCACGCTGGCCGGGCGGGTGGTGCGTGACGGCGCCGGGGCGGTGGTGGTGGTCGGCGGCGACCCGGGTGGCTGTTCGGCGGTCGAGCTCGACGTCGCCCATCGGCGTCTGGTGGCGGTGGCACCCCCGGGGGGCCGGCCGGTGGCGGCCGCCGTCGACCTCGTGGGCCTCGGCGTGCTCGACGACGATCCTGTGCTCGCCGACGGGGCCGCACCGGGCGCGGTCGGCCCGGTCGAGGCGCTGGCCGCGGTGATGGCCGCCACGCCCGTCGACCCCGATCCGCCGGCAGGCCTGCTCGACGCCATGGCCGCGTTGGTCGAGGCGGTGCCGGTCGAGGTCCGGGCCGCGGCGTCGGTCTGAAGCGGTCGACGGCTCCGGCCGCGGCCCGCGGTCGGGCCCGGGGTCGGCGGCGAGGGTGCGGGGGGTCGCCCGGGCGGCGGGTGACGGAGCAGCGCCGGGCGGACTGCGCCTCGTCAGACCGCGGCTCGCGTCCCGGGGCGGGGTAGGCGATCGAGGGTGCGCCGGGCCACGCGGGCGGCCCGGGCGGCGGGCGAGGGGTAGGTGCCGGGCGCGGGGGTGAGGGTGGCGCGGCGCAGGACGGCCCGTTCGGCGGGGGTGCGCAGCTCGAGGTAGGTGGCCACCGCCTCGAGGGCGCCGATCGGGTCGTCGGGTCGTTCGACGCGCAGCCACAGCCGGTCACGCCACCGGGGGACGAACCCGTGAGCCCAGCCGAGCACCGTGGCCGCGGCCCCGCCCGGGCCCACCGACGCCGGGTCGAGGCGCAGCTCCCGGGCCGCCATGAGCACCCCGACGGCGAGCAGCGCTTCGGAGCCCCACCGCCGGGACAGCACCACGAGGCGGTCGGGGTCGAGGTCGGGTGACACCAGCACCTGGGCGACGTCGCGCAGGGTGAGCGCTCGTCGCCAGCCGAGCACGAGGAGGTGGGCGCAGGCGTGCAGGAGGGTGGCCTCCGCCGACAGCGTGGTGTGGTCGGCCCGGCCGTAGGTGAAGGGACGGGGGCGCTCCCACAGCTCGTCGGGGGGCACCCGCACGCCGAGGGGGCCCCACACCAGGGTCCGGTGGACGTCGACCTCGAGGCCGCCGGGGAGGGCGACGGTGATCCCCCGCCCGACGGTGGCCGCGTAGCCGGGCGCCGGGTCGGGGTCGAGGCGCACGCCGCCCATCGCGGCGAGGAGCCGGTCGGTGGCGTCGATGTCGGCGCCGTGCACCAACAGGTCGAGGTCGCGGGTGGGGCGCATCTGGGGGTCGGGGTAGTCGAGGGCGCCGAGGGCCGGGCCCTTCAACAGGCGCACGGCCACCCCGCCGTGGGCGAGGTGGTCGACGATGTCGGCGCTGCGCTGCTCGTGCCACATGCGGTTGCGGGTCAGCTCCACCTCGAGCTCGGCGACCTCGGCGCGCTGCGCGGCGGTGGCGGGCAGGGCGTCGTCGGCGACCGCCGCCACCAGCAGTCCGTCGAGGCGGTGGTGGCCGACCTCGGCCCGCAGCGCCGTCCAGGCGCCGTCGGTGAGCGGCCGGGTGCTGAGCGGCCGGGCCGGGTCGTCGGTCAGGCCGTGGGCCAGGACCGCCCGGGTGGTGTCGGCGAGGTCGAACCCCCACGCCGGGGCCGTGGCCACGGGCTCAGCGGGCGGTGCTGGGGTCGACCGGCCGGTCCTCGGCCACGGCCGACGGGGCCGGCTCGGGGGCGGCGTCCTTCGCCGGAGTGGCCGGAGTGGCCGGTGCGACGGTGCCCTTGCCGTTCTTGGCGGCCCCCCGCCGGGACGACTCCTCGTTGTAGTAGTAGTCGTAGTAGGGGTCGGCGTCGTTGTTGTTGCTGGCGTTGAACACCACGCCGAGCACGTCGGCCCGGTAGCGCAGCAACACGTTGGCGGCCCGTTCGGCCAGCCCGGTGCGGGTCTGGCCGGAGCGCAGCACCAGCACCACGGTGTCGGCGGCGGCCAGCAGGTCGGTGGTGTCGTTGGTGGTGAGCATGGGGGGCGTGTCGAGCAGGACCATGTCGAACCTCGGTCGCCACGTCTCGATGGTGCGCCGGAGCTGCATCACCATGTCGGCCGGGGTGTTCTGGCCCCGCGGCGCGGGGATGAACCACACGCCGTCGAGGCGGGTGACGGCCGGCTGGTCGGGGTGGTCGAGGTCGGGCACGGGGGCCAGGTACTTGGCGATGGCGGGCTTGCGGTAGTCGCAGTCGATGACGAGGGTGCGCATGCCGCTCGAGCCGAACACGCCGGCCAGGTTGGCGACGGTGGTGGTCTTGCCCTCCCCGGGGTTGGGCGAAGTGATCATCACCACCGGGGCGTGGCTCGGTGCCTGGGTGAAGTCGCCCGAGGTGCCGACGATGCTCGGCAGGTGCTCGCGCAGCACGAACATGACCGCGGTGCGCACCTCCCGGTAGCGCTCGGCGACCCGGGAGCGGGGGGCGTCGACGGAGGCCACGTCGGTGGACTGGCGCTGGCTCTTGGCCAGCACGGGCACCTCGGCGATGACGGGGAACCCGGTGACGGCCTCCACCCGGTCGCGGCGGCGCAGGCGGTCGTCCCACGCCTCGACGATGAAGGCGGTGACGATGCCCATCACCAGCCCGGCGGCGGCGCCGATGCCCATCCGGGTGGTGCGTGACACCGGGGTGGCGGTGGCCAGGTTCGTCTCGGAGAGGTTGTCGGTCGGCGCGGCGACCACCCCGGGGTTGATGGACCCGCGGGCGTTGCGGTTGGCGTCGAGGCGGGTGTTGTAGGCCGTGGCGTTGATCTGCACCGGGGTGGCCGACTGGAGGGTGGACAGCCCGCCCGACGGCCCGCCCTGGGTGGCGAGCAGCGTGAGCTGTTCGTTGGTGAGGCGGTACTGGTTGATGATCGAGTCCTGCTCGGCGCGCAGGAGGTCGGCGTCGTCGGGGTTGTCGCGGATCTGCTGTTCGAGCTCTTCGCGCTGGGCCTTGAGGGCGTCGAGCTCGGCGAGCACCTCGTCGCGTTGGGCGGCGAACTGGCGTTGGGCGTCGTCGGCGACGAAGGCGTTGAGGTCGGCGGCGGTGGTGTCGGCCAGGGTGACGGCCTGGGCGGGGTCGGTGGAGATGGCGGTGACGTCGATGGCCAGCACGTCGCTGCGGGCGGTGGCGGTGACGAGGTCGTTGAAGGTGTCGGCGCTGATGCCGAGCTGGCCGGTGACCGACTCGACGACGTCGGCGGAGCGCACCAGGAAGGCGGTCTGTTGCAGGTTGGGGACGTTGAGGCTGCCGTCGCCGCCGTTGACGATGAGGGTGTTGGTGGCCCTGAAGTAGCTGGTGGGGTCGCGCACCTCCTTCACCAGCATGGCCGACACCAGCCCGCCGAGCAGGCCGACGACGAGGCCGAGCACCACCCACTTCCAGCGGCGTTGCAGCACGCCCACGTAGGAGCGCAGGAGGTTCTGGTCGTCGCCGTACGCGACCGGTCCGGGTCGGGGAGGGCCGGTGGGGGGATCGGTGAGCGTCAAGGGGGTGGTGGTCCTGGCCGGGCGACGGGGGAGAGGCCGATGCTACCGGTCGTGCCCGGGGCGATCAGCGCGCGCTCGTCGTCGTCGTCCTCGGTGCCGGGGTCGGCGGTGAGGCCCAGCCCGGTGAGGATGAGCGCCGCGGTGAGGGGGCCGGCCACCCAGAAGATGTCGGCGAAGCCCTGGGTGACGCGCAGCACGAAGGCCAGCATGGCCAGCTCGGCGAGCAGGGCGGGGGAGCGGCGCAGGGCGAGGGCGGTGGCGCCGAGTAGCACGAGGACGCCGGCGAGGCCGATGACGCCGGCCTCGCCGAGCTCGCCGATCACCCAGTTGTGAGGGGTGGGTCGGGGCTCGGCGGGGTCGGTCCAGAACCGCAGGCCGGCACCCACGAGGCGGTTCTCGACGATGACCTCGCTCCACGTGCTGCGCAGCACGTCGGTGCGGGTGTTGATGGCGTTGAACTTGAGCTCGTTGCTGGGGCGGGAGAGGTCGCGCTCGTTGATGGAGACGGCGGTGACGGTGATGAGCGCCGCGCAGGCCACCAGCAGGGCGATGGACACCTGGCGGCGACGGCCCCGGTTGCCCTGGAGCAGGGGGCGCACGGCGAGGGCGACGACCAGGCCGATGGCCGCGGCCCTCGACTGGGTGGCGGCGAGACCCACGATCATCACGACGCGCAGGCCGACGACCACCTCGCGGCGCCAGGCCAGGCTCGGGGCGGCCGCCCAGAGGACGAGGAAGGCGGCGGCCAGCACCAGCCCGGCGTGGTTCTTGTTGATGAAGGCGAGGTCGGCGGGGGCGAAGCCCTGGCGGAGAGTGCTGAGGGTGGCCAGCACGGCCACCACGCTGCACCCGAGGACGAACAGCCGCAGGGCGGGGCGCACCACGCCGCTGTGCACGATGGCCACGCCGATGAGGATCGAGCCGCCGAACAACAGGCCCCGGTGGCCCCACTCGAGCACGGAGCGCAGCTCGTTGTTCGGCACCAGGGTGACGGCCAGGAAGCCGAGGTAGGCGGCCAGCGCGCCGAGCACGAGGCGGAGGCGACGGTCGCGCCACGGCACGAAGCGCAGGGCGGCGACGACGCCGAGGACGGTGACGGCGTCGGAGACGCTGAGGTCGAACCGGGCGGGCCCCACCCGGATGGCGATCAGTGTGGCGGGTAGGGCGAGGACGAGGACGAGGCGGGGGAAGGCCACCGCGCAGGCCAGGAGGACGAGGGCCCCGACGACCTGGAGGGCGTTGCCGGGGTCGCGGGCGGCGACGAGGGCGACGGCGAACTGGGCGACGGCGACCCCGATCACCAGGAGGGCCAGACCGACCCGGTTGCCGCTCGAACCCGACGAGCGTGCCGGGGGGGCGATCACGCTGCTCACCCGGGGAGACGGTAGCAGCGGGGGTGCGACATCCCGGGGCGCTCGGGCAGGGCTGGGACAGGGCTCAGGCGCCGACCCGCCGGTACACGGCGGCCACCGCGGCGGCGTGACGGGCCGGCGTCAGGTGCTCGGCCCAGTGGGCGTGCAGGGCGGCGCCGTGGGCCGCCCGCGCCTCGGGGTCGTGGGCCAGGCGGCGCAGCTCGGCGCCGGCCGCGTCGGCGTCGCCGGGGGCGAAGAGGTGCCCGAGGCCCGCCGCGCCCGCCGTCTCGAGGTGCCCGCCTGCGGCGGTGGCCACCACGGGGGTGGCGGCGGCCATGGCCTCGATGACGGCCAGGCCGAGCGGTTCGGCGGTGGCGGTGGCCAGGAAGATGCCGGCGCGGGCCAGCCGGGCGGGGACGTCGTCGACGGCGCCGACGAACGTGACCGACCCGGTGGGGCCGAGGGCGGCGGCCTGGGCTTCGAGGTCGGTGCGCTGCGCGCCGTCGCCGGCCACCACCATCCGCCAGCCGTCGGCGGCCAGGCCGCTCGCCGCCCAGGCCCGCAGGGCGGTGGCGGTGTCCTTCTCGGCCTCCAGGCGCTGGGCGACGAGTACCACCTGTTCGCGGGGCGCGTCCGGCTCCGTCCACGGCACGCCGCTGATCAGCACCTCCGCCCCGGGCTGGCCGGCGTGTCCGGCCACGAACCGGCTGATGGCGATCTGGGCGTCGAGCCGTCGGGGCAGCGGGGCCCACAGCGTCCTGCGGAGGGCGTCGCGTCCCCGGGGTCGGGCGAAGTGGAGGGTGGCCACCACCGGCACCCGTCGGCGGGCGGTGGCGGCCACCGCCGCCACCTCGGCGTCGGTCATGTGGGCGTGGACCACGTCGGGGCGGGCGTCGAGGAGGGCCCGGACGTCGTGGGCGAACGACCCGGAGGGCTGGTGGGCCACGCCGGTGCCGGCCAGGGCGGCCCGCATGCGGGCCGGGTCGCCGCCGATCACGGTCACGTCGTGGCCGAGGCGCACCAGCTCGGGCGCCAGGTAGGTGACGTAGCGCTCCACGCCGGCGAAGGCGTCGGTGCGTACGAGGTGGACGACGTGGCGCGGCGTCCCGCCCGGTGTGGCCGGGGACGGGGGGGCGCTCACCGGGCCGGAACGTAGCAGTGGCACGACGGGCCGCCGGTAGTGTTCGCCGCTCGGGCCGTGCCGATCCGGTGGGTCCGTGGTGCTCCCCGCGGCCGCCGGTCGCGGCCCTCCCCGAGGCGGCCCGTGAAGGTTCTGCGCATCTACCACTCCGGGGTCGTGGCGGCGTGGCGGCGGCGCGACGCCGAGCTCGCCGCCCGGGGGATGGACGTGACGCTGGTGTCGGCGCGGCGCTGGGACGAGGGCGGGGAGGTCGTCGAGCTCGGCGACGCCGATGCGCACGTGGTGGGCGCCCGCACGTGGGGGACGCACCCGTTCACGTTCGTGTACGACCCCCGTCCGCTGTGGCGGGCGTTGCGCTCGTCGGGCGCCGAGGTGATCGACGTCCACGAGGAGCCGGCCAGCCTGGCGGTGGCCGAGGTGCTGGTGCTGGCCCGTCTGGCCGGCCACGGCCGCACGCCGGTGTGCCTGTACTGCGCGGAGAACACCGAGAAGCGCTACCCGTGGCCGTTCCGGTGGTTCGAGCGCCGGGCGTTGCGGCGGGCGGTGGCGGTGCACACGTGCAACGACGAGGCGGGCCGCATCCTGCGGCGCAAGGGGTTCAGCGGGGAGGTGGTGAACCTGGGCCTCGGCGTCGACGTCGAGCGGTTCGCGCCCACCGCCCCGCCTCGTGACGGCGCGCCGATGGTGGTCGGCTACGTGGGCCGGCTCACCGAGCGCAAGGGGGTGGGCGTCCTGGTCGACGCGGTGGCGGCCGTCGAGGGGGTGGAGCTGGTGGTGGTGGGCGACGGCCCCGATCGGGCGGCGGTCGAGGCCCGGGTGGCGCGGCTCGGCCTGGGCGACCGGGTGCGCGTCGTCGGCTACGCCGACCACGACGCCCTCCCCGGGGTGTACGGCGGGTTCGACGTGGTGGTGGTGCCGTCGCTGGCCACCCCGGGGTGGGTGGAGCAGTTCGGGCGGGTGGCGGTGGAGGCCATGGCCGCCGGGGTGGCGGTGGTGGCCTCCGACGTCGGGTCGCTGCCCGAGGTGCTGGGCGATGCCGGGGTGCTGGTGGCCCCGGGCGACGTGGAGGTGCTGGCCGGGGCCCTCGCCGAGCTGCGTGACGACCCGGGCCTGCGGGCGGCCCTCGCCGCGGCGGGCCGCGAGCGGGCCCGGCACTACTCGTGGGCGGCCGTCGCCGGGCGCCAGGCCGAGCTGTACGCGGGGATGGCGCGGTGAGCGTCGACGTGGTGGTCGTGACGTTCAACTCGGCGGAGCTGCTGCCGGCCGCGCTGGGGGGCCTGCCGTCCGATGCCCGGGTGGTGGTGGTCGACAACGCCTCGGACGACGACTCGGCGGCGGTGGCCCGCGGCTGTGGCGCCCACGTGGTGGCCGGGGCCGTGAACGCCGGCTTCGCGGCCGGCGCGAACCGGGGGGCGGCCCTCGGTGACGGTGAGGTGATCCTGTTCCTCAACCCCGACGCGGTGGTCGAGCCGGCGACGGTCGACGCGTTGGCCGCCCGGTTCGCGGCGGATCCGTCGTTGGGGGTCCTGTCGCCCCGGCTGGTGCGCCCCGACGGCTCCGAGCAGCGGGTGCGCTGGCCGTTCCCGTCGGCGGTGGGGGCGTGGGCCGAGGCGCTGGGCCTGCGCCGTCTGGGCGGCGCGGGTCGCCGTGAGGGGGCGGGCGGGTTCGTGATCGGCGCCTGTCTGATGGTGCGCCGTTCGGTGTTCGAGGCCGTGGGCGGTTTCGACACGCGGTTCTGGCTGTACAGCGAGGAGGCCGACCTGTGCCGGCGGGTGCTCGACGCCGGGTGGCGGGTGGAGGTGGCGGAGGAGATGTCGGCCCGCCACGTCGGGCGGGCCAGCGAGCGGGGGGTCGAGGCGCTGGTCTTCGAGCACTTCGAGCGGGGCGGCGAGCACTTCGTCGCCAAGCACGCCGGACGGCGTTCGTTGGTCGTCTACCGGTTGGGCAACCTGAAGGGCGCCGCCCTCCGGGCGGTGATGGCGCGCTCCGGGGTGCGGCGCGCCCTGCACCGGGCCCGGGTGGCCCGCCTGTTGGGGGTGTTGGGCCGCCATCCGGGCACCGTCGGGCTCGACAGCCCGGCGACCGCCGCGCCGGGGGTGGGGCTGGTGGTGTGCTCGTTGGAGCCGTGGGACGAGGTGTGGCGGCGCAACCAGTTCCTGGTGCGCGAGCTGCTGGCCCTCGACCCCGATCGCCGGGTGCTGTTCGTCGAGCCGCCGTTCGACCGGGTGCACGAGCTGCGCCGGGGGAGCGGCCGGCGCCATCACCGGGGGTTGCGCCCGGTGGACGGTGAGGGCCGGGTGGTGCGCGTCGAGCCCGTGAAGGTGTGGCCTCGGGCGGCGGGCCCGTTCGCCACCCGGTCGCTGCGCCGCCAGGTGCGCGCCGCGGCGCGGTCGCTCGGGTTCGTGGCCCCCACGCTGTGGGTGAACGACCCCGCGTACGCCGGTCTGGCCTCGGCGACGGGGTGGCCGGCGGTCTACGACGTGACCGACGACTGGACCGAGGCCGGTGACGGCGAGCGGGCCACGGCCCGGGTGCGGGCCGACGAGGCGGTGCTGGCCGGCGAGGTGGGGGCGGTGGTGGTGTGCTCGGAGGGGTTGGCGGCGTCGCACGCCGGGGCCCCGGGGTTGGAGCTGATCCCCAACGCCGTCGACGCCGAGCACCTCACCGCCCCGGTGCCGCGCCCTCGCGACCTGCCCGCCGGGCCGGTGGCGGTGTACGTGGGCACGCTGCACGAGGACCGCCTCGACGTCGACCTGGTGGTGTCGCTGGCCGGGGCGGTGCCCGGGCTGGCGGTGGCGCTGGTGGGCCCCGACGCCCTGGGCGAGGCCGCCCGGGCGCGTCTGGTGTCGGCCGGGGTGGCGCTGCTCGGGTCGCGTTCGTACGCCGACGTGCCCGGGTACCTCCAGCACGCCGACGTGGTGGTGGTGCCCCACGTGGTGTCGCCGTTCACCGAGAGCCTCGACCCGATCAAGGCCTACGAGTGCCTGGCCGTGGGGCGCCCGACGGTGGCCACCCCGGTGGCCGGCTTCCGGGGGCTCGGCGGGCCGGTGCGGGTCGCCGAGCGCGACGAGTTCGTCCTGGCCGTGTCGCGTGTGCTGGGCGAGGGCCGGGTGGACGCCGATCCGCGGCCGGTGCCCACCTGGGCCGAGCGGGGCGCGGCGTTCGACGCGGTGCTGCGCCGGGTGGCGGGGGGCGAGCGGCGCCTGCGGGTGGTGTACGTGGATCACTGCGCCCAGCTGTCCGGCGGTGAGCTGGCGCTGGCCCGGTTGCTGCCCGCCCTGGAGGGGGTGGACGCCCACGTGATCCTGGGCGAGCGCGGCCCCTTGGAGTCGCGCCTGCGCGATGTCGGGGCGACGGTGGAGGTGTTGGCTCTCGACGAGGGGGTGGCCACCACCCGGCGGGCGGAGGTGGGCGCGGCGCTGGGGGCCCGCCGGGCGCTCGCCGCGGCGCGTGACACGTGGGTGCTGGCGCGCCGCCTTCGGGAGCTGCGCCCGGACCTGGTGCACACCAACTCGTTGAAGGCCGCGCTGTACGGCGGGGTGGCCGCCCGGCTGGCCGGGGTGCCGGTGGTGTGGCACGTGCGTGACCGGATCGCCGCCGACTACCTGCCGGCCCCGGCGCGGGTGGTGGTGCAGTCCCTGGCGAGGGTGGTGCCGTCCGCGGTGATCGCCAACTCGGCGGCGACGCGGGAGACCCTCGCTCTCCATCGGGGGGTGGCGGTGGTGCCGAGCCCGGTGGTGTTCGACGCCGCGGAACCGGTGGGCGACGGCGGGCCGGGCGGGTCGGCGCCGGTCCGCCCGTTCACGGTGGCGATGGTCGGCCGGCTGGCGCCCTGGAAGGGCCAGGACGTGTTCGTGCGGGCGTTCGCACGGGCGTTCCCCGACGGCGACGAACGGGCGGTGTTGGCCGGGTCGGCGATGTTCGGCGAGGACGCCTTCGCCGCTGAGCTGGGGGGGCTGGTCGAGGAGCTCGGCCTGGGGGAGCGGGTGACGTTCCTGGGCTTCGTCGACGACGTGGGCGCGGTGCTGCGCGGGGTGGACTGCCTGGTGCACGCGTCGGTGATCCCCGAGCCGTTCGGGCAGGTGGTGGTGGAGGGGATGGCGGCCGGTTTGGCGGTCGTGGCCGCGGACGCCGGCGGGCCGGCCGAGGTGGTGACCCACGGGGTGGACGGGCTGTTGTGCCCGCCGGGCGACGTTGGGGCGCTGGCGGCGGTGCTGCGCCGGTTGGCCGACGACCCCGGGTTGCGGGTGCGCCTGGGAGCCGCCGGCCTGGTGCGGGCGGCCGACTTCTCTCCGGATGCCGTCGCGGACCAGGTCCGTGCCGTCTATGGCGGGGTGCTCAGCAATGAATCGCAGCAACCTGGCATCTAGAGCAGCTCATTCGCTGGACGGATCGGGGTTACGGTCTTGTCGCTAGAGCCATGCCGGCCGAGTGACTCGGGGCGCAGAGTGGGACAGCGGGTGAAACAGGTGGTTCGGCCGACCATCGAGCGCGTCGCCCGCCTGGCTCGAGTGCGGGTCGAGCCTGCGTATCACGGTCTCGATCAGCATCGTCTGAGGGTTCTTCGAGCGAAGGGCGTGGAGCTCGTGCTCGACGTCGGCGCCAACGTCGGCCAGTACGCCCAATCGCTTCGTCGAGATGGCTACTCGGGTCGGATCGTCTCGTTCGAGCCCCAACCCGAGGCGGCGGGGGTCCTCGAGTCCAGGTCGCTGGATGACCCCCTCTGGTCGGTCGAGCCATACGCGCTTGGAGCCGAGGCATCGGAACTCCCGATCTATAGAACGTCTGATTCCGTGAGCTCGTCGCTTCTCGCACCGAGGAACGATGCGCTCGGGCATGGCTTCCTGGCCGGAGAATGGCGGGGTGCAACGGAAGTCCGTCGCCTGGACGACGTCATCCTTCCCGTGGAGGCCGACTCCACGGTGTATCTGAAGCTCGACGTGCAGGGCTATGAGCTGAACGTTCTCGCCGGGGCTACCGCAACGCTTGCTGGCGTCGCCGCAGTGGAGTGCGAGCTGACGGTTCAGCCCCTTTACGAGGGACAGGTGCTGATCGAGGAGATCGTCGGCCATCTGCGCGCCCTCGGTTTCACGCCGACCTGCCTGACGCGTGGCTACACCGACCCGGTGTCGCACGAGGTGGTCCAGATGGATGGGATCTTTGTCCGCTAGCGGGGTTCAGTGGGGCGATCTGCAGCAGTTCTGCACGACGGCATCGGCTTTGCTATGAGCAGTCGACTCTGCGTCGTTCACAACAACGTCGACGGGGAGTCGAGTATCGGGAAGATCGCCCGATGGGCCGTACGCACCGCACTGGCGGACGGCTGGGAGGTGACGGTGGTCGCGCGTGACCTCGACCCCGAGCTGCGCGACCGCGTGGACTGGCGGCGGCTCTACGTCCCACCGCGCATCCATCTCGTGCAGTGGGCAGCGGCTCGGGCGACCGTGAAACGGGCCATGGCCGGTCGTTCTCATGATGTCGTGCACGTCTTCCAGGCGCAGGTCGCCGCGCTGGCGGACGTGTACCACGTCCAGTACCTCTCGAAGCCTGCGCAGGATGCGGGCAGCTTCCCGTTGGGTCCGGGACTGCGGTCCGCAGCTGCGGGCGCTCAGCTGCGTGCGGTCGCTGCTCTGGAAGGCGGGTACCTGCGCCACCTTGGCGAGCGCCCCGGCCTCCTCTTCTGCAGCGAGTTGCTGCGCGGAGAGTTCCGGTCGCGGTACCCCGAGCCCCGAGAGACGTGGGTGCTCCCCAACCCGAATCCCGAGCCGATCGAACTGTCCCACGAAGAGAGGGACGCAGCCCGGGCAGGTTTCGTGAAGGATTCGACGGCTCCGGTCTGGGGCTACCTCGGTGGGTGGGACGAGCGGAAAGGCTTTCGTGAGCTGTTCGATGCGCTGCGACTCGAGCCGACAGCGCACCTGCTCTTTGCTGGCCCGGGTGGGCCCGGCGATGTCCCGGTTGACCTGCTTGGTCGGGTCACCGTGCTTGGTCGGCTCCAGGACCTGCGGGCGTTCTTCGCTGCCATCGACGTGTTGGCGGTGCCGAGCCGTTTCGAGCCCTACGGCCTGGTCGTCGGCGAGGCGGCTGCGTTCGGGGTTCCCGTCGTCACAAGCCCGGCGGTCGGGGCAGCCCCGCTCGTCGAGCGCCACCACGCCGGTGAGGTCGCGAGCGGATCGGCCGCCTTGGCCGCGGCGTTGTCACGATGGTCGGCGGGTTCCCGCTCCTCGCGAGCCGCCTGCGATCGGTTGGCGGCCGCCACCAGTGAATCGGCGCTGGGTCCCGAGCTCCTCGAGGTCTACGGACGTGCCGCTCGCTGATGACTCGATTGGCCCGATCAGCTCGGCGAGGCGGCGGGCATCCACAACCACTGGTTCGCATCCGGACGGCTCTCGGAGAGTGCTCGGACCTGGTCGGCCGGGCTCAGGGTCGACAGCTCCGGGAAGTCGGAGGGAACCCGGGGCTGCTGCGGGATGATGTCGATCGAGCGATCCGAGAATCGATCCACCAGCAGCTCGGTGACTCCTGGGCGGGCGAAGTCGTGCGTCTCCACCAGGAGGTCGGCGAGCCCGAGCGCGGGCACGGCGACGGGGTCGAGGAGGTCGGCTTCTGCCCCTTCGATGTCGACGATGAGGAGCGTGTCGGCCACGATCCGCTCCTGAAGGCCCGCCGGCGTGATCTCTCCACCGATCTCCGCGTTGACACCGTTGCGCCGGGTGTTCTCCCGTGAGGCATCCTGCGCCGCCAGGGAGATGTCGAAACCCAGGACCTCCGCTTCGGGGAGGAGACGGGCGACGCCGACGATGTACCAGCCCTCCCCGCAGCCGACATCGATGACCCTCCGATAACCAGTCCAGCTCTGGATCACCTGGTGCAACTCGAGCTCGTACGAGCCGAGCCGCTTGGGGAAGTCGCAGCCCGTGGTGACCCGGTCGAAGTGCGCGCCGGCGAAAGGGCCGCTCCTGACCGAGCCGCCTGGGATGGTTTGCTCCAATCGCCGCCATCGTGCGGCGTTCCGACGGCGCCGTGGGACAGTGGCATCGGCGATCTTCCGAGCGACTCGCCGGCGATCTGAGGTCGACATCACGAGAGCTTGGCAGGTGTCTGTTCGCTTGGTCCGATCTCAGCGCAGCTCGATTCCGAGCTCCTCGATGTGCGAGAGCAGGGTGGTGGCGAACCGGTCGGCGGTGAACGACTCCCGGCAGCTGCGACGGGCTTCTCGTTCGAGCCCTTCTCGGAGTGCTCGGTCACCGAGCACTTTCGTGAGGGCCCGTGCCAGCGCCGCAGGGTCCTGCGGCTCTACCAACATGCCGTTGACGCCATCGGTGACGTAGTCGATGACGCCTGATGTCCTGGTGGCGACGACGGCCTTGCCGAGGGCGAGCGCATCGAGGAGCACCAGGGGGCCGTGAGGGAGGACGGTGGGTTCGTTGACGATCGCCACGACCCGTGCCCGGCGAACGAACTCGCGGGCATCGTCGGGGGAGAGGGCCCCGAGGAGGGTGATCCGGTCCGCCATCGCCGGGGGAACCGAGACCGCGGCCGCACTGCTCAGGTGGACGGGCCCCGACGGGGTGGGCAGTAGTTCGATCGCCGAGATGAATGTCGGCCAGTCCCGGTGGGCGAAGCCGCCGGAGTAGATGGAGCCATCGTCCTCGGTCGGAACGGACAGCAGGCGCGGGTCGGCGGGGAAGGGGATGAACGCCAGACGATCCAGGGGGACCGCGCACACTCGATGGAGCGTGTCCATGTCCGCGGAGCGGATGCAGAGGACTCGGTCGAACCTCGAGAGGAGCCGGAGAAGGGCCCGGTTGCCCCGCCTGGGGGCTGGTGTGAGGAAGTCGACGGCGACGAGCTTGAGCCGGGGTGCGATGAGCCATCGCAGTCCGGCGATGACGAGCATGTCGATCGCCGCATTGCAGACCACCAGCACCTGTGCATGGCGGGCGTTGCGGAGGACCCGGATGGCGGAGGTGACGTGGTGGAGCCGCTTGCGCCAGCCGTGCAGGCCCCAGTCGCTGTCACGGGGACGGATGGCGATGGCCGGGTCGGAGGTGAGCCGATCGCTCAATTGCAGGATGGGGCTCCAGCTGACCGAGATCACCAGGACTGGGGTCGGTGCCTGGGCCGCCATCGTTGCGACCCTAGTGTTGGCGCCTGCGGCCCCGGTGAGAGGTGGAAGCGGTCCCCACGTGAGCAGTGCACAGGACGGACCCGTCAGCGTCGTCATCGCCCCGAGTTCATTCGCGCCTCACAAGGGGGGAGTCGAGGAGCTCACGAGGCAGTTGGCGGGGCAACAACTCGCCCGTGGCATGAGGCCCACGGTCGTGACGATGCGCTGGCCGAAATCGCTGGCCGAGTCGGAGGTGATCGAGGGCGTGCCCGTGCGTCGCGTCCTCTTCCGGACCCCGGAGGGACGGGCCCGCCATCGTGCGCTCGCCCGGGCGTCGCGCCGTGGTGCTGTTGCCCAGGTCGTCGCTCACCTGCGGTCCGTCGACGCGCAGCTGGTGCATATCCAGTGCGTGAGCCCGGCGGCCTGGTTCGTGGCAGAGGCGGCGCGCCGGCTCGACGTCCCGCTCGTGGTGACCCTCCAAGGGGAGCTCACCATGGACGCCACCAACGTGTACGGGCGCTCCGCATTCCTCCGCTCGACGTTGCTCGACCTCATGGGTTCGGCCGATGCGGTGACGGCGTGCTCCCAGCACACCCTCGACGAGGCGGTGGCCTGGTCGGGCATCGACCTCGGTGATCGCGGAAGCGTCCTCTACAACGGGGTCGAGGTCGCCGAGTTCGACGGGCCGCCGGTGGACGAGCCGGCACGTCCGTACGTCCTGGCCGTGGGGCGCCACGTCCATCAGAAGGGCTTCGACGTGCTGATCGATGCCTTTGCTCAGCTCGTGCGCGAGCAGGACTTCTCCTGGGACCTGATCATCGTCGGCGATGGGCCTGAGCACCGCTCGTTGGTCGATCGAGCGAAAGGTCTCGGGCTGGGCGCCCGGGTCTCGTTCACTGGTGCCCTCGGCCGGTCAGAGACCGTTGCGTGCTTCCGGGCCAGCTCGTTGTTCGTGCTGCCGTCGCGCCACGAGCCCTTCGGGATCGTGAGCCTCGAGGCGATGGCGGCAGGGAAGCCGGTGGTCGCGACCGCGGTCGGGGGCGTCCCCGAGTTCGTTGCGGATGGTGAGACCGGCCGTCTGGTTCCCCCGGACGATCCCGAGGCGCTGGTCACAGCCGTTCGCTGGATGCACGACCACCCTGTGCAGGCCGCGGACTTCGGCGAGGTCGGTCGACAGCGGGCAGCGTCGTTCGACTGGTCCGTCATCGCCGACGAGTACCAGGCCGTGTACTCCGACGCCCTTCGTCGTCATGGTGAGAGGCGGCTGGGTCACTCCGGTGCTGGCCACTGACGAGCGGGTGCTCGGCTGAGTTAGGTCGTAGAGCGACGGGGTGTGGCGACGGTGGGCATGCTGCGAACGATGTGATTCGCTGGAACGTCGTCGAGGACGACGACGTTGGCGCCGATGACGGCGTCGTCGCCGATGTCGATGCCGCCGACGACGACTGCGTGGGAGAGCACGGTGACGCGATCACCGATGCGGGGCTGGTTGCTTCCCCACTCCGGTCTGAGCTTGGCGCTCCCACCGAGCACCACACCCGGGAACAGGGTCAGATCCGAGCCGGCGACGACGGCGTCACCGATCACGATCCCCGAGGTGTGGGCGATGCGGAGGCGTGATCCGATGGTGGCATCGGGCCAGATGTCGGCTCCCCAGATGAGCAGTCCGAGGGCTCGGAGGATCCCCGGGAGCACACGGACCCGGCGCTGCCGCAGACCATGGGCGACCCGGTGAAGGACGATCAGCCAGAACGGGGCGAGCGTGACGAGGCTGAGCATTGTGCGCAGGGGGCTGGTGATTCCGTTGGCGAGCGCGTCGGATCGGATCAGATCCCGTGTCACGTCGCCTCGTCGCATCTCTGGGGGCCCCATGCTCTCGTTCTCTCCTCAGCGACCCGTCGCCATAGGTCAGGGGGCCGCACACCGGCGTGGGGGGTGGGTGAGCAGCTCGGCATAGACACTCTCGTATCGGTCGAGGACATGCTCCCAGGAGTAGTTCTTCGCGTGCGTGCGCCCCAGTTCGCTCATGGTGTCGCGTCGGGACCCATCCGCGAGCAGCTCGAGGAGGGCGGTTCCCAGGTTGTGAGGTTCGGTGAGCAGCCCGTATCGGCCTTCGCCGAGTACCTCCCGTGCTCCTGGATTCGGTGTGGCCATGACGGGACAGCCCGCGGCCATCGCCTCGATGTAGGGAACGCCGAAGCCCTCGTAGCTGCTCGGTAGACAGAACACCCACGCGCTCTGGTAAAGATCGGCGAGTTCGGCGTCGCTCACGCGACCGAGCACCTCGACCCCCGGCTGCTCGGGGGCATCGGAGCAGACCATCAGCAGGCGCGCATCGGGAAGCTTGGGCCTGACGACCGAAGCGAACTGTTCGGTCAGCAGCTTTCCGCGTTTGCGGTTCAGGTAGGTACCGACGAACAGGATGGTTGGCACGGCGGTAGGCGCACGGCCGGGCGGTGGGTCCGGGACTTCGACGCCGTTCGGTATGACCCCGTCGATCCAGGGATAGACGCGCTTCGTGGCCTCGGAGACCCCATAGGAACGATCGGCGATGAGAGTGGATGCAACCTCGCCGAGGCCGAGCAGTCCCATCCGGGTCTTCGCTTTCGCCCCGGGAATCCGGCGGGCTTCGGCGAAGCACGAACCGTGGATGCTTCTGACGTGGGCCGGGCGTGGTCGGCCTGCAAGAAACGTGTCGTCGCCGTGGGCGTGCAGGATGTCGAATCCCGAGAAGTCGACGTGCCGTAGTCGCCAGGCGAACCGAAAGGTCCGCAACGACGTCCCGGGGTCGACGTGGGCGTACGTGTAGCGAGCCTCCTCGCCAGGGAGGTCGGGGCTGAAGACGGTGACCTCGTGGCCCCGCTTGACCAAGTGATTCGCGAAGTGGTGCACCTGGAAGCCGGTACCGATCTTGCTCGAGCCGGGTAGGTACAGGCTGGTGATCGCGATCTTCACCGGCAGGGTCTTCCGCTTGCCACAGGCCAAGGCATGGGGGAACGCAAGCCGTAGATCTCAGCACGGCCAGTTAGCGCTGGTGGGGTCAACCGCATGTCGGTTACGGGTCCTACTGGTGTCTACTTCGCCGACTCTTGCGGTAGGCGAGCCCCTTCGCGGTGCCGATACCTATGCTGACGGGGACTGCAAGAAGCCGACTCGCCGCGCCGACAAGTGCCCTTGAGCGGCCAACCACGAGCGTCCTGCAGAAGCGCCACGGGACCGGCGAGCGCGGGCCGAAGTGGGCGACGAGGACGAACATGTGATTTCGATTCCCGTTGAAGTCGTATCTCAGATCGAACCGGCGCCCCTTTGCTTGCGGTGCGCCGATGTGGCGCACTCCGGCACGTGGGTTGAACACCAAGCGCCAGCCGGCGTCGCGAACGCGTAGCGAGACGTAGAGGTCTTCGCGTAGAGCCGATACCCCGGCAGGCCAGGCTGGGATCCCGCCGGAGTCCTCCAGCGCGGCGCGGCGAAACGACATGTTGCACCCGATGAGGTGGTCGACCTCGATCTCCTCGCCAGGATCCGCTGCGAAGAACCCCGTGAGAGATCCGTCGGTGAAGAACCGACCGATCTGGTCAGAGCCTTCGACCTCCTCGCCGGGTTGGCCATTTCGTGCCTGCCCGCCCACGCCACCGATTCCGGCCCCGTAGCTTCCCGCGAGTTCGGCCAGCCAGTTCGGGTCGGCAAAGGCGTCGTCGTCGAGGAACGCGACGACGTCCCCGTCCGTTTCGGCGACACCGATCTGCCGCGATCGCGGCAGGGTGCCCATTCCTTCGTCGTTCCTTGTGTATCTGGCACTGGAGAACGTGGCGACGACGGAGCGGCTCTCATCGTCGGGTGAGGCGTCCACGACCAAGATCTCCCGCGGGGTCGCCGTCTGGAGCTCGAGATGTTCGAGGCACGAACGCAACACTTCAGGCCGTTTGTAGGTCGCGATCACGACTGACACGGATCTGGGCTCGACGCGCCCACCCCCGCGGGTCGGCACCGTTGATGCCACGCTCATCGTCGAAGCCTCGAACGAGCTCGGGCCAGGTGGAACGTGAGTGAACGGCCCATCGCAGCCGGGAGTTCGCTGAGCAATTCACGCATGCCCGGCGACTCCGTGGCCAGCAACTGGGGGTGTACGGCGTCCGCGATGATGGGCCACAAGTTCGGGCGGTGACCGTGGATGCTCGGGTCGACGAAGAGGAAGAGGTTCTGTCGGCACCAGAATGCCACGTCTCGATCGTGCCAGAGTGCGGGTCGGACGACATCCCAGGCTTCGAATCCGTTGCTGGCAAAGGCGTCGATCCAGTAGCTCTGCCAACGTTCGTTGATGTGCTCGACGCCACCCTGTTGAGGGATTGCGGCCGAGAAGAGGACCGCTGGGGCGAGGGCAGTCAACTCGCGGACGAACCCCTGCGCTCTCGCGGGTGGAAGGTGCTCGGCTACCTCGATGCTCATCGCAAGATCGAAGCGCTCATCCACGGTGAGTGGTCGGGTGAGGTCTGTAGGCCTGAAGCAGGAACGGGGTATGGCCAGGAGCTCAGCCGGTACATACGGGCCGTCGAGGCCGATGACGTCGCAGGCTGTGAGCCCGGCAAGGGCGCTGAGCCAGTCCCCAGTGCCACACCCCACATCGATCGCTCGGGCAGGGGAGACGAACTCGAGAACGATCGGGAGCACCTTCGAAGCCGAGGCGCGAGCGCTCCCTGCGAGGCCTGCGTAGAAGTCATCGTCGTAGCTTCCATTCACTTGGGCTGGTCCTCGGCAGATCGGGTTCGAGCGGGTGACCGGCTACCAGGCGAGGATGACCGATGGCCCTCCTCGGCCCAGACGGGGAAAGCCGACGCTTCCTTGGCGAATCGGCCACTCGAGGTCGAGGCTCGAGTGTTGGATGGTGCGGTCTCCCGCTCCAGCATCAGCCTGTGGAGTTCGTCTGCCCGGTGCTCCCAAGTGTTGGCGCGGGCAAAGCGTATGGATGGAGTCGAACGTGTGCCCTCCGTCAGCGCCTCTTGGATGGCTGCGGAGAAGGAGTCGGCGGTCTTTGCGACGCGGACGGGCGGGGAAAGGGCGCGACATGCCGCAGAGTCGAAGGCGACCACGGGCAGCCCGTAGGCGCTGTACTCATAGACCTTCGTCGGGTTCACGCCGTCGCTGATCGGCCCGGCGACGAACGGGACCAACCCGACGTGGGCGGAGCTGAGGAGAGCGATCTTCTCCGCTTCGGTCACCGTGCCCTTCACCTCGACATTGGGCAACAGTCGTAGCGCGGCAACGGTTGCCTCGGAGTTCACTCGCCCGGCGATGACGAACCGACAATGAGCAAGGCGCTCAGCAACTCCGGCCAAGAGGGAGGCGTCGAAGCGCCAGTCGACGGTGCCCACGTAGACGGCGAGAGGGGGCCCAGCAGGGGCAGGCCGGTTCTTGACGATCAGGGCGTCCGACACGGCGTTTGGGAGCAGCCCGGCAGCAAGCCCGCGTCGCTGAAGCTCCTCGACGAGGCTCGGCGCTGTAGCCAGAAGGAGATCTGCCATGCGGGCCACCCGGGCTGTCGTCTTCCATACCGCGTTGGCGTCACCTTCGAAGATGGGGTCGATCACCTCGATGCCTCTGAGCACCCCGCGCCTGGCCTTAGCCCAATCCGAGAAAGCTCCCATCGTGTAGGTCCAGTACGACGTGACACCGATCGTGTGAAGCAGCCGATCCAGACTCCGGTCGTTCAACAGGGCAGCGACCCCGGGTCGCCTCCTGCGGAGCGCCTCGTACCCGCGACTCAATGACTGCGGGACGACTTCCACTCCACCGACCTGCCCGACGAGCCGTAGTCGGGGCCTCAGTCGGTGGAGGCGAGGGTCGGCGGGAGCGTCGTCAGCGCACACGTAGATGACGCGGCGATGCCTGGCCAAATGCTGGCTGAGTTGGTATTGGCGAGATTCCCCGGCCCAGTACGGCCCTGGAAAGTGCATGACCACCGGAAGGCTGTGGCTCTTGGCCCCGACCGTCTTCTCGAAAGGTGCTTCGCTGTGGGGCGCTGAGATGGCGATGCCTACGGATGGCTCCCGCCCGATCGCAGACTGCGCAACCGCTTCTTGACCATTCACGTGACGACCACGCCCGAGCCGGCGCTCAGTCGCATAGGTGGGGGTCCGAATCTCCGAAGCGCGTAGCTCGCCATGCCGCGCAGGCATGCTCTCTTCTCGCTCGCCGGCTCCGGTCCCACCACGACCCGATGTAACTGCCGGAGCGCGAGATCGAGTGCTGACTTTTGGCCCCCATACTTCCGGTATGTCTCCAACATGTTCCGAGTCGACAGGTACGCGGTTACTCGGCGACGTTCGGGATCCTGTCCACCAGCCCGTTGGCTGGCTCTGTGGTCACCCGAGACAGCGACACGCCAGCCGCTGCTCCTGAGTCGGAGGCCGAGGTCAACATCCTCTCCATAAAGAAAAAAGCGATCATCGAACCCGCCGATCTCGATCAGCGCGCCCGTCCTCCCGACGAGCACGGCACCATCGAGCCAATCGACGTCGTGAAGACCGAAGTCGTAGGTTCCAAAGTGGAACGCCCCGCCTCGGTGAAATCCGCCGCCGCCGCTGAAGAAATCGCCCTCTGGACTGAAGAGCACCGGGCCGATCAGCGCCAGGCCGGGCTCCTGAATGATCGCGGCGCTGAGTTCGAGAAGTGCAGTGCGTGAGATGCAGGCGTCGTGGGTGAGGAGTACGGTGACTTGCCAGTTGTGCGCTTCAGCATATTCCAGTCCGCGATTCATCCCAGCGGAGTAGCCGAGGTTGACGTCGGACGACCAGATTTGGTAGTCCGTCCGCGGGGGTGAGGGGCAGGAAGCGGCACTGATGATGATGGCGATCTGGGATGCCGAGAACCCCTCATTGACCAGCAAGTCAGCTTGCTGGGTCGCTAGCCGACTATCCCGATAGGCCAGAATAATCACCCCGACCTTGTCGGCCAGGGATTCCGGGACGATCTCTCGGTCGCCTGCAAGGTGCGCCGCCTTGCCGGCCTGCATGAAATCGACTTCCGGTGAGCGCGGACGGCCGGGGCTCGACCTCGTCGGCTTTCCAAGAGGCACGTGTTCAATGACGCGCTTTAGGGCCCTATCTCCTCCGTCAACCCACTGTTTCGGAAGCCAGTCTGAGGTCCGGGCTCTGCGCCAAAATCTGCCCAGCTGTTGCCTAGCACCCTCCGGTGAGTCGAAGTCGAAGTACCGAGGCGCTGTCGCCAGGAGTGCCCGCTGCGTTGGATTGAGGCTTTCTGGCGAGCGGACAATCACGCTCTCGCCAGTATGAGGTACGATACCGAGCGATCTCATGTTGAAGATATGAGTCTCGGAACGGTGTCTGGGGCGGTCGAGTTCCGCATGAGAGAAGGATGCGTACTTCTGGCCGACTGATAGCGCCTCTTCCAGATAGGTGAAGTGGGAGCCCGCGTCAGCCAGATGCAAGGCGGGGATGGTTGCCCGCAGTTCACTTGGAGTGCCGAGCGCTCCGACTCGACAGGCTCGGGCTGCGGTCCAGGGATCGAAGAGCTCCCAATTGGCACGCCAGAAGCATGACCGTTGCGATAGAGCCGCGGTATCGAAAGGACGGAGCCGAAGATGCTCGAGCATGTTCGGATCGGGAATCTCGTCAGCATCGGCGATAATCGCGATGTCCTCTGGGTCTGCGTCACCCAAGCCTCTGAGGATCGCGTCGCGCTGAAACCTCTCAGCTGCCCAGCGATCAGGGATCGGAGGTGGGAGATCCTCTACCACAACATGGTTGATTCGGTTGACGTGACGGGAGAAGCGATTGCGGTTCTCTTCGAAGTGGAGTGGTTTCGCTAGGCCGCTAAAGGTTCGGGTGGCTTCCACGAGCACGAACCGGTGAACGACAGAGGAAAGATGGTCGAGCCGGAACTCCAAGAGGTCGAGCTCGGTCGAGAATGTGAAACAGTCGAAGATCCGGGAAACGCGAGTCAACTGCCCGACCTTGCTGACGTTGGCCGGGGGAGGGGGTCTATGGTCTGAGACACATACGAAAAGTCCGGGAGCACTGTGGACGAAGCGAGCGCCTCTTGAATGTTGTCGCCCGGGAACGGAATTGAGGGTCCAACACGGAAATGAGCGGCACCCTCGACAGCGTCAACGATTCCAGGGCTACATGCAAAGAGGTCGACTCGATATTCGCCGGGTAGTAGCCAGGGTTGGACCATTCGGAGGGTGACAACATGGGTCTCCGAGGGTTCGAGCCAGAGGCCGATGAGGCGGGAGTCGCACTGGGCGATCACGGTGCCCTTGCTGTCGACGATATGGGCGGAGACGAAGTAGGGAGCGGTCGCCTCCGTGGTAGGGGTGACGGTGAACCGCACCCCCTTGGGCGAGGTGGCCTTGTCGGGATCCCCGACCACGACAACATCATCGATGTGAAGCACTGCCTCAGGGCTGCGGCGTCGTTGTTGCGGACGGTCGGTCCTTATCGATCCGATGTAGGCGTCCGCTGCTTCGATCACTGCACCGTCGAACGCAAGCGCACCGTCCATGAGGAGGATGGCCCGATCGCAGAGCTGGGTGATGGAGGCGAGCTGGTGGCTGACGAACAGCACCGTGCGCCCGTCGACGGCGACGTCGTGCATCTTGCCGAGGCACTTCTTCTGGAACTCCTGGTCGCCGACCGCCAGAACCTCGTCGACGAGAAGGATCTCGGTCTCGAGGTGCGCGGCGACGGCAAACGCCAGGCGCACGTACATGCCGCTGGAGTAGCGCTTCACCGGGGTGTCGAGGAACTTCTCGACGCCGGCGAAGTCGACGATGGCGTCGAACTGGCGGTCAATCTCCTTGCGGCTCATGCCCAGGATCGACCCGTTCAGGTACACGTTCTCCCGCCCCGTGAGTTCGGGATGGAAGCCCGTCCCGACCTCGAGTAGCGACCCGACCCGCCCCCACAGGTCGATGCGGCCGGCGGTGGGGCCGGTGATGCGGGTGAGCAGCTTCAGCAGCGTGCTCTTGCCGGCGCCGTTGCGGCCGATCACGCCGAGCACCTCGCCCTGCTTCACCTCGAAGCTCACGTCGCGTAGCGCCCAGAAGTCCTCGCGCTCGTTGCGTCGGAACGGGTGCTTCGCTCGCTCCAACGCCACCTGGGCCAGGGTGACGTGGTCGTTGGTCTGGTGGCGGATCGTGTAGGCCTTGCCCAGGCCCTCGACGCGGATGGCGACGTCAGATGACATCGGCGAACTGCCTCTCCATGCGACTGAAGATCACCGTGCCGACGGCCAGCACCAGGAGCGACACGCCGATGGCGTAGGCCGCCAGTGCCGCCGACGGCCGGGGGGTGCCGATGAGCGACCAGCGCATCCCCTCCAGCAGGCCCGTCAGCGGGTTCAGCTCGATCAGCCACTGGGCGTCGGCGGGCACGTCGGCCAGCGTGTAGGCCACCGGGCTGGCGAACAGCAGGAACTGCACGGCGACCGGCAAAATGTAGGAGATGTCGCGGTAGCGCACCATCAGCGCCCCGGCGGCGAGGCCGATCCCGAGGCCCAGAGCGACGACCATCAGGAACCACAGGGGAAAGGTGATGAACCCCAGACCGGGGCGCACCCCGGTGACCCCCAGGAGCACGAGCAACAGGGCCAACGACACGACCGCATCGACCATGGTCGAGAGCACGGTGGAGATCGGCAGCAACAGCCTGGGGAAGTACACCTTGCCGACCAGCTGGGCGTTGCCGACCAGCGAGCCGCTGGCCCGGTTGGTCACCTGACTGAACGCCGTCCACGCCACCATGCCGGCCAGGGTGAACACGTAGTACGGGACGTCGGGCGACGGGCTGGGGAGGTCGGCCACCCCGCCGAACACGAAGGTCAGGATCCCTGCCGCCAGCAGCGGTACCAGGATCACCCAGATCACCCCGAGGGCGGTCTGGCGGTAGCGCAGCGTGATGTCGCGCGCTGCGAAGCGCACCGTGAGCTCGCGGAACGACCACAGCTCCTTCGGCGACGCGGGCAGCCACGAGCGTCGCGGCTTGATGGTGATGAGGGGCGGGGGGGCCACCGAGGCGGTCACGGAATCGCTGGACACGAGGCCTGGAGTCTACGACCGGGAGGGCGCGGGGTCGACGACCTCACCGGGGGCCGAAGCAGCGCCGCCACAGCACCGCCGGGGTGCGCACGAAGATGTCGAGGTCCATGCGCAGCGTCCACTCGTCGACGTAGCGCAGGTCCAGCTCGGTGTACTTGCCGAAGTCCGGGTCGGTGTGCCCGTCGAGCTGCCACAGCCCGGTGATCCCCTGGGGCATCAGCTCCCGGCGGCGCAGCTCGTCGGGGAACTGGGCGGCCTCGGCGGGCAACGCCGGACGGGGCCCGATGATGCTCATCGTCCCTTCGAGGACGTTCACGAACTGGGGGAGCTCGTCGAGGCTCGTGCGGCGCAACCAGCGGCCCGACCGGGTCACCCGGGGGTCGTCGGCCACCTTGAACAGCGGGCCCCGACGCTCGTTGACGTGGGCCAGGTCGGCCTTGCGCCGCTCGGCGTCGCGCACCATCGTCCGGAACTTGTAGATGGTGAACAGCCGCCCGTCGCGCCCCAGGCGGGTCTGGCGGAAGATCACCGGTCCGCCGTCGTCGAGCCAGATCATCACCGCGATGGCGGCGAAGAGCGGCGAGAGCACCACCAGCACCACCGCCGCCACCACCACGTCGAACAGCCGCTTCACCCACAGCCGCACCGTGCGCTTCGGGGGCCGGCGCAGCACCGGGCGCACCGACGGGACGACCGACGGTGCCGAGCTCTCCACCGCCGTTCTCTCGACTGCGCTCACCGTGTCTCCTGGTTCCCGGGCGGGGGTCCTGGGCTCCCGTCGCCGACAGTAGCCGTGCCCCTGGCATCGGCACGCCACTCCCGGGTCCTGTAACGGAGAGTTCTCGCGACGTCCTCCCGGACGTCACCCCGCCGGCGCCCCCGCCCCCGGCGTCGCCGCCTCGAACGCGGTGCGCACCGCCGCCACCGCGTCGTCCACCGGCATCCGAGGCAGCGCGATGGCGGGCACCGTCTCGCAGAGCGCGGCGAGCACGTCGAGGGCGCCGGTCACCGCGAACGTCTCCGCGAACGTCGAGCGCAACAGCTCCACCAGGGCGTCCACCGGGGCGAGGGGCGTGGCCACCGGCGTGTCCTCCGGGTCGGCACCGTCGGGCCGACCCAACAGCACCAGCAGCGTCGGGGTGCCACCCGACGACACCGTCCCCAGCCGCGTCGGCACCACCCGCTCCTTGGCCACCCGCTCGTCGCCGGCCGGCTCGAGCCCCAGCAACCGCTGGGAGTCCACCGACAGATCCAGCGCTTTCGGATACGGCGCCACCCGGCCGGTGCCGGGGTCGAGCAGCACCAGCTCGTCGGTCACGTAGGCGAACCCGGCCTGCACCAGCGCGGCGGTGAGCGTGCTCTTGCCGCGCCCGCTCTCCCCGGCGACCACCACCACCCGGCCGTCGCGCTCCACCGCCCCGGCATGCCACAGCACCCGACCGGTCGACCCGGCGATGGCCACCAGGTTCAGCTGAGTCATCAACGTCTCCAGCGCCTCGGCCCCGTCGGCCGCCGCCGACACCACCTGGCCGTCGAGCACCACCCGCCACCGCCCCCCGGACGAGGGCGGCACCAGCCATGCGGTGTGCTCGGCGTCGTCGGGATCGGCCTCGTCGTCGTCGCCGGGCGCCTGCCCGTCGCCCGGGGGCGTGCGGGGGAGCGGGGCCAACAGGTCCTCGGTGGCGGCGGCCACGGCCTCGTCGCTCGTGCGCACGACGAGGGTCGTGCCCGCCAGCCCCACCGGGCCCACCGTGTGGACCCCGTCGGTGCGGGCCAGGAGGCGCTCCACCGTCGGGGCCCACCGCTGCCGGCGAGCGGCGCGGGGGTCGCCCGGGTCGGGCTGACCGGGCGAGCGCGTCGGGGGAGGCTCGGGGGGCGCGTGGCTGCCCGCCGGGTGCACCAGGCCCTCGGCCCGGAACGACGTCAACGCGTCGGTCACGTCGGCGCGCAGACGGTCGGCGTCCACCCCGGTCTCGTCGTGGAGCAGCGCCACGAGGTCGTCGACGCTGCGCCGCCCGTCCACCGCGTCGAGGATCAGCCCGGCGCTCGGGTTCAGCACGTGGCACACCGAGGTCGCCCGGTCGAACACCACCAGGCGATCGCCGACCACGGCCCGCAACGGGTGCGGGTTGGGCACCAGCACGTCCGTCGGCCCCGGGGGCCGGAGCGGCTCGTTCAGCGAGAAGGCACGCACCCCGGTCCCGTCGCCGCAGCCGACGCACGGCGGGTCCCGGCGTGCGCCGTCAGGGGCGGCGGCGGAGGTCGGGCCACCACGCAGACGATCCCGGAGCCGGTCCCACACGCCGGCGAGTCTGACGGGCGCGGCCGCAGCCGGTCCACCCGCCGGGAGGCGACCCACGAATCCTTACTCAGGAAAGAGTCGAACCGGCTCGGCAGTCCGTCTAGCATCCCTGCTGCAGGGCCTCGTCCGATCCCCCGTAGGAGCCCCCTGATGTCCGAGACCACGCCCGAGGCGCCCCCGCACCCGGGTCCGTCCCGCCGCACCGTCCTCAAGGGCGCCGCCGTCGGCGCCGGCGCGCTCTGGGTCACGCCCACCGTGCTGTCCCTCGGCGCCACCCCCGCCGCCGCCAGCCCCGCCGGCTGCAACATCTGCCTCCCGCCAGCCAACCAGCTGATCCCCCTTGCGGTGGGGAACGGGACTTCTCTGGTCGGCTGGACGAACCAGGCGAACATCGAGGCAGTGGGCGGGGTGTTCCGGACGTCCAACTTCTTCACGCAGGGCTCGGCCCGATTCGTCCCCCCGGATTTCACCACGGAGTGCATTGCTCGCTTCGCCAGCCAGACCCCCGTCGACCTGACCCTCGCGGCGAATCTCACTGCGCCCGGCAGCCCCTCGTCGGTGACCGTCACCTTCTACAGCACCCCAGGTGGCGTCGGAACGCCCGTCGGTTCCCCGATCACCATCGCGAGCAACACAGTTCAATCGGCCAGTGGCCCCATACCCCCGGGGGCGGTCAGCCTCCGCGTCACGATGACCACAGGCTTCTGGTTGTTCGCCAGGGGTACCGTCGACAACATCACGCTGACCGTCGGTACCTGCTGACGAAGCGATGGTCGGGGAGGGGAGATTCGAACTCCCGGCCTCCTGCTCCCAAAGCAGGCGCGCTAACCAAGCTGCGCCACTCCCCGGACCGCCCGAGCGTACCGGCCCGCCGAAGCACCCCTTGATCCGTCGCCGGACGCGGATCCAACTCGCCCACGGGCGGGATGGGCGGCGCCGCAGCGGCGTCTAGCGTCGCCACGATGTCGGACGGTGATCCGCTGGTCCAGCCCCCTGAGCACCTGCAGTCGGCGATCGCCGGCGACTCGCTCCTCCTGCTCGACTCCATGGCCGGATCCACGTTCACCTTCTCCGGTGGTGCGGCGTTCGTGTGGACGTCGACCGTCGGCCCCCCGCTCCGGCCCTCCGACATCGCGCGTGAGATGGCCGAAGACATCGGGGGATCTGCCGACGATCACCTCCCCTACGTGCAGCGAACCGTTCGGCAGCTCCTCGACCAGGGCCTCCTCGTCCACGCCCGAAGTACGACAGCGAACCCCCGACCCGCACCGCCGCCCATCGCTCCGTCACGCTCCCGCCGGCTCGCACAGATCCGGGGTGCCCTGGCCGGCCGGAGCGGGCCGGCCTGCACCGTGGCGACCGGGGCCACGACGACCGAGCTCGTGAGCGACGACCCGGGGGACGGCCGGTTCCTCGCCGCAGCCCTCGCGTCGATGAAGGCCGAGACCAGCCAGCCGCCCGAGCACCAGATCGCCACCGTCCGCTCACGTCGCGCCGAGTTGCCGTTCCGCCTCTTCGTCGACGGCCGCCGACGACACCGCGCCGCCAATCGGGACGAGCTGCTCCGCCAGGTGGTGTTCGAGCTCAACGCGCTCGCCCGAGCCGTGAGCGGAGCCGCCGTCGCGCTCCATGCAGGGGCCGTCGAGCTCGACGGCAGGGTGCTGCTCGTCGCCGGGGAGAGCGGCGCAGGCAAGAGCACGCTGACCGCCGCCCTCGTCCAGCGCGGGGCGAGCTACCTGACCGACGAGGTGGCCGTCGTCCGCCTCCCCTCCGGTGGGGTCGCACCCTTCCCGAAGCCGATCGACCTCTCGTCGACGAGCCGGCGGCTGCTGGGGATCGCACCACCCCCCGAGGTCGGCGGCGAGGACCCGGTCGAGAAGCTTCCGCTCCCCGCGCCCTCCCTCGGCCCGACGTCGACCGGTGGCACCGCAGCCGCCGTCCTGGTGCTCGATCCGGAACCCTCCGGCCCGCATCCGATCGACGGCCCCGAGGCACGAGCGACCACCGTCCTCCGTCACGCGTTCCGCGAGCCGTTCGATCAGCCGTCGGGCGGCGAGCTGCTCCAGGCGCTGGTCGAGTGGTCGTCGAGGACCACGATGGTCCGCCTGGGCCGTGTGCCGCTCCCTGCCGCGTGCGACGTGGGGCTGGGCCTGCTCGCCTCGAGCCGTGCCGAAGCACGGACGCCACCGGGAGCGTGAGTCGTCCGGCCCCTTTTCCGGCGCGAGACCCTGGGGTGCAGGGGGAGCCGGGATAGGCGTTGTAGGGTTCCCCGATGTCCGAGATCGAAGGTGTGGCCAATCACATGGACGCCGTGGACCGACGGCGGTTCCTCGTGAAGGCGGGAGCCACCGCCGCCGTCGCCGGTGGTCTCTGGGCCGCTCCGGAGATCCTGACGCCCAGCCGGGCCTTCGCCGGCACCAGCTGCGTGCTCAGAGCATCGACCTTGAACAACGCCTTGACGCCACCACAGTGGCGGACCCTGTCATGGCCGGCGTCCGGCTCCTATCCCGCTGTCGCACTGACCGTTCCCCCCGCGTCGAACATTGCGATCGGCAGTCCGAGCCCGAACACCGGCAACGCCTCCATCAGAGTCCCCGTCCTCACGGGGGTCGGCGTCCCGAGCGTCCCGGTGTTCTACTTCGATCTCAACGACGCCGACGGCACTGCCGGTGGCGGCGAGGGTTGGACCACCACCTTCGTGTTCTCGGTACCCGTCTTCAACGTCGAGTTTCGCGTCTGGGACATCGATCGCAACACGACGAGCGATGGGAACGGTCAGAACTACCGAGACTCGGTCAGCGTGACGGCCACGGGAGGGGCCACGGTGTCCGGGACGGCTCCGGGAGGCGGCGTGTCCGGGACCCCAGCGGGGCCGTTCCTCGGCGACATCGTGGGCAACGAGTTGGAGACCCGATCATACGTCGACTTCTTCCTCAGTGGCGCCGTCACGAGCTTCACCCTCGTCTACAGGAACGCCATCCCAGCCGGTCAGGACGGAACCCGGATGATCATCGGGATCGGCGACATCGGCTTCTGCCGATAGGCCTTCGAGCCGGCTCGGTCAGGCGGGCGCCGCGACCGCGGACGTCGTGGGAGAGGTCGTGGGCGTTGTCGTGGGATCCGGGACCGAGATCGCAGCGGTCCCCGCAGGCGGGGGCACGGTCACCGTGCGACAGCCCAACAGCACGTTGGTGCCCGGCGCCACCTTGTCGATCGGGTAGACGCACACCTCCCACACGCCCGGATCGGCCGGCACGGTGACGTCGATCCCGTGGGGCTGCGACGAGTACGACGGGTACGCCGCCCCCACGTCCGGCCGGGGCGTGTTCGCCACGTGGCTGCCGCCCCACCACGGGCCGATGTACACGTGCACGTCGATGGGTGACACCTGGTCGGGGTCGAGCGCCCAGCCGAGCACCCGGAACCCGCCCGCCACCGGCCACACCGCCTCCAGGTTCCCGATCGGGCTCCCGCTCATCGGCAGGGTGTTGTACAGCCCGAAGTACTGGCCGGGGAACAGCTTGCCGCCGTCACCGATCCACTCCCAGTGCCACGGCTCGGGCACCGGGCCGCCCTGCTTCATGCCCTTCGGGTGGATCCAGCCGAAGATGCCGGCGTTGGCCACCAGCCACGCGTAGCCCGGGCTGTCGAAGGTCATCGGCGCCGAGCCCTCGCGCCAGTCGACCGCCTTACCCCACCCGTGGTTCGACGTGCCCGGCACCGCCGCCATGTGGCACGCCCCCCGGGCGCACCACGACTCGCGCGCCGCCACCTGGCCGGCGTAGTCGCGGTAGCAGCTCGACGGCGTGATCGTCACGCCGCCCGCCTTGGCCGCCGAGATCATCTCCCGCATCGACTGCGCCATCTCCCAGTACACCTTGCAGCCCGGCACGACCTCCACCAGGCGCTCCGCCCCCAGCTGGCCGTTCGACGCCCCGAACACCGGGTTGGCCCGGTTGTTCTCGTCGAGCTGGTAGCAGGCCGCGCCGACCAGCGTCAGCACCACCACCATCGCCGCCATCACCACCGCCGGACGACGGCGACGCCCGCGACCGACCGCAGCGGGCGGCGGGCCGGCGGGGGAGAGGAAGGACGCGGGGACGGACGGCACGGTCATCGACAGCTCCGGGAGAAGAGGCGGCTCCAGGGGTGATCGGCACGCACGACGCAGCACTTCAGCCCCGATCTCGGCACGGCGGCGCCGAGCCCGGGCCACGCCCTCCCCGCCGGTTCGGGCCGTCGCCGCCCCCCGGTACACTCGCCGGACTGTGAATGCCACCGTCGAGCCCCTCGAGGGCAACAAGGTCAAGCTCTCGATCGAGGTCGACGAGGACGAGTTCGAGACGGCGGTCGACGCCGCCTTCCGCAAGATCGCCAAGGAGGTGCGCATCCCCGGGTTCCGCCCCGGCAAGGCCCCCCGCCGGCTCCTCGAAGCCCGCCTCGGCGTCACCGCCGGCCGGGTCCAGGCCCTCAACGACGCCCTCCCCGACTACTACCTCGCCGCGGTGCGCACCCACGAGGTCGACGTCATCGCCGCCCCCGAGTTCGACGTCACCTCCGGCGAGGAGTCCGGCCCGGTGGTGTTCGACGCCGTCGTCGAGGTCCGCCCCACCGTCGAGGTGCCCGGCTACCGGGGCCTCGTCGTCACCATCCCCTCCCCGGTGGCGAAGGACGACGAGATCGACGCCCAGATCGAACGCATCCGCGGCCAGTACGCCGAGCTCGAGGTCGTCGAGCGGGCCGCCACCTCCGGCGACTTCGTCACCATCGACATCGAGGGCAGCCAGGACGGCGAGGTGCTCGAAGGGCTCGTCGCCACCGCGTACCTCTACGAGGTCGGTTCCGGCGGCGTCGTCCCCGAGCTCGACGACGCCCTCGAGGGCGCCGAGGCCGGTGCCGAGCTCGGCTTCGACGCCGACCACCCCAACAACTCCGACGACACCCCCGAGGAGCCGCTGCACTTCTCGGTCACCGTCGCCGAGGTCAAGGCCAAGGTCCTGCCCGACCTCGACGACGCCTTCGCCTCCGAGGCCTCCGACTTCGAGACCCTCGTCGAGTGGCGCGACGACCTCGTCAACCGCATGAACGACGTCAAGCGGGCCCAGTCCGCCATGGCGCTGCGCGAAGGCATCGGCCAGGCCCTCGCCGAGCTCGTCACCGACGAGCTGCCCGACCCGCTCGTCGGCGCCGAGATGCAGGAACGCCTCCAGGACATGGCCCTGCGCCTCGAAGCCCAGGGCATGACCCTCGACCAGTGGATCCAGATGTCGGGCACCGACCAGGAGCAGTTCGTCGCCGACCTCCGCGAGACCGCCACCACCGCCGCCAAGGTCGACCTCGCCCTGCGCGCCGTCGCCGCCGCCGAGGGCCTCGAGGCCGACGACGACGACCTCGCCACCGAGTTCGCCGCCGTCGCCGAGCGCGTCGGCACCGACCCCGACGAGGTGCGGGCCCGCATCGACGAGAACGGCCAGGGCCCCGCGGTGCGCGCCGACATCGCCAAGCGCAAGGCCCTCGACTGGCTCGTCGAGACCGTCACCATCGTCAGCGACGACGGCGACCCCATCGACCGCGCCCAGCTCGAGATCGTCGAGCGCCCCGAACCCGACACCGAACCCGACGCCGGGCCCGAGGGTGCCGAGGCCTCCGCCGATAGCGTCGGCGACGACACGACGACCGGCGACGACCCGGCCGACGACACCGACACCCCCGAGGCGTCGACCAAGGAAGGGACCAGCGAGTGACCATCTCCAACGGTGCAGGCGCCAACGACCACCGGGCCTCCAACTACATCCCCAACCCGGCGGTCCTCTACGAGACCAGCCGCGGCCAGACCATTCAGGCCGACCTCTACTCGCGGCTGCTCAAGGAGAACATCATCTTCCTGGGCACCCCCATCGACGACACCGTCGCCAACCTCATCTGCGCCCAGCTGCTCCACCTCGAGTCCGAGAACCCCGACCGCGACATCAGCATCTACATCAACAGCCCCGGCGGCGACATCACCGCGCTGTTCGCCATCTACGACACGATGACGTTCGTCAAGCCCGACATCGCCACCATCTGCTTCGGCCAGGCCGCATCGGCCGCCGCCGTCCTCCTCGCGGCCGGCACCAAGGGCAAGCGACTCGCCCTCCCGCACGCCCGCGTCCTCATCCACCAGCCCTACGCCGGCGCCCAGGGCCAGGCCACCGACATCGAGCTGGCCGCCAAGGAGATCCTGCGCATGCGCAGCCTCCTCGAGGAGATCCTCGCCGCCCACACCGGCCAGACCGAGGAGAAGGTCCACCGCGACACCGACCGCGACTTTGTAATGTCGGCGGAGGAAGCCAAGGAGTACGGCATCATCGACGAGGTCATCTCGGCCCGCCAGCTCGCCGACATCTCCGGTCCGATCACCGCAGTCCAGTAGCACCCGACCACACGCACACGTCGCAGACCGGGGGAACCAGGTGGCCAAGTTCGGAGACGGGGGCGAGCTGCTCAAGTGCTCGTTCTGCGGCAAGTCCCAGAAACAGGTCAAGAAGCTCATCGCCGGCCCCGGCGTCTACATCTGCGACGAGTGCATCGACCTGTGCAACGAGATCATCGAGGAGGAGCTCGCCGAGACCGGCGACCTGCGCTTCGACGAGCTGCCCAAGCCCCGTGAGATCTTCGAGTTCCTGAACGACTACATCGTCGGCCAGGAGCCGGCCAAGAAGATCCTCTCCGTCGCCGTCTACAACCACTACAAGCGGGTGCAGTTCGACGCCGCCCACCACGACGAGGTGGAGCTGGCCAAGTCGAACATCATGCTGCTCGGCCCCACCGGGTGCGGGAAGACCCTCCTCGCCCAGACGCTGGCCCGCATGCTCAACGTGCCCTTCGCCATCGCCGACGCCACCGCCCTCACCGAGGCCGGCTACGTCGGCGAGGACGTCGAGAACATCCTCCTCAAGCTCATCCAGGCCGCCGACTACGACGTCAAGAAGGCCGAGACGGGCATCATCTACATCGACGAGATCGACAAGATCGCCCGCAAGAGCGAGAACCCGTCGATCACCCGTGATGTGTCCGGCGAGGGCGTGCAGCAGGCCCTGCTCAAGATCCTGGAGGGCACCACCGCCTCGGTGCCGCCCCAGGGGGGTCGCAAGCACCCCCACCAGGAGTTCATCCAGATCGACACCACCAACATCTTGTTCATCTGCGGCGGCGCCTTCGCCGGCATCGACAAGATCATCGAGAGCCGCATCGGCAAGAAGGGCGTCGGGTTCTCCGCCGAGCTGCGCAGCGACGACAGCGACCTCGGTGCCCTCTACGCCGACGTCCTCCCCGAGGACCTGTTGAAGTTCGGCCTCATCCCCGAGTTCATCGGCCGCCTGCCCGTCATCGGCGCCGTGTCCAACCTCGACCGCGAGGCCCTCGTCGAGATCCTCGTCGAGCCCCGCAACGCCCTCATCAAGCAGTACCGCAAGTTCTTCGAGTTCGAAGACGTCGAGCTCGAGTTCACCGACGACGCCCTCGCCGCCGTCGCCGACCAGGCCCTGCTACGCGGCACCGGCGCCCGCGGCCTGCGGGCCATCCTCGAAGAGGTGCTGCTCGGCGTCATGTACGAGCTGCCCAGCCGCGACGACGTCGAGAAGGTCGTCGTCGACGGCGACGTCGTGCGCGACAAGGTGAACCCCACCCTCGTCCCGCGCACCGCCACCCCCCGCGCCACCCGGCCCCGACGCGCCGCCAGCTGAGCCGGCGCCGCCCTCGTGGACTACCCCGAGGCGCTGCGCTTCCTCGACACCCACATCAACCACGAGGCCACCGCCGGGTTGATCCACGGGCTGTCGCTCGACGCCATGCGCAGCCTCGTCGGCGTCCTCGGCGACCCCCACACCGCCTACCCGACGATCCACCTCACCGGCACCAACGGCAAGGGCTCCACCGCCCGCATGATCAGCGCGCTGCTCGTCGAGCACAACCTCTCCGTCGGCAGCTACACCAGCCCCCACCTCCAGAAGGTCAACGAACGCCTGGCCTGGAACGGTGAGCCCATCGGCGACGACGCCTTCGCGGCCCTCGTCACCGAGATGGCCCGCCTCGGACCCCTCTCCGGCATCGAGCCCTCCTACTTCGAGCTGCTCACCGCCGCGGCGTTCACCTGGTTCGCGGAGATCGCCGTCGACGTCGCCGTCGTCGAGGTCGGCCTCCTCGGGCGCTACGACGCCACCAACGTCGTCGACGCCGACGTCGCCGTCGTCACCAACGTCGGCCGGGACCACACCGACGGGCTGGGCGACTGGCGCCGCCGCATCGCCGACGAGAAGGCCGGCATCGTCAAGCCCGACTCGCTGCTCGTGCTCGGTGAGACGGCCCCCGACCTTGTGCCCACCTTCCTCGCCGAAGGGCCCCGCGAGGCGTGGCGGCGCGGCGAGGAGTTCGACGTCGTCGACGACCTGCCCGCCGTGGGCGGACGACTCGTCACCGTGCGCACCCCGCACGGCGAGCTGTCCGAGCTGTTCCTCCCCCTCCACGGTCGCCACCAGGCCGACAACCTGGCCGCCGCCGTCGCCGCCGTCGAGGGGTTCTTCGGACGGGCCCTCGACGCCGACGTCGCCCGCCAGGCCCTCGCCGGCCTCACCATGCCGGGGCGCTTCGAGGTGGCCCGCCGCTCGCCCCTCGTGCTGCTCGACGGCGCCCACAACCCCCAGGGCGCCCTCGCCGCCGCCGACACCCTGGCCACCGAGTTCGACGTCCCCGGGCGGCGCGTCCTCGTGGTGGGGCTGTTGCAGGGGCGCGACCCGTTGGAGATGCTCGAGTCCTTCGACGCCCGCCGCGCCGACCTGCTGATCGCCTGCACGCCGGATTCGCCCCGGGCGCTGCCGGCCGAGGAGCTGGCCGCGGTGGCTCGGCGCCTGCCGGTGCTCACCGAGGTGGTGGCCGACCCCGCCGCCGCCGTCGCCCGGGCCCTGGCCGTCTCCACCGACGACGACGTGGTGCTGGTGGCCGGGTCGCTCTACCTGGTCGGCGCCGCCCGCACCGCCCTCGCCGAGCTGGATCAGGACGATTGACCCGCGCGCGGCCGCCGCCGGGCCGCGCGCTCCGGTCGCTCGGCTGCTCGCGAATCTTCCTCGAAAGGGGTTGCGTACACGCGTTCGATGTGGCAGGATGAGGTCCTTCCCCATCGACGCCTCGCCGGTTCCGGCGGGCGCCCCGGTCCGGTGCCGACACGAGGTCCGACATGGCGATGGTGGATGTGAGTTCCGCAGCGGCACCGACCGTCGCGTCGGGTCCGCCCGGCCCTCCGGCCGGAGTGGTCGAAGCCAGGGCGGCGCAGGCCGTCGTCGAGCGCCTGCTCGCCTCGTTCGACCCCGCGCTGGTCACCGTCGGGGCCGCGGCCGAGCTCGTCGAGGTGTTCGCCTCCATCGAGAACCTCGGCGCCGCCGGCAAGGCGCTGGCCGCCAAGCGGGTCGCCGATGGCGGCACCTGGCGCCGCCAGGGCTACAAGAACCCCGCCGAGTGGTTGGCCCGGCGCTCGGGGGCCAAGGTCGGCGACGCCGTGGGCGTGCTCCGCACGGCCGACGCCCTGCACGGCCTCGAGGCCACCACCCAGCGGTTCAAGGCCGGGCTGCTGTCGCCCCGCCAGGCCCGGGCGGTGGCCGGCGCCGCCTCGGCCGACCCTTCCGCCGAGGGCGCCCTCCTCGACGCCGCATCGCGCGGGACGCTCGACGACCTCGAGCGCACCGCCCGCCTGGTCCGCCAGGCCGCCTCCACCGAGACCGACGCCGCCCGGCGCCGGCGGTTGCACCGCGACCGTTCGGTGCGCACCTGGATCGACGACGAGACCGGCGCCGGGTGCGGCCAGTGGCGCCTCCCACCCGACGCCCACGCCCGCCTGGTGGCCTCCCTGGCCGGCGGCGCCGACCGTGCCTTCCGCCAGGCCCGGCGCGAGGGCCGGGTCGAGCCCGCCGCGGCCTACACCGCCGACGGGCTCATGGCCCTGGTCGACCACGACCGCGGCCTCGGCTCTGCCCCGGGTGGCCCGGGCGGAGCGCCCACCGGTCCCGCACCGACGCCTCGTGCTCCCGCTCCCGTAGGCGCCGCTCCTGTAGGAGCCGAACCCGTGGGCGTTGCCGACCGTGCGGGTACCGCTGCTGCGGCCACCGCCGACCCTTCGGGCACCGCCAACCCCGCGGGCGCTGCCGACCGTGCGGGTACCGCTGCTGCGGCCACCGCCAACCCCGCGGGCTTCGCTCCCAGGGGCCTCGCCGCTCCCGCGGGCACCGCTCCGGCCGTGCCGTCCCACCCGCCGGCGTCGCCAGCAACGTCCGAGGCGCACGCGTCGCCTGCGGGCCCGCTCGGGCCGGGCGCCCCGCCCGACGACGGGCCCGACCCGCCGCCCGGGCGCAGGCCGACCACCCGGTCGGGTTCGTGGCGAGACACCAAGATCCTCGTTCGGGTCGACGAGTCGGCCCTGCGCAGGGGCGAGGTCGCCCCGGGGGAGCGTTGCGAGGTCGCGGGGGTGGGCCCCGTGCCCGTGGCCGCCGTGCGGGCGTGGATCGCCGAGGGAGCCTTCACCGCGGCGATCGTCGCCGACGGCGTCGACATCCGCGCCGTCGCCCACCTCGGTCGACGGCCCCTGGCCCAGCAGATCACCGCTCTCCAGTGGATCCACGGCGACCGTTGCGCCGTGCAGGGCTGTGCCCGCACCACCAATCTCGAGATCGACCACGTCGAGCCGTGGGCCCGCACCCGGCGCACCACCCTCGACGAGCTCGCGCCGCTCTGCCCGCACCACCACGATCTCAAGACCTTCCAGGGCTTCACCCTCGGACCGCTCGACGCCGACGGCCGTCGAGCCCTCTCACCCCCGCTCGTGCCCCCGGCACCCAACCCCGAGGCCGGCGCCGCCCTCGACCACCCCGACGAGTGCGGCCCCGGCTGTGAGACCGATTGCGACGTCGAGGGCACCGACCCTGGCCTCCTGCGTGCCGCCCCGTCGTTGTTCGACGACTCGAGCTGACTCTGCACCGGGCCGGTGGCGGGCAGCCGGCCTTGCCGGATCGCGGCTTCGACCTTCACCTCGACCCGGACCACGGAGTCGAGGGCGGGCCGCGGCGGCGTCACTCGGGCCCAGGCCGTGACTTCGACGCCGCGCGGCGCGGCGTCTAGGTTGAGCGGCCCTATGGATCGCACCCTCGTCATCTGCAAGCCCGACGCCGTCGAACGCGGCCTCGTCGGCGAGATCATCTCCCGGCTCGAGCGGCGCACCCTCACCATCGTCGCCGCCGAGCTGCGCACCATCGACGTCGAGACCGCCGGCCGGCACTACGCCGAGCACGACGGCAAGCCGTTCTACGCCGACCTCGTGGCCTTCATCACCCGGGGCCCCGCCATGGTCCTCGTGGTGGAGGGCCCGGAGGACACCTGGAAGGTCGTGCGCACGATGATGGGCGCCACCAACCCCCGTGACGCCGCCCCCGGCACCATCCGCGGCGACCTCGGCATCCTCTTCACCGAGAACCTCATCCACGGCTCCGACGGCCCCGAGTCCGCCGCCCGCGAGATCGAGCTGTTCTTCCCCGGACTCTGATCAGGGCGCTGATCCGGATCTCGGCCGAGGCGGGAATTTGTTGCAGTTCGATTACGAAGCGGTACCCTGCGCCCGCGGGCGGAACGCATGCCACGGCTGACGCCGGGCGGCGCCGTCGCCTACCCTGAACTGACTTCTCGCCGCGGCGCCACCGGAAGGTCCCACATGGCCGGACAACTTCGCTCCTCGCTGTCCAACGTGGTCGGGCGCGACATGGCCGTCGATCTCGGCACGGCCAACACCTTGATCTACGTCCGCGGCGAGGGCATCGTCCTCAACGAGCCCTCGGTCGTCGCCGTCAACGCCAAGGACGGCCGGCCCGTCGCCGTGGGCACCGAGGCCAAGCGCATGATCGGCCGGACCCCGGCCCACATCCAGGCCATCCGACCGCTGAAGGACGGCGTCATCGCCGACTTCGACATCTGCGAGAAGATGCTGCGCTACTTCATCCAGAAGGTCCATCAGCGCAAGTGGTCCAAGCCCCGCATGGTCATCTGCGTGCCGTCGGGCATCACCCCGGTCGAGCAGCGCGCCGTGCAGGAGGCCGCCGAGTTCGCCGGCGCCCGCAAGCCCGCCTACATCATCGAAGAGCCCATGGCCGCCGCCATCGGCGCCGGGCTCCCCGTCCAGGAGCCCACCGGCAACATGATCGTCGACATCGGCGGCGGCACCACCGAGGTGGCGGTCATCTCCCTCGGCGGCGTGGTCACCTCCCAGTCGGTGCGCACCGGCGGCGACGAACTCGACGACGCGATCATCAACTACATCAAGAAGGAGTACAGCCTCGCCCTCGGCGAGCGCACCGCCGAGGAGGTGAAGATCGCCCTCGGGTCGGCCTGGCCCCTCGAGACCGAGCTGCACGCCGAGATCCGTGGCCGCGACCTCGTCACCGGCCTGCCCAAGACGATCGTCACCACCACCGAGGAGATCCGCGAAGCCCTCGAGGAGCCGGTCAGCTCGATCGTCGACGCCGTGAAGGTCACCCTCGACAAGACCCCCCCCGAACTCGCCGCCGACATCATGGAGCAGGGCATCGTCCTCGCCGGCGGCGGCGCGCTGCTCAACGGCATCTCCGCCCGCCTCGAGCACGAGACCGGCATGCCGATCGTGATCGCCCCGAACCCCCTGTACTCGGTGGCCATCGGGTCGGGCCAGTCCCTCGAGGAGTTCGACGCCCTCAAGGGCGTGCTGTTCTCGACCACCATCAACTGACAGCAGGGCGCACCGTGGCCCTACCCCGCCGCAGCGGTCGCCGCCGCTTCACGCTGGCCCTGCTGGTGCTCACCTCCGTCACCCTCCTCACCCTCGACTTCCGCGGGTTCGAGCCCATCGACCGGGCCCGCTCGGCGATGCTCTCCGTGCTCGCCCCCGTCGGCGACGTCGCCTCCAGCGTGTTCCGCCCCGTCACCGACCGGTGGGACGCAGCGTTCAACAGCGACGCGATCCTCGCCGAGAACGAACAGCTCCGCGCTCGCGTCGACGAGCTCGAGGGCCGGCTCACCAGCGGCTCGGTCGCCGAGGAGTCCCTCCAACAGCTCCTCGAACAGGTCGGGATCCCCTTCGTCGGCGACATCCCCACCGTCCAGGCCAAGGTCGTCTCGGGCGCGGTGTCCAACTTCGACACCACGCTCGAGCTCGACAAGGGCAGCTCCGTCGGCATCGCCCGGGCCATGCCCGTCGTCACCGGGCGGGGCCTCATCGGCCGGGTCGTCCAGGTCAGCGACAGCCGCTCCCGCGTCCAGCTGCTCACCGACGGCGACATGCAGGTCGGGTTCAACGTGGTGGGCACGCCCATCATCGGCACCGCCCGCGGCACCGGCCGCGCCGGCCAGCTCACCGGCACCGTCGACCTGGCCCGCGACGTCGCCCCCGGCCAGCTCCTCGTCACGAGCGGCCTGGCCGGGAGCCCCTACCCGGCCGGCATCCCCATCGGCACCATCACCGAGGTGCGCACCGACGAGGGCGCGCAGGAGAAGACGCTCGACATCACGATGCTCGCCGACGTGTTCGACCTCACCTTCGCCAGCGTCGTCCTCTACACGCCACCCTCATGACCTCCACGTGGCGCTACGCCGTCCTCCTCGGTTCCGCCGTCGTCCTCCAGCGGGCCGTGTTCTCCAACCTGCGCATCGCCGACGCCGTCGTCGACCTGCTGCTCGTCCTCGCCGTGGCCGCGGGCATCGCCGGGGGTGCCGAACGCGGCGCGGTGGTCGGCTTCTTCGCAGGGCTCCTCCTCGACCTCATGCTGCCCACCCCCATGGGCCTCGGCGCCCTCTCCTACCTGCTCACCGCCGCCGCCGTCGGCCGCCTCCGCGCCGCCGACCCCCGCGCCGCCCGCTGGCGCGTCGTCGCCCTCAGCGCCGGCGGCTGCGCCTTCGGGGTGGTCCTCTTCGCCCTCGTCGGCACACTGTTGGGCCAGGAGGGGTTCCTCACCTGGCACCTCCTCACCGTCGTCCTGGTGGTCGCCGTCTCCGGCGCCGTCCTCGGCCCGGCTGCCGTGCGGCTGTGCCGGTGGGCCAACGCCGACACCGACACCTTCCGTCCCGCGCTCCGCTGACGGCCGTCGTCTGCGAACCTTGAACTCACCCGTGCCCTCCCTCGCCCCCCGCCCCGCCCCCGCCCCCGAGCGGCCCCAGCCCTGATGGAGACCACCACCTCGCCCCGACTGCGGATGAGCGTGCTCGGCTTCGTCGTCATCGGCTGCTTCGTCGCGCTCTTCGCCCGCCTCTGGTACCTGCAGGTCATGGCCTCGGACACCCTCACCGTCGAGGCCGCCGCCAACCGCTACCGCGAGGTCGCCGTCGAGGCCCCCCGGGGCCGCATCTTCGACGTGGAGGGGCGCCTCGTCGTGGACAACCGCACCTCGCTCGTCGTCACCGTGAACCGCCGCGACCTCGCCGAGCTCACCGACGAAGGAGGACGCGAGGCCTTCGTGGCCCGCCTCGCCGAGACCCTCACCCGCTTCGGGGTGCCCACCAAGATCGAGGCCATCGAGCGGCGCCTCCAGGATCAGCAGTACGACCAGATCCAGCCGGTCCCGGTGGCCATCGACATCCCCGAGGAGCTGCTCGTCTACCTCTCCGAACGGGCCGACGACTACCCCGCGGTCGCCGTTGAGCGCGAGTCGGTGCGCACGTATCCGTACGGGGCGTCGGCGGCCAACATCGTCGGCTACGTGGGACGCATCAGCGCCGAGGACCTCGAGACCGCCACGCCCGGGGTCGATCCCGAGACCGGCGTCGAGAAGACCTACCAGCCCAACTCCAACATCGGTCTCGCCGGCGTCGAGGCCGTCTACGAGGACGACCTGCGCGGCACCCCCGGTCTCGAGGTCATCGAGGTCGACGCCAACAACCGGCCCATCCGCACCGTCAGCTACCAACCGCCCCGGCCGGGCAGCGACATCCAGCTCAACGTCGACATGGACGTCCAACAGCGCGCCGAGCAGGCCCTCGCCGACCGCCTGGCCTTCTTCCGCGGCAAGACCCAGCGCGGCGCCGACCTGCCCCGCAACGCCCCGGCCGGGTCGGCCGCCGTGGTCGACCCCCGCAGCGGCTCGGTGCGGGCCCTCGCCACCTACCCGACCTACGACCCCTCGGAGTTCGTGAACGGCATCAGCCAGCAGCGTTACTCCCAGCTCACCGACGTCGGCGGCGTCAGCGCCCTCGTCGACCGGTCGATCTCCGGGCAGTACTCACCCGGCTCCACCTTCAAGCTCGTCACCGCCGACGCCGCCCTCACCAACGGCGTCCTGCGCCCCGGCGACTACTACAACGACACCGGCGTGTTCGAGGTCGGCGGCCAGCAGTTCACCAACGCCGGCGGCAGCCGCTACGGCAGCGTCAACGTCACCCGGGCCCTGACCGTGTCCGTCGACACCTTCTTCTACAGCCTCGGCGCCCGGATGGACGGGACCACCGCCATCCAGGACACCGCCGCGCGCTGGGGCTTCGGCTCGCCCACCGGCATCGACCTCCCCGGCGAGTCCAGCGGCTACGTCCTCACCCCGGAGGACAAGAAGGCCCTCAACGAGCGGTACCCCGACGCCTACCCCTACGGCGAGTGGTTCACCGGCGACAACGTCCAGCTCGCCATCGGCCAGAACGTCGTCGTCGTCACCCCGCTCCAGCTCGCCAACGCCTACGCCGCCCTCGGCAACGGCGGCACGCTCTACCAACCCCACGTCGTCTGGCGGGTGCTGCAGGCCGGCTGGGACCCCGCCACCACCCCCGAGCCCACCGTCGTGCGGGCCATCGAACCGGTCGTGCTGCGCACCGTCGACACCTCGCCCGAGGTCGTCCAGATCCTCTTCGACGGCCTCGCCGGCGTCACCACCGCCTCGGGCGGCACCGCCGTCGGCACGTTCGCCGGCTTCGACCAGCGGGCCTTCCCGGTCGTCGGCAAGACCGGCACCGCCCAGGTCGAGTTCTACGAGAACGGCCAGCAGAAGTTCAAGGCCGACACCTCGCTGTTCGCCGCCTTCGGACCGGCCTTCGACCCCCAGTGGGCCATCGGCGCGGTGATGGAGGAGACCGGCTTCGGCGGCGAGGGCAGCGGCGTCGTCACCCGCCAGATCTTCGAGCTCGTCGCCGGCCAGGACCTCACCGGCGGCGACCTCAGCACCCGGTTCGGCGGGGACTGAGCCACCGTGCTGCCCTCCTCGGTCTCCCGTCGGGCCTCCGACCGCAGCCGCCGCGACCCCACCGCGCCGTTCAAGCACCTCGACCCCGTGATCGTCGTCTGCGCGGTGGTCCTCGGCCTCATCGGCGTCGTCGCCGTCTGGAGCGCCACCCGTGGGCCCGGACCCGACTACGTCAACACGTTCCTGCTCCGTCAGGGCGCCTTCGTGGCCGCCGGGCTGGTGGCCATGGGCGTCTTCGCCATCGTCGACTACCGCAAGCTCCACGACTGGGCGTGGGTCTTCTACGGGCTCACCACGCTGATGCTCGTCGCCGTCGTCTCGCCGCTCGGCACCCGGTCCAAGGGCGCCCAGGCGTGGTTCAGCCTCGGCCCGTTCCAGCTCCAACCCGCCGAGTTCGCCAAGCTCTCCCTCATCGGGGCGCTGGCCTTCCTGCTCTCGGAGTTCCGCGGGGAGATCGGCTTGCGCCGCCTGCTCGCCCTGCTCGGCGTGGCCGCCCTGCCGATGGCGCTGATCATGCTCCAGCCCGACCTCGGCCAGGTGCTCACCCTCACCGCCATCACCCTCGCCGTCCTCCTGGTCGGCGGGCTCCCCGGTCGTTACATCGTCGTGCTCACCGTCGTCGGGGTCATCGGCGTCATCGGGGCGCTCAACTCGCCGGTCCTGAAGGAGTACCAGCGCGACCGGCTCACCGCGTTCGTGAACCCCGAGGACCGCTCCAACGACGCCCGCTACAACATCGACCAGAGCCAACAGGCCATCGCCAGCGGCGAGGTCACCGGCCACGGCCTGTTCGAGGGGCCCCAGACCCGCCTCGGCTTCGTGCCCGAGCAGCAGACCGACTTCATCTTCACCGCCGTCGCCGAGCAGTTCGGGTTCGTGGGCGCGGCCTCGGTGCTCGTCCTCTACGGCGTGCTCTGCTACCGGATCTGGCGCACCGCCCAGATCGCCCGCGACACCTTCGGCACCCTGGTCTGCATCGGGGTGCTGGCGATGTTCGTGTTCTCGGTGTTCCAGAACGTCGGGATGGCGATGGGCATCATGCCGGTGACCGGCATCCCGCTGCTGTTGCTCTCCTCGGGCGGCTCGAGCACCGTCGTGGCCTTCGCCGGCCTCGGCCTGGTCCTCAACGTCCACATGCGCCGCTTCCGCTGACCCCCTTCACCTCGGAACTGTTGCGTCCCGGGATCGTCCTGGCGAGCTGAGGACTCGACAGTTCGGGTGTGGGGGAGGGGGGAGGGCGGGGTCGGGGCGGGGGTAGGGCGGGGTCGGGGCGGCGCCGGGACGGGGCGGCGTCGGGGCCGGGGTCGTGCAAGGCTCGGCGTCGTGCCCGAGGACCTGTTCGCCGCCGCCGCCGAGGACCGCCTCACACGCCAGGCGCCGCTGGCCGCCCGGCTCCGACCGACCACGCTCGACGAGGTCGTCGGCCAGGAGCACCTCCTCGGTCCCGGCAAGCCGCTCCGGGCGCTCATCGAGGCCGACCGTCTCTCGTCGGTCATCCTGTGGGGCCCACCGGGCACCGGCAAGACCACCATCGCCCAGCTCATCGCCCGCACCACCGCCAAGGCCTTCGAGCAGCTCTCCGCCGTCACCGCGTCGGTGAAGGACGTGCGCGAGGTCGCCGCGGGCGCCCGGGAGCGGCTCGGCCAACGCGGCCAGGGCACGATCCTGTTCCTCGACGAGGTCCACCGCTTCAACAAGGCCCAACAGGACGCCCTGCTGCCCTCCGTCGAATCCGGGCTCCTGGTCCTCATCGGCGCCACCACCGAGAACCCGTTCTTCGAGGTCAACCCACCGCTGCTCAGCCGCTCGACCCTGTTCCACCTCGAGCCGCTCTCCACCGACGCCGTCGAGGCGCTCGTCGGGCGGGGCCTCGCCGAGGAGGGTGCCGCCATCGACGACGACGCCCTGGCCCTGCTCGTCGACCGCGCTGGCGGCGACGGCCGCCACGCCCTCACCAGCCTCGAGGTCGCCGTCGCCCTCGCCCACGAGCACCCCGACGCGGCCCGCGACGCCGGCGGTCGCATCGTCGACGAGACCGTGCGGGTGTCGGTCCGAGACGTCGAGGCCGCCCTCGGCACCAAGGCCCTGCGCTACGGGCGCGACGACCACTACGACGTCGTCTCGGCGTTCATCAAGAGCATCCGCGGCTCGGACCCCGACGCCGCCCTCTACTGGCTGGCCCGGATGCTCGAGGCCGGCGAGGACGCCCGCTTCATCGCCCGTCGCCTGGTCATCCTGGCCAGCGAGGACATCGGCCTGGCCGACTCGCTCAGCCTCGTCGTGGCCGACGCCGCCGCCCGGGCCGTCGAGTTCGTCGGCCTGCCCGAGGCGCAGCTCAACCTGGCCCACGCCACCGTCCACCTCGCCGTCGCCCCCAAGTCCAACCGGGTCACCGTCGCCCTCGGCCGGGCCCGCGAGGACGTGCGCGAGCGGGCCGGCGGCGAGGTGCCGACGCACCTGCGCGACGGCCACTACAAGGGTGCGAAGAGCCTCGGCCACGGCGAGGGCTACGAGTACCCTCATGACGCGCCCGAGGGATGGGTCGACCAGCAGTACCGCCCCGCCGAGCTGGCCGGGCGGGTCTACTACGAGCCGTCGCCGCACGGCGGCGAGGAACGGGTCCGCCAACGCATGGAGCAGCACCGAGCCGCCGAGGGGGGAGAGGGGACGTGACCACCGTGTCGGTCGTGGTGATCGTCGTCGCCATCGTCGGGCTCGTGGTGGTCGCCATGGCCGTCCAGGCCCTCATCGCCACGCTGCGCTCGCTGCGCGAGACCGTCGAGGACCTGCGCCGGGAGACGCTCCCCGCCATCGCCGAGCTGCGCGCCACCGTCGACACCGCCAACGTCGAGCTGGCCCGGGTCGACGCCCTGCTCGACACCGCCGAGGAGGTCTCGGCCCGCGTCGACGCCACCTCGAAGCTCTCGTGGATGGTGCTGCGCAACCCGCTCGTGAAGCTGGCCTCGGTGTCGGTGGCCACCGACCGGATGGCCCGACGCCTCCAGCGCGCCCCCGGCGACGCCACCCCCGCCGGGCCCGGCGGATCCGACGCCCTGTCCGCCCCGGTGGCCGAGCTCCCGCCGGCCCCGGGCCGCCGCAACCCTCGTCCCACCGGCGGGCGCCGCCGGCGACGAGCGGGCTGACCGGGGCGCGGCGATGTTCAAGCGGGTCACCTGGTTCACCATCGGCGCGGCCGTCGGGGCCGGTGGCACCGTCGTCGGCTACCTCCGCGCCCGCGAGCTGGCCCGACGCCACGTCCCCGTCTCGGTCCACGACGCCGCCAGCCGCGCCGCCGAAGCCGCGGCGACCGAGGCCGGGGCCCTCGCCGGTCGGGCCGCCGAGACCGTCGACGAGTGGCGGGCCCGGGCCGCCACCGCCGGCGACGACCGTCGCCGCGCCGAACGCATCCTGCGCGCCGAGCTCGACCGCGCCGGCCTCTGACCCCGCGCCGGGCTCCCGGCCGGGCCCGGGACCCCGTCACCCCTGCCGCTGACCCCGGCTCGCTCGCCCCCTGCCCCTCCGTGCGAACAGTCGGGGGACGGGAGGGCACTCGTTAGGCTGCCCGCACCATGAACCCCATGACCGCCAACGAGCTGCGCCGGGCCTTCCAGGGCTTCTTCGCCGAGCGCGGTCACACCGTGGTGCCGTCGGCGAGCCTCATCCCCCACGACCCCGACCTCATGTTCACCGTGGCCGGCATGGTCCCGTTCAAGCCGTACTTCCTCGGCGAGGAGGTCGCCCCCTACCCCCGCGCCACCACCGTCCAGAAGTGCGTCCGGGCCGGCGGGAAGGACTCCGACCTCGAGGAGGTGGGCCGCGACGCCCGTCACCTCAGCTTCTTCGAGATGCTCGGCAACTTCAGCTTCGGCGACTACTTCAAGGCCGAGGCCATCCCCATGGCCTGGGAGATGGTCACCGAGCTGTTCGGCCTCGACCCCGACCGCCTCTGGGTCACCGTCCACCTCACCGACGACGAGGCCCACGAGATCTGGCGCGATGCGGTCGGGGTGGCCCCCGACCGCATCCAGCGCCTCGACGCCGACAACTGGTGGGGCCCCCCGGGCGGGCCCCCCGGTCCGTGCGGGCCGTGCTCGGAGATCTTCGTCGACAAAGGCGCCGCCTACGGCGCCGACGGCGGCCCCGCCCACGGCGGCGACGAGCGCTTCCTCGAGATCTGGAACCTCGTGTTCATGCAGTACAGCCGCAACGTCGACGGGGTCGACACCGAGCTGCCCCGCAAGAACATCGACACCGGCGCCGGGCTCGAGCGCATCCTCGGGGTCCTCCAGGGCGTCGACTCGGTCTTCGAGACCGACGTGCTCGCCCCGCTCGTCGACACCGCCCAGCGCGTCACCGGGCGGCGCCTCGGCGTCTCGGACCGCTCCGACGTCTCGCTGCGGATCCTCGCCGAGCACGCCCGCACCATGTCGTTCCTCGTCAGCGACGGCGTGTTCCCGTCCAACGAGGGCCGCGGCTACGTGCTGCGCCGCATCATCCGCCGCGCCGTCCGCGAGGCCTACCTCCTCGACGTCGCCGACCTCGTGACCCCCGACCTCGTCGACACCACCGTGGCGGTCATGGGGGAGGCCTACCCCGACCTCGTCACCCACCACGACTTCGTCCGCAACGTCGTCACCCGGGAGGAGGAGCGCTTCCGGTCCACGCTGCGCTCGGGCACCGCCCTGCTCGACGCCGAGCTCGACAAGCTCGGCCCCGGAGCCCAGATCGGCGGCTCGGTCGCCTTCCTCCTCCACGACACCCACGGCTTCCCCCTCGAGCTCACCCGGGAGATCGCCCTCGAGCGGGGCCACGACGTCGACCAGCCCGGGTTCGACGCGGCGATGGCCGAGCAGCGCCGCATGGCCAAGGAGGCCCGACGCGACGGCGCCGGCGCCGGCGGCGCCGAGTGGGCCGAGTTGGCCGACACGCTGGGCGCCACCGAGTTCGTCGGCCGCGACCACGACCGCATCGAGGCCACCGTCCTGGCCGTCGCCGACGACTCGATCGTGCTCGACCGCACCCCCTTCTACGCCGAGTCCGGCGGCCAGGTCGGCGACACCGGCTGGATCACCTCGCCCACCGGGCGCGCCGAGGTGCTCGACACCGTGTACGGCGCGCCGGGCCTCGTCCGCCACCGCATCGGGCCGATCGAGGGCGACGTCGAGGCCGGCCAGAAGGTCGACGCCGCCATCGACGTCGACCGCCGCAACGCCATCCGCCGCAACCACACCGCCACCCACCTCCTGCACTGGGCGCTGCGCCAGGTGCTGGGCGAGCACGTGAAGCAGCAGGGCTCCCAGGTGGGGCCCGACCGGCTCCGGTTCGACTTCAGCCACTACGAGCCGCTGAGCGACGACGAGATCGCCGCCATCGAGGACCTCGTCGCCGCCGAGGTGCTGGCCAACCCGCCGGCCCGTCACTACGAGACCACCAAGGAGTACGCCGAGCAGATCGGCGCGGTGGCCTTCTTCGGCGACAAGTACGGCGACATCGTGCGGGTCCTCGAGGCCGGACCGCACTCCGTGGAGCTGTGCGGCGGCACGCACGTGAAGGCCCTCGGCGACATCGGCCCGGTGAAGATCGTGAGCGAGGCGTCGATCGGGTCGAACCTGCGTCGCATCGAGGCGGTGTCGGGCACCGGCCCCCTGCACCGCCTGCGTGCCGACGAGGCCCGCATCGCCGCGGCCGCGTCGGCGCTCGGCGTCGCCACCGACGAGCTCGTCGACGCCGTCGAGCGTCGCGTCGCCGAGATCAAGGACCTGCGGACCCGGGTCCGCGACCTCGAGCGCCAGGCCGCCTCCGGCCAGGCCGGCGACCTCGCCGCCGCCGCCGTCGACGGCATCGTGGTGGCCCGCGTCGACGGGCTCGATCGCGACGCCCTGCGTGACCTCGCAGTCGCGGTGCGTGACGTCCCCGCCGTCCGGGGGGTCGTCCTCGGGAGCGCCCCCGACGGAGGCGGGGTGGCCATCGTCGCCGCCGTGCGGGCCGACTCGGGGCTGCACGCCTCGGAACTGATCACCGAGGCCGCCCGGGCGGTGAAGGGCGGCACCGGCAAGAACGCCGAGCTGGCCATGGCCGGCGGCAAGGACCCCTCCGCCCTCGACGACGCCCTCCAGATGGTCCGCAGCGCCGTCGGGCTCGCCTGAGGGTGCGGGCCCTCGGCCTCGATCTGGGCAGCCGTCGCATCGGCGTGGCCCTCAGCGACTCCGCGGGCACGCTGGCCACGCCCTACGAGACCGTCGAACGCTGCGGCGACATCGCCCTTGACCACCGCCGCATCCTCGCCCTCGCCGCCGAGGCCGAGGTCGAGGCCCTCGTCGTCGGCCTGCCCCTCGCCCTCGACGGCACCGTCGGACCGGCGGCGGCGGCCGTGCTCGCCGAGGTCGACGAGCTGCGCGACGCGACCCCCCTCCCCGTGGAAACCTACGATGAGCGCCTGACCACCGTCACCGCGACGCGGCTCCTCCGTGAGGGCGGGGTCACGGGCAAGGCCCGTCGCCACCTCGTCGACAAGGTCGCCGCCGCCGTCATCCTCCAGTCGTGGCTCGACGGTCGGGCTGCGGCCCCCCGCCCGCCCGACGCCCACTGACCGCCACCGAGAGACCGCCCCGTGCCCGACCAACGCCCACCCGACGAGAGCGCCGGCCCCGCCGGCCCGTCGGATCCCGGTGTCCCCGACGACGACCCGCGGACAGGGCTGGTGGATGCCCCCGCCGAGGCCAGCACGGCCCAGACGTGGGACCCCGTGCGGCGCGAGTGGGTCGATCCCGTCACCCCGGCGCGGGTGGAGCCCGACCCGGGCGCGGCCCCCGGCGACACCCCGACACCGGTCTGGGACGCCGAGCGAGGCTGCTGGGTCGACGGCTACGGGCTGGTCTTCGACGAGTCCACGGGCGAATGGGTCGAGGACCCGGCCTGGACCGTCGACACCGGCGCCGACCCCGAGGCCTTCCACGACGAGGCGGCCGACGACGACTACGTGGCGGTGAGGGCCACGGGCACCGGGCCGAGCCGTTGGCTCGTGGCCGGCCTCTCCCTCGTCGCCGTGGTGGCCATCGGGCTGCTCGCCGTCGGTCTCTGGGTGCGGGGCCAGATCGACCCCGGCAACCCCGGTGACCCCGTCGAGCTGACCGTCCCGTCCGGCGCCACCACCGCCGACATCGCCCGGCTCCTCGAGACCAAGGGGGTCATCTCCAACCCCACCGTGTTCGAGTGGTACCTGCGCTTCAACGGAGGCGGGCCGTTCAAGGCCGGTGACTACGAGGGCCTCCGCCAGAACCAGGCGATGGGCGAGGTCATCGACATCCTCGACGCCGGACCGCTGCCGCCCCGCACCGTCAACATCACGTTTCCCGAGGGGCTCTGGCTCGTCGAGACCCGCCAGCGCATCCTCGACACGTTCCCCGAGATGGACCCCGGGGCGCTCGACGCCGCCATCGCCGCCACCCGCGCCCCGATCATGCCCGCCGACGTGGACTTCCCCGACGGCGTGCTGTTCCCGGCGACCTACGAGGTCGCCGCGGCCGACGTCAACGACCCCCGCATGCTCCTCGACCAGATGGTGGCAGCCTTCGAACGGGTGTCGGTGACCACCGGGCTCCCCGACGCCACCGCCCGGCTCGACGGCGTGGCCGGGGGCAGGGAGATCACGCCCTACGAGGCGCTCATCGTCGCCTCCATGGTCGAGGCCGAGGCCCGGGTCCCCGAGGACCGCCCCAAGATCGCCAGGGTCATCTACAACCGGATCGCCGAGGGGATGCGCCTCGACATCGACGCCACCGTGCTGTTCGCCATCGGCGACCGCCTCGCTCCGCTCACCGAGTCGGCGCTGCGCACCGACTCGCCGTACAACACACGGCTGAAGAGCGGGCTGCCGCCCACCCCCATCAACTCGCCGGGGCAGGCGTCCATCGAGGCCGCGCTCGACCCCGCCGAGGGCGACTGGCTCTACTACGTCCTCGCCGACGAGAACGGTGCGCACTTCTTCACCGAGGACTTCGACGAGTTCAACCGGGCCGTCGCCGACGCCAGGGAGAAGGGCCTGCTGTGACCCACCGTGGCTCACCCGGGGGCGCCACCCGGGTCGCCGCCGTGATCGGCCACCCCGTCGCCCACTCGCTGTCGCCGGCGCTGCACAACGCCGCCTTCGCGGCGGCCGGCCTCGACTGGGTCTACGTCGCCCTCGACGTCGAGCCCGGCGCGGTGGCCGACGCCTTCGCCGGGGTCCGGGCCCTCGGCATCGCGGGGCTCTCCGTCACCATGCCCCACAAGGAGGCCGCCGCGGCAGCGGCCGACGAGCTCACCGACGACGCCCGCCGCCTCGGCGCCGTCAACTGCGTCGTCAACCGGCGGGGCGCACTCGTCGGGCACAACACCGACGGTCCCGGGCTCCTCGCCGCCCTCGACGCCGAGGTGGGCTACGCACCCCACGGCGCACGGTGCGTGGTGCTCGGCGCCGGCGGCGCCGCCCGAGCGGTCGTGCTCGCCCTCGCCCGTGCCGACGCCGCCGAGGTGGCGGTCGTCAACCGCACCCCCGACCGGGCCGCCGCCGCGGCGGCGCTGGCCGGCGACCGCGGTGTCGTGGTCGCCCCCGCCGCCGCCGGGGCCCGCCTCGCCGCCGCCGACCTCGTGGTCAACGCCACCCCCGTCGGGATGGGGGAGCCCGCCGCCGCCGACGTGCCGTTCGACCTCGACCACCTCCGTCCGGGCCAGGTCGTCGCCGACCTGGTCTACCGACCCCTCGTCACGCCCCTCGTCGCGGGCGCCCGCGACCGGGGGGTCACGGCGGTCAACGGGCTCGGCATGCTCGTCCACCAGGCGGCGCTCGCCTTCGAGCTCTGGACCGGCGTCGACGCCCCGCTCGACGTGATGACCGGTGTCGTGGAGGCCGCCGTCGGTGCCGCCGACGACCCACCCGACGGCCCCGCTCCCACATAGGTCGTTCGGGCCACTCGCCGAAAAAGACTCGACTTCCGTCGGCTGCGTGCCGATGCTCTCATCCGAGGTGGTTCGGGCGGCCCGGACCACGCGTAGGAGGAACAGTGGCACTTCAGGGCACGATCGACACGTTCGCACTCCCCGACGTCCTGCGGCTCTTGGGTTCGACCAACAAGACCGGTCGCCTGACCCTCGACGGCGACCGCGGCCGGGGCGAGGTGCTCGTCGTCGACGGGCAGGTCAACGGCCTGGCCCTCGGTGACGACGGCGCCTTCGACGAGCATCCCGCCGACGAGGCCATGTTCGAGCTCCTGCGCTTCGCAGAAGGCGACTTCGTGTTCGCCACCGACGAGAGCGCCCGCGACCACTCCGGCACCCCGTGGGAGGTGGAGCCGCTGCTCGGCAGCGCCGAGAACATCGCCGCCGAGTGGACCGAGATCTGCCGCGTCGTCCCCTCCGAGGACGCCTGGGTCTCCCTCGCCGCCCAGATCCCCGGCCCCGAGGTCGTGATCGACGCCGACCGCTGGCAGCTCCTCGCCCTGGTCGGCTCCGGTGTGCCCGTGGCGGCGCTGCGCACCGCGCTGGCCGCCTCCGAGCTCCAGGCCGGCCGCGTCGTCCGCGACCTCCACGACCTCGGCGTGGTGGAGATCACCGCGGACGCCCCCCTCGGAGCCCGTGACGTGACGCTCTCCGTGAGCGCCCCCGTGGCCGAGCCGGCCGAGCCCGACGCCGGCACCCCCCCGTCGAGCTGGTTCGACGAGACCGAGTCGTTCGTCGAGTCGGCGCCGTCGGACAACGGCGACGTGGCCCACGACACCGAGGCCGTCGAGAGCGCCGTCCTCCTGGACCTCGCCCCCGACAGCGAGCTCTTCGACGACGACACCAGCGCCGCCGAGTTCGCCCGTCACCTCGCCAGCCTCAGCCCCAAGGCCGCCCAGGCCGTGGCCGCCGCCGCCCGCGCCGAGACGGTGGAGGAGCGCGAAGCGGCCCTCGCCGAGGTCGCCTCCAGCGACGACAGCATCGACCACGACCTGCTCCTGCGCTTCCTCGGGGAGACCGAGGCCTGATCAGCGCCTCCCTCCCGCCGGCCGGCCCCGCCCACGGGGCCATTCCCGGCGGGGGAGCGGACGACCGCTACGGTCGCCCCCTGTGAACGTCGCCCGGGTCGTCGTCTGTGCCGTGCTGGCGCTCCCGGCGGGCTGGTTCGCGGCGGTGCTGGTCGAGCGGGTGCCCGACCGGCTCGCCCTCTTCGACCCGGTCAAGCCCGTCCGCCCGTCACGACGCGACCTCGCCGTCCACGTCCTCGTGGCGGTGCTCTTCGTCCTGGCCGCGCTGCGTTTCGACGACGCCCCGGTCGGTGAGCTGGCGGCCTTCCTCCTCCTGTTCGGCGCCCTCACCGCCCTCACCGTCATCGACATCGAGACCTACCGGCTCCCCGACCGGATCGTGCTGCCCACCCTGGCGGTGTCGATCCCCCTCGTGGCCGTCGTGTCGATCGTCGCCGACGAGCCCGAGCGCATCCGCTTCGCCCTGGCCGGCGGGGCGCTCTACTTCGGCTTCCTGTTCGTGGCCCACCTCATCTCGCCACGGGGGATGGGCTTCGGGGACGTCAAGCTCGCCGCACTCATGGGTCTCTACGTCGGCTGGCTCGGCGGCGACTACGTCGAGGCGATGGCCCTGGTGCTCTGGGCGATGCTCATCGGCTTCCTCACCGGCACCGTCCTCGGCGTCGCCCTCCTCGTCACCCGCCGGCGCAGCCGGCCCTTCCCGTTCGGGCCGTTCCTCGCCCTCGGGACCGTCGCCGCGGTGATGCTCAGCACCCGGCTCGTCGGGTGAGCGGCCCCGACGGGCCGGAACCCTCACCGTGGCCGACGGGCCCCGCCCGGTAGATTCACTGCAATGCTGCGCTTCCTGACCGCCGGAGAGTCCCACGGACGGGCCCTCGTCGTCATCGTCGAGGGACTCCCGTCCGGGCTGGCGATCACGGTCGAGGACATCGGCGCCGAGCTCGCCCGCCGTCGCCTCGGCTACGGCCGTGGGCCGCGCATGCGCTTCGAGGCCGACGAGGTCGTCATCCTCGCCGGGGTGCGCCACGGGCTCACCCTCGGCTCCCCGGTCGCCATCGAGATCGCCAACAGCGAGTGGGAGCGCAAGTGGACCGAGGAGATGTCCCCGGCCCCGGGTCGCACCACCCGCCGGCTCACCACCCCCCGCCCCGGCCACGCCGACCTCACCGGCATGCAGAAGTACGACTTCGACGACGCCCGCAACGTGCTCGAGCGGGCCTCGGCCCGTGAGACCGCGGCGCGGGTCGCCGCCGGGGCCCTCGCCAAGGCGCTGCTCGCCCATCTCGGGGTCGAGATCGGCTCCCACGTCGTGCAGATGGGCGCCGTGCGGGCCGATCCCGCCCACCGGCCCGCGCCCGGCGCCCTCCAGGCCGTCGACGCCAGCGAGGTGCGCTGCGCCGACCCCGACGCCGAGGCGGCGATCATCGCCGAGATCAAGGCGGCCGCCAAGGAGGGCGACTCCCTCGGCGGGGTGGTCGAGGTCGTCGCCCACGGGGTGCCGGTCGGACTGGGCAGCCACGTCCACTGGGACCGCAAGCTCGACGGCCTGCTGGCCCAGGCGCTGATGAGCATCCAGGCCGTCAAGGGCGTGGAGGTCGGCGACGGCTTCGACGTGGCCGGCCGCCGGGGCAGCGCCGCCCACGACGCCATCGCCTGGGACGCCGACACGGCGACCTACCGACGGGCCTCGGCGCGCGCCGGTGGCATCGAAGGGGGCATGTCGACCGGTGAGGTCCTCGTGGCCCACGTCGCCATGAAGCCCCTCGCCACGCTCAACCGCCCGGTGCTCGCCACGGTCGACACCGCCACCAAGGAGTCGACCGTCTCGTTCAAGGAGCGCACCGACGTGACCGCCGTGCCCGCCATGGGCGTGGTCGCCGAGGCGATGACCGCCCTGGTGCTCGCCGGCGAGGCGCTGCGCAAGTTCGGGGGCGACTCCCTCGGCGAGATGGTCCGCAACCACCGGGGCTACGTCGCCCAGCTCCGCGACCAGGCCCTGTCGGCCGTCGCGCCCGACGATGGCGACGACGCCCCGCCGCTCAACTGGGACGCCGAGCAGGCCTTCGCCGAACCGGATCCGACCGGCAGCCGATCGTGAGCGCCGCCCACCACGTCGTCCTCGTCGGGATGATGGGCGTCGGCAAGACCACCGTGGGTCGGCGCCTCGCGGAGGTGCTCGACCGGCCGCTGCTCGACTCCGACGAGCTCGTCGAGGCCCGCACCGGCCGGACCGTCGCCCAGATCTTCGCCGCCGACGGCGAGGCGGCGTTCCGCTCCCTCGAGACCGAGGTGCTCGTCGAGTGCGTCGCCGCCGAGACCCCGGCGGTCATCGCCGCCGCGGGCGGGACTGTTCTCGCGCCCGCCAACCGCGACCTGCTGCGGCGGGCCGGCACCGTCGTGTGGCTGCGAGCCCCCGTCGACGTGCTCGTCGGCCGGGTCGCCGGCTCGACCCACCGCCCGGCCGTCGCCGAGGACCCCGCCGCCACGCTCACCCGCCTCGCCGAGGGGCGCGACGACCTCTACGCCGAGGTCGCCGACCTCACCGTCGACGCCACCCGACCGGTTGACTCCGTCGTCGACGAGATCGTCGTGCTCGTCGGGCGCCGGGCCGCCGAAGGGGCCCGGTCGTGATCGTCGTCCCCGTCGAGCTGCGCGACCGGTCCTACGACGTCGTCGTCGGCCCCGGCGCCCGCCACGAGCTCGCCGGCCGCCTCCCCGACGGCGTCGGGCGGGTGGCGGTCGTCACCCAGCCGGGGATCGGCGTCGACGTCGACCCCGGCGTCGAGCACCGCCGCTTCGAGATCCCCGACGGCGAAGGGGCCAAGACGATGGCCACCGTCGAGGACCTGTGCCGGCAGTGGGCCCGCTGGGGGCTCACCCGGGCCGACGCCGTCGTGGCCGTCGGCGGCGGGCTGGTCACCGACACCGCCGGCTTCGCGGCCGCCAGCTACCACCGGGGGGTGCCCGTGATCCACGTCGCCACCACCCTCCTCGGTCAGATCGACGCCGCCATCGGCGGCAAGACCGGCGTCAACCTGCCCGAGGGCAAGAACCTCGTCGGTGCCTACTGGCAGCCCGCCGCCGTCCTGTGCGACACCGAGACCCTCGCCACGCTGCCCGAGCGCGAATACCGCAGCGGCCTCGGCGAGCTGGCCAAGTACCACTTCCTCGGCGGCGGCCACCTCGACGCCCTGCCCCTCGACGAGCGCGTGGCGGCGTGCGTGGCCATCAAGGCGGCGGTGGTCGCCGACGACGAGCGCGAGGGGGGCCGCCGGGCCACGCTCAACTACGGCCACACCCTCGGCCACGCCATCGAGATCGCCGGACGCCACGACCTGCGCCACGGCGAGGCGGTGGCGGTGGGCCTGGTGTTCGCCGCCGAGCTCGCCCACCGTCTCGGGCGCATCGACGCCACCCGCGTCGCCGAGCACCGTCGGGTCGTCGCCGCCTACGAGCTGCCGTCCACCCTGCCGCCCGGCCTACTCACGCCCGAGCTCGTCGAGCTCATGGGCCGCGACAAGAAGGCCCTCACCGGGCTCACTTTCGTCCTCGACGGCCCCGACGGGGTCGAGCCGGTCACCGGCGTCGACGCCCACGCCATCGCCGCGTCCATCGACGCCGTGCGCCGGCCCGACGACCCCGAGATCGGGAGCTGGTGACATGAGCGAGACCCCCGTCGTGCTGTTGCTCTCCGGGCCCAACCTGAACCTCCTCGGCGAGCGTGAGCCCGAGATCTACGGCACCGCCACCCTCGACGACCACGTCGCCCTCGCCACCGCCACCGCCCGCGAGCACGGCCTGGCCCTCGAGCACCTGCAGAGCAACCACGAGGGCGACCTCGTCGACGCCGTGCACGCCGCCCGCGGCCGGTGCGCGGCCCTCATCGTCAACGCCGCGGCGTTCACCCACTACGCGTGGGCGCTGGCCGACGCCCTCGCCTCGTTCGACGGCCCGGTCGTCGAGCTGCACCTCTCCAACCCCCTCGGCCGCGAAGCCTGGCGCCACACCTCCGTGGTCGGCACCGTGGCCACCGGCAGCATCGCCGGGTTCGGCGGCGACGGTTACCGGCTGGCCGTCGACGCCGTCGCCACCCTGCTCGAGGGCCGGCCGTGACCCTCGCCGACGTCGGGGCGCCCGACCGTTCCCTGCGCGACCGCCTGGCCGCCCTGTCGGCGCCCGACCACCCGGCTCGCCTCACCCGGCTCCGCGACCGCGCCGCCGACCTCGGCTGCGACGCCGTGCTGTTGACCCACCTCACGAACATCCGGTGGCTCACCGGCTTCACCGGGTCGGCCGCCCTCGTGGCCCTCACCGCCGACGACCTCGTGTTCGTCACCGACGGCCGCTACACCGACCAGGCCGCCGCGCAGCTCGACGCTTCCGGGCTGGGCGCAGGCGCGGCCACCCTCGAGATCACCGGCACCGGCCAGCGCGAGGTCGTGCAGGCGGCATTCACAGGACGGGCCCGGGTCGGCCTCGAGGCCGACCACGTCAGCTGGGCCGCCCAGCAGCGCTACGCCGACGACTGGCTGCCCGACCACGAGCTGGTGCCCACCACCGAGCTCGTCGAGGCGCTGCGCCTCGTCAAGGACGACGCCGAGCTCGAGCGCATGGCGGCCGCCGCCGCCGTGGCCGACGCCGCCCTGGCGTCGGTCCGCCACCGCCTCCTCGAGGGCCCCACCGAGATCGAGTTCGGCCTCGAGCTCGACACCGCCATGCGCCGTCTCGGCGCCACCCGTCCGAGCTTCGAGACCATCGTGGCCTCCGGTCCGAACGGGGCCCGCCCCCACGCCCGCCCCTCCGACCGGCGCATCACCACCGGTGACCTCGTCGTCGTCGACTTCGGCGCAGTGGTCGACGGGTACTGCTCGGACATGACCCGCACGTTCGTCGTCGGCGACCCCGACCCCGTCCAGGCCCGGATGCTCGAGGTGGTCGGCGAGGCGCAGGCCGCCGGCGTGGCCGCCGTCGGACCGGGCGTCGCCGCCGCCGACGTCGACACCGCCTGCCGCGCGGTCGTCGAGGCGGCCGGATGGGGCGACGCGTTCACCCACGGCACCGGCCACGGCGTCGGCCTCGACATCCACGAGGCCCCCCGCGTCGGCGCCACCAGCACCGCCGTGCTGGGGATCGGACAGGTGGTCACCGTCGAGCCGGGCGTGTACCTGCCCGACCACGGCGGCGTGCGCATCGAGGACTCGGTGGTCGTGACCGCCGACGGGTGCCGCCCCCTCACCTTGACCTCGAAGCAGACCGCCCCCTAGACCGAAGCACGCCGCGGCGCCACCACGTCTCTCCGCAAGGACCCCCGATGCCCACGATCACCACCAACGACCTCAAGAACGGCATGGCCCTCGACCTCGACGACGGCCTCTTCGAGGTCGTCGAGTTCCAGCACGTCAAGCCCGGCAAGGGCGGGGCGTTCGTGCGGACCTCGTTGCGCAACGTGCGCTCCGGGGCCACCGCCGACCGCACGTTCCGGGCCGGCGAGAAGGTCGAGCGGGCCATGATCGACAAGCGCGACATGCAGTTCCTCTACCGGGCCGGCGACGACTACGTGTTCATGGACTCGACCACCTACGACCAGCTCACCGTCGAGCAGCGCTCCCTCGGCGAGGCCGCCCTCTACCTCGTGGAGAACGCCGAGGCGGTCCTCAAGATGTTCGGCGACGAGATCGTCGGGGTCGACCTCCCGGCGGCCGTCGAGCTCGCCATCGCCGAGACCGAGCCGGGCGTGCAGGGCGACCGGGTGTCCGGCGCCCGCAAGCCGGCGACGCTCGAGACGGGCCTCGTCGTCCAGGTGCCGCTGTTCGTCGGACCGGGGGAGCGCGTCAAGGTCGACACCCGCACCGGCGAGTACCTCACCAGGGCGTGAGCCCCACCGAGCCCGACGAGCCCATCGAGCCCATCGGCCCGGGCGCCCCCGAGCCGCTCACCGTGTCGGGCACCCGACGGGAGGCCCGGGAGCGGGCCTTCCACCTGCTCTACGAGTGCGAGGTGAAGGGCGTCGGACCGGACGTGGTGCTCGCCGAGCTCCCGCTGCGCCCCGATGCCTTCGCCGTCGAGCTGGTCGAGGGCGTCGAGGGCCATGCCGCCGAGATCGACGCCCTGGTGGCCGCCCACGCCCGCAACTGGGAGCTCGGCCGCATGCCCGCGCTCGACCGTGCGCTGCTGCGCCTCGCCACCTACGAGCTCGCCCACCGCCCCGACGTGCCCACCGCCGCGGTGATCAACGAGGCCGTCGAGCTCGCGAAGCAGTACTCGACCGACGACAGCGGCCGCTTCGTCAACGGCGTCCTGAGCGCCGTGGCCGCCGAGGTCCGCCCCGCCTGACCGGATCGACGCCCGCCGGCGCCCCATCGCCACGACCGCCGGCCGACCGCCATCCGGTGGGGCGCCCGAACGGGCCCGCCGTGGGGTAGTGTCCCGATCTGACCGTGAAGCGGGTCCTGTGAGGCCCGCACGGACAGGAAGGACCACGCTGTGGCCGAACGCGAACGACGCCTCACGCCCCCGTACGGGGGCGTTTTCGTTGCCCGCACCCAGGTGATGAGCGCCGACGACATCGCCCGGGCCACCCGGCGCATGGCCCACGAGATCATCGAGCGCAACCAGGGCCTCGACGACGTGGTGCTCATCGGGCTGCAGACCGGCGGCGTGCCCATCGCCGCCCGGCTCGCCGAGGCCCTCCTCGCCATCGAGGGCAGCCAGGTCCCGGTGGGGATGCTCGACGTCGCCTTCTACCGCGACGACATCGGCCTGCGGCCCGTCCTGCCCGAGGCCGTCACCCGCATCCCCGGCGACCTCGACGGCCGCATCGTCGTGCTCGTCGACGACGTCCTGTTCACCGGGCGCACCATCCGGGCCGCCCTCGACGCCCTCGCCGACCACGGCCGGGCCCGGGCGGTGCAGCTCGCCGTCATGGTCGACCGCGGCCACCGCGAGCTGCCCATCCGCCCCGACTACGTGGGCAAGAACCTCCCGACCCGCCGCGACGAGGTGGTCGACGTCAACGCCGACGGCGTCGACCTCGGGGAGATGCGCAAGTGAGCGCCCCGACCGCCACGCCGCGGCCGGCCGCCGGCACCGGCCCGCAGCCGGGAGCCGGCACCACCGCGCCCCGTCAGGGCCCCGGGGGGAGATCCGGCGCCGGGCGCCACCTCCTCGGCATCGACGACCTCGGCCCCGACGTCGCCGCCGGCATCGAGGAGGTGATGACGCTCACCGACTCCTTCGTCGAGGTCAGCGAGCGGACCATCCCGAAGGTCCCGGCGCTGCGGGGCCGTACCGTCGTGTCGCTGTTCTTCGAGGACTCCACCCGCACCCGCCTCAGCTTCGAGACCGCCGCCAAGCGGCTCTCCGCCGACACCATGAGCTTCTCGGTGTCCACCTCGTCGCTCAAGAAGGGCGAGTCGCTGCGCGACACCGTCGAGACCATCGAGGCCATGGGCGTCGACGCCGTGGTCGTGCGCCACGCCTCCTCCGGCGTGCCCCGCCAGGTGGCCCGCTGGACCGACGTCGCCGTCGTCAACGCCGGCGACGGCTGGCACGAGCACCCCACCCAGGCCCTCCTCGACTGCTACACCATCCGCCAGCACGCCGGCTCGCTCGCCGGCCGGCGGGTGGCCATCGTCGGCGACGTCAAGCACTCGAGGGTGGCCCGCAGCAACGTGGCGGCGTTCACCGCCCTCGGCGCCGAGGTCACCCTCGTGGCGCCACCCACCCTGCTCCCGCCGAGCCTCGCCGGCTGGCCCGTCGACGTGAGCCACGACCTCGACGACGTCCTCGGCCGCACCGACGTCTGCTACCTGCTCCGCATGCAGCGCGAGCGCATGACCGAGGCGCTGGTGCCGTCGCTGCGCGAGTACACGGCCCGCTTCGGCCTCACCTCCGCCCGGGCCGATCGCCTGGGCGACGACGCGCTGGTGATGCACCCCGGGCCGATGAACCGGGGGGTGGAGATCGCCGCCGAGGTCGCCGACCGCCCCAACGCCGTCATCGTCGACCAGGTCCGCAACGGCGTCGCCGTGCGCATGGCCGTGCTGTTCCTCCTCATCGGGAGCGGCACCGCCTGGGGCGGCGACGATGCCTAGGCCCCGCCCGTCCGCCTCACCCCCGCCTCGCCCCCGCTCGACCGCTCCGAACCCGAAGGCCCCCCAGCGATGAACCCAGCGCCCGCCCCACCTCACCCGCCGCGCACCACCGGCGTCGTCCTGCGCGGCGGCACCGTCCTCGACCGCCGGGGGGAGCGCCGCGCCGACGTGGCCGTCGCCGCCGACGGCACCGTCGCCGCGGTGGGCGCCGACCTCGACCTCGCATCCCTCGGCCTCGACGACGCCGACGAGCTCGACTGCACCGGCTGCATCGTCGCCCCCGGGCTCGTCGACATCCACACCCACCTGCGCGAACCGGGCGGCGAGGACGCCGAGACGATCGAGACCGGCAGCCGGGCCGCGGCCCTCGGTGGCTACACCGCCGTCGTGGCCATGCCCAACACCCGTCCCGCCATCGACACCGCCGCGGTGGTCGGCCAGGTGCTCGAGGCCGGCCGGCACGCCGGGCTGTGCGACGTGCGCGCCGCCGGGGCCATCACCGTCGGCCGCGACGGCGAGGCGCTCGCCCCCATGGGGGAGATGGCCGACCTGGGCGTCACCCTTTTCACCGACGACGGCTGCGGGGTGCAGGACGACCGCCTCATGCGCCGCGCCCTCGAGTACGCCTCGGGCCTCGATGTCACGCTCGCCCAGCACTGCGAGGTGGAGGCGCTGAGCGAGGGCGGCCACATGCACGAGGGGGAGTGGTCCAGCCGGCTGGGCATCCCGGGCATCCCCGCCGAGGCCGAGGAGCTCATGGTCTTCCGGGACATCGCCCTGTCCCGACTCACCGGCGCCACCGTCCACTTCCAGCACCTGTCGACGGCCGGCTCGGTCGAGCTGGTGCGCCAGGCCAAGGCCCGGGGCCTCGCCGTCACCGCCGAGGCGACCCCCCACCACTTCACCCTCACCCATGCCGAGGTGGCCGCCTACGATCCCACCTTCAAGGTCAACCCGCCGCTGCGCACCGCCGAGGACGTCGCCGCGGTCAAGGCCGGACTGGCCGACGGGACCATCGACGCCATCGCCACCGACCACGCCCCCCACCCCCAGGAGGCCAAGGAGGCGCCCTTCGACGAGGCCCCGTGCGGGATGCTCGGCCTCGAGACGGCCCTCGCGCTGGCGATCACCGAGCTCGTCGAGCCCGGTGTGCTCACCCTCGCCGAGGTCCTCGCCCTCATGTCCTGGAACCCGGCGGCCATCGCCCGGATCGACGACAGCCACGGGCGCGACGTCGAGCCCGGTGCCCCCGCCCACCTCGTCGCCTTCGACCCCGCCCACGAGTGGGTGGTCGACCCGAGCGAGTTGGCCAGCCTCAGCCACAACACCCCCTACGCGGGGCGCACCCTCCGCGGCAAGGTGCGCCACACCCTGCTCTGTGGTGAACCGACGGTCCGCGACGGAGAGGCGACCCGATGAGCGAGATCCGAGAGGCACAGCTCGTGCTGGCCGACGGCACCGTGTTCGAGGGGGAGGCCCTCGGCGCCGACCCTCCGGGCGGGGTGGCCACGGGTGAGGTGGTGTTCAACACCTCGCTCACCGGCTACCAGGAGATCATCACCGACCCGTCCTACGCCGGGCAGATCATCACCTTCACCTATCCCCACATCGGCAACTACGGGGTCACCGCCGCCGACGACGAGTCACGGCGGCCGTTCTGCCGGGGCGTCGTGGTGCGCGAGATGGCCCGCCGGCACAGCAGCTGGCGCGCCGAGGGCGGCCTCGCCGCCTTCCTCACGGCCAGCGGCGTGCCGGCCATCGGCGGCATCGACACCCGCCGGCTCACCCGCCACATCCGCGACGCCGGGTCCATGCCCGGCGCCTTCGGCACCGCCGACGAGGCCACTCTGCGGGCCGCGGCCGCCGCCGAGCCGGGCACCGACGGCGTCGACCTCGTCGCCGCGGTCACCACCGACGCCCCCTACACCGTCGAGTACACCGGCCCGGCGGGGCGCCCGCCCCGCCACGTCGTGGCCTACGACCTCGGCATCAAGACCACGATCGTGCGCCACCTCTCCGACATCGCCACCGTCGAGATCGTCCCCGCCACCACGCCCGCCGCCGAGGTGCTCGCCCGGCGCCCCGACGGGGTCTTCCTCTCGAACGGGCCCGGCGACCCCGCCGCCGTCACCGCCCTCCCCGGCATCGTCGACGGCCTGCTCGGCGAGGTGCCGGTGTTCGGCATCTGCCTCGGCCACCAGCTCCTCTCCACCGCCGTCGGCGGCCGCACCTACAAGCTCCCCTTCGGCCACCACGGCGGCAACCACCCGGTGAGCCGCCTGGCCACCGGCACCGTGGAGATCACCTCGCAGAACCACAACTACGCCGTCGACGACGCCTCGCTGCCGGCGAACGTCGAGGTCACCCACCGCAACCTCAACGACGGGGTCGTCGAGGGCGTGCGCTGCCTCGACGTCCCCGCCTTCGGCGCCCAGTACCACCCCGAGGCGGGCCCCGGCCCCCACGACGCCGCCTACCTCTTCGAGCTGTTCGACGACCTGATGGCCGACTTCGGGAAGGCGGCGCGCTGATGCCCCGACGTGACGACCTCCACTCGATCCTGCTCATCGGCTCCGGCCCGATCGTCATCGGCCAGGCCTGCGAGTTCGACTACTCCGGAACGCAGGCCTGCCGGATCCTGCGCGAGGAGGGCTACCGGGTGATCCTGGCCAACTCCAACCCGGCCACGATCATGACCGACCCCGACTTCGCCGACGCCACCTACGTCGAGCCCCTCGACGTCGAGGTCCTCGAACGGATCATCGAGCGCGAGGCCCCCGACGCGCTCCTCCCCACCCTCGGCGGCCAGACCGCCCTCAACCTGGCCATGGAGCTCGCCGGGTCCGGCGTCCTCGAACGCCACGGCGTCGAGCTCATCGGCGCCGACGCCACCGCCATCGCCACCGCCGAGGACCGCGAGCTGTTCAAGCAGGCCATGGCCGAGATCGGCCTCGACGCCCCACCGTCGGCCACCGCCCACACCCTCGACGAGGCCGTCGCCGTGGCCGAGCGCATCGGGCTGCCCGTCGTCATCCGCCCCGCCTACATCCTCGGCGGGAAGGGCACCGGCATCGCCTCCGAGCCCGAGGAGTTCCGGCGCAAGGCGGCGCTGGGGCTCGAGGCCAGCCCGATCAACGAGATCCTCGTCGAGAAGTCGATCGCCGGGTGGAAGGAGTTCGAGCTCGAGGTCATGCGTGACCGGGCCGACAACTGCGTGATCGTCTGCTCGATCGAGAACCTCGATCCGATGGGCGTGCACACCGGCGACTCGATCACCGTCGCCCCCGCCCAGACGCTCTCCGACGTCGAGTACCAGCGCATGCGCGACGCCGCCTTCGCCTGCATCCGCCGTGTCGGCGTGGAGACCGGCGGGTCCAACGTGCAGTTCGCGGTGAACCCCGAGGACGGCCACATGGTCGTCATCGAGATGAACCCGCGGGTGAGCCGCTCCTCGGCGCTGGCGTCGAAGGCCACCGGGTTCCCGATCGCCAAGATCGCCGCCCGCCTCGCCGTCGGCTACACCCTCGACGAGATCGACAACGACATCACGAAGAAGACCCCCGCCAGCTTCGAGCCGACCATCGACTACGTCGTCACCAAGATCCCGCGGTGGGCCTTCGAGAAGTTCCCGGGCACCTCCGACGTGCTCGGCACCCAGATGCAGTCCGTCGGCGAGGTCATGGCCATCGGCCGCACCTTCCCGGAGTCGCTCCAGAAGGGCCTGCGCTCCCTCGAGCAGGGGCGCCTGGGCCTCAACGCCGACCCCGCCGAGGCCCAGTACGACGAGGTGCCCCTCGACGAGCTGCTCGCCCGGGCGGCCGTCGGCACCCCCGAGCGGATCTTCCAGCTCGAGGCGTGCCTGCGCCGCGGTCTCGGGGTCGACGAGGTGTACGCGGCCACCCGGGTCGACCCGTGGTTCCTCGACCAGATGCTGGCCGTCACCGAGGAGCGGGCCCACCTCGAGTCGATCGGGCCCGACGCCATGACCCGGGCCCTGTGGCGGCGGGCCAAGCGGCTCGGGTTCTCCGACGCCCAGCTCGCCCACCTGTGGGGCCGCAGCGAGCGCGAGGTGCGCGCCGCTCGTGTCGCCGCCGGGGTGGTCCCGACCTACAAGACCGTCGACACCTGCGCCGCCGAGTTCGAGGCCTCCACGCCGTACCACTACTCGACCTACGAGGACACCGACGAGGTGGCGCCCAGCGACCGGGAGAAGGTGGTGATCCTCGGATCGGGGCCCAACCGCATCGGCCAGGGCATCGAGTTCGACTACTGCTGCGTGCACGCCAGCTTCGCCCTGCGCAACGCCGGCTACGAGACGATCATGGTGAACTGCAACCCCGAGACGGTCTCGACCGACTACGACACCTCCGACCGTCTCTACTTCGAGCCGCTCACGTACGAGGACGTCATGAACGTCATCGAGGCGGAGCGCCCCGTCGGCGTCGTGGTGTCGCTCGGGGGGCAGACCCCGCTGAAGCTGGCCAACGACCTCCCCCCGGAGCTGGTGGTGGGCACCGCGCCCGCCTCCATCGACGCCGCCGAGGACCGCGAGCGCTGGAGCGCCCTGTGCGCCCGTCTCGAGATCCCCCAGCCCGCCGGTGGGACGGCGGCCGATCTCGCCGCCGCGCTGGCCATCACCGAGCGCATCGGCTACCCCGCACTCGTGCGGCCGAGCTACGTGCTCGGCGGGCGGGCCATGGTCATCGTCTACGACGACGACGGACTGGGCGACGCCATGGCCGAGCTGGCCGGGTTCGGCAGCCTCGGCAAGGAGGGCGGGCTCTCCGCCGAGCGGCCCGTCCTCGTCGACCGCTTCCTCGAGGACGCCACCGAGGTCGACGTCGACGCGCTCCGCGACCGCGACGGCAACGTGCTCATCGGCGGGATCATGGAGCACGTCGAGGAGGCCGGCGTGCACTCCGGCGACTCGGCGTGCGTGCTCCCGCCCCACACCCTCTCGGCCGAGACGATCGAGGTGCTCACCGACTACACGGGGCGCATCGCCGCCGCCCTGGACGTCGTCGGGCTCATCAACGTGCAGTACGCCGTGAAGCACGGGCAGGTCTTCGTCATCGAGGCCAACCCCCGGGCCAGCCGCACGGTGCCCTTCGTGGCCAAGGCCACCGGGGTGCCGTTGGCCAAGATCGCCAGCCGCCTCATGCTCGGGGCCACCCTCGACGGGCTGCGGGCCGAGGGTCTCGTGCGCGACCCGGTCCGCGGCGACCACCACTCGGTGAAGGAGGCCGTCCTGCCCTTCAACCGGTTCCCCGACGCCGACGCCGTGCTCGGTCCGGAGATGCGCTCGACCGGCGAGGTGATGGGGATCGACCTCACCGTCGGGCTGGCCTTCGCCAAGGCCCAGCTCGCCGCCGGCAACCGCCTGCCCGACGCCGGGACGGTGTTCCTGTCCCTCGCCGACCGCGACAAGGCCGTCGGGGTGCAGGCCGCCCATCTCTTCCGCTCGATGGGCTTCGCCCTCGCCGCCACCAGCGGCACCGCCGCCCACCTGCGCGACCACGGCGTCGAGGTGGCCGTCGACGTCGCCAAGCTGGGGGAGCCCGACGGGCGCGACGCCGTGGAGCTCATCGAGAGCGGCCAGGTCGACCTGGTGATCAACAGCCCGCGGGGCCGGGGCCCTCGCAGCGACGGTGCCCACATCCGCGCCGCCGCCGGCGCCCAGAAGGTGCCGCTGCTCACCACCGCGGCGGCGGGGGCGGCTGCCGCCGCGGGGATGGCGGACCGGGCCCGCCACGCCCTGCAGGTCCGGCCGCTCCAGGAGTACCTGCGCGGCGTGGGGGCTCACGAGCTCGAGCCCCGCGCCGACCAGCCGACCCTGCCCGACCTGCGGTGAGCCCGCTGCGTCGGCGGCCCTCGCCGCCCCCCGGTCCGCCCGTCGACCTCACCACCACCATCGGGTCGGTCACCCTCCCCAACCCCGTGCTCACCGCCTCGGGCACCGCCGGGCACGGCGACGAGCTGGCCGCCTACGTCGACCTCGCGTCCATCGGGGCGGTGGTCGTCAAGTCGCTCTCGCCCGAGCCGTGGGCCGGGAACCCCGCCCCCCGGGTCCACGAGACCCCGGCGGGGATGCTCAACAGCGTCGGGCTCCAGGGCCCCGGGGTGTCGAGGTGGCTCGAGGACGAGCTGCCCGCGGTGCTCGCCACCGGTGCGCGGGTGGTGGCCAGCATCTGGGGTCGGTCGGTCGACGACTACCGCCGCGCCGGCGAGCTCCTCGCCGACGCCGAAGGGGTGGTGGCCGTCGAGGTCAACGTCTCGTGCCCCAACCTCGAGGACCGCAACCGCATGTTCGCCCACGCCGCCGGGTCCACCGCCGAGGCGGTCGCCGCCGCCGCGGCGTGCGGGCGGCCGATGTGGGCCAAGTTGAGCCCCAATGTCAGCGATCTGGTCCCCATCGCCGTCGCCGCCCACGACGCCGGGGCCGAGGCCGTCGTGCTGGTGAACACCGTGCTGGGGATGGCCATCGACCCCGAGACCCGCCGGCCCCGCCTGGGCGGGGGAGGGGGCGGCCTCTCCGGTCCCGCCATCCACCCCGTGGCGGTCCGCGCCGTCCACGACGTCCACGCCGCCCGACCCGAGCTCCCCATCGTCGGGGTGGGGGGCGTGGCCCGGGGGGTCGACGCCGTCGAACTGATGCTGGCCGGGGCCAGCGCCGTCGAGGTCGGCACGGCCACCTTCGCCGACCCGCGCAGCGTGACCCGGGTGCGCGACGAGCTCGAGGAGTGGTGCCGGTCCCACGGGGTCCGCGCCGTCCGCGACCTGATCGGGGACGCCCATGGCCGCTGAGGACGCCCTCGACCTCTCCGCCGGCGCGCCGCCCGAGGTGCGGGCCGGCCTGGCCCTCGCCCTCGACGTCGATGACCTGGTCGAGGCCATCCGGCTCGCCCGCCTGCTGTCCCCGTGGTTCGGTGTGGCCAAGGTCGGCCTCGAGCTCTACAGCGCCGCCGGGCCCGACTCGATCGCCGCGCTCGTCGACCAGGGCATGGTCGTGTTCGCCGACCTGAAGCTGCTCGACATCCCGACGACCGTGGCGAAGGCCGCCCGTGTCATGGGCTCGCTGGGGGCCGGCTACCTGACGCTGCACACCCGGGCCGGGGTCGACCACCTCCGGGCCGGCGTGGAGGGCCTGGCGGAGGGGGCGGCGGCGGTCGGCCTGCCCGCGCCGACCGCCCTCGGCGTGACGGTGCTCACCAGCGAGGCGGCCGACCCCGGAGCGCTCGTCGAGCGCCTGGGGGTGGCCGTGGAGGCCGGGGCGGGCGGTCTGGTGTGCGCGGCGTCCGACCTCGGCGAGGCGGCGCGGCTCGCTCCCGGGCTCGTCCGGGTCGTCCCGGGGATCCGACCGGCAGGGGTGGGCGCGGACGACCAGGCCCGTCCCGCCACCCCGGCGGCGGCCATCGCCGGCGGGGCCGACCTGTTGGTGGTGGGCCGGGCCGTCACCCGCGACGCCGATCCCCGCGCCGCCGCCGCAGCGCTCGCCGCCGAGGTGCTCGCCGCCCGGCGGCCGGCCCCCCGCCGTTGACGCCCCTGCCGCTGGCGCCCCCTGCCGCTGACGCCCCCCGAGGCGAACTGTTGCGTCCCCAGCTCGCCGAGGCGAGCGGAGCACTCAACAGTTCGGGGTGAGTGGGCGTGGGGGCGGCGTGGGGCTGGACCCGGGGGCGGCGTGGGGCTGGGGCCGGGGCGCCGAGGCGACGTGCGGCGGGGTGCGACATGTGGCACACTCCGGGCTTCTAAGTGTCCGCATTAGAACATCCGTGACCGGAGGGGTCCCATGGAATTCGCAGTGTTCCTGAACGGCTACACCCCGGGCCCCGCGGCCCACGACACCGACCTCGAGCACCTCGAGCTCATGCGGGAGATGGAGTACGCCATCACCGCCGACAAGCACAACTGGAAGTACGTCTGGCTGGGCGAGCACCACGCCCTCACCGAGTACTCCCACCTGTCGGCGCCCGAGGTGATGATGGGCTACATCGCCGCCAACACCGACTACATCCACATCGGCACGGCGATCAACAGCCTCTCCCCGCGCAAGGAGCACCCGGTCCGCTTCGCCGAGCGCGCCGCCATGCTCGACCACGTCACCGACCGCCGGTTCGAGTGGGGCACCGGACGCGGCGCCGGCTCCCACGAGATGGCCACCTTCAACATCCTCGACAAGGACTCCACCAAGCCGGAGTGGAACGAGGTCGTCCGCGAGGTCCCGCGCATGTGGGAGCAGACCGACTACGAGCACCACGGCGAGTCGTTCACCGTGCCCTACCCCCACAACGTGCTGCCCAAGCCCTACGGCCAGGGCCACCCGCCCATCTGGGTGGCGTGCGGCAACCCCGGCACCTTCACCACCGCCGGCGAGATGGGCATCGGCGCCATCGCCTTCAACTTCGAGCCGATCTTCGCCCTCCGGGGCCGCATCGACGCCTACAAGGAAGGCGTCGCCAACTGCACGGACCCGATCGGGCAGTTCAAGAACGACAACGTGATGATCACCAACTCCGTGATCGTCGCCGACACCCGTGAGGAGGCCCGGCAGATCGCGCTGCGCAAGGGCCGGGGGTACCTCGTCAGCATGGTGAACCTGTACCACGACACCATGCCGAAGTCCCCCGACGCCATCACCTGGCCGAGCCCGCCGATGTCGCTGCACGACATCGTCCAGGACCCCAACATCGACGCCGACGAACTGCTCGACGGCATCATCACCGCCGGCCACATGCTGTGCGGCACCGTCGACGAGGTCAGCGAGCAGATCGCGGCCTGGGGCGACGTCGGCATGGACCAGCTCGCCTTCGGCCTGCCCATCGAGGGCATGTACCACGAGGAGATCCTGGCCACCCTGGAGCTCTTCGGCGACAAGGTCATCCCCGAGTTCGACAAGGACCGGACCCACTCGACCGACCGGTACCGGGCCACCGCCCAGCCGAAGTGGGGCCGCTTCACCCAGCCCCTCCCCGACATCGAGTGGCCGACCGTGCTGCCCGAGTCGGCGCTGGCCCCGCTGCCCAACTGACGTCGGCCGGAGCCGGAGGGGGCCCACGGGCCCCCACCGGCCCGCGCCCCGTACCGTGCCCCGCGACAGCACCGCCACCAAGGAGCGCCTCCGGCGCGAGGCCGAGCGCCTCTTCGCGCGGCGGGGGCTGTACCGCGTCACCCTGCGGGAGATCACCGACGCCGCCGAGCAGCGCAACGTGTCGGCGGTGAGCTACCACTTCGGTTCCCGAGAGGGGCTCCTGGCGGCCATCCTCGCCCGCCACGGTGACCCCACCGACGCGGCGAGGGGCGAGCTGCGGGCCCGCCTCGCCGACCCGGCTCCCACCCGCGACCTCGTCGCCTCGCTGGTCGTCCCGTACACCGCCAACCTGGCCACCCCCGACGGACGGGACTACGTGCGCATCGTCGCCCAGCTCGCCGAGGGCTTCCTCGACTGGCGGCGGCCCGCCGCCGGCACTGGGCCCCACCTGCGGGCGATCCTCGGCGAGCTCGAGGAGCGGGGCCCGGCGCTCCCCGCCGAGGTACGTCGTGAGCGCGTCATCGAGTTGATCATGTTGATGACCTCGGCCACCGCCCAGCGGGCCCGTCTCGTCGAGTCGCGTCGGCCCGTCGAGCTCGCCGACGACGGGTTCGTCACCAACCTCGCCGACGTGCTCGTCGGCGTGCTCGAGGCCCCCGCCCTCGGTCCCCTGACGTCGGTGTTCGGTCTCGGGCCGAACCCGGTCGCGGCCGGCGGGGCCCCCATGGTCCAGGCCGGGGGCCATCGGCCAGGGCGCTAGTGTCTGCGCTCATGCCGCTGCCTCCCACCCTCACCGACGAGCAACGCAAGGCCGCGCTGGCGAAGGCCGGCGAGGCCCGCAGGGCGCGGGCCGAGCTCAAGGAGCGCCTGAAGATGGGTTCGCTCGACCTCGGCGAGCTGCTCGCCATGGCCGACACCGACGACATGGTCGCCGGCATCAAGGTGCTCGCCGTCCTCGAGTCCCTGCCGGGCGTCGGCAAGGTCACCGCCCGGCGCACCATGGAGGAGATCGGCATCGCCGAGTCCCGACGCCTCCGCGGGCTCGGCGCACAGCAGCGCAAGGCGCTGCTGGCCGCGTTCCCGTCCTGAGGCGCACCGCCGCGTTGATCGTCGTCGTCTGCGGGCCGGGGGGCGTCGGCAAGGGCACCGTGGTGTCGCGCCTCGTCGCCGAGGACCCCTCACTGTGGGTCTCACGCTCCTGGACCACCCGTCCACCGCGGCCCGGTGAGGACCCCGAGGCCTACCGCTTCGTCGACCGCGCCACCTTCCTCGCCCACGTCGACGCAGGCGGGTTCCTCGAGCACGCCGAGTTCCTCGGCCACCTCTACGGCACCCCGTGGCCCGACGCCGACCGGGAGGGCGACGTCATCCTCGAGATCGAGGTCCAGGGCGCCGCCCAGGTGCTCGAGCGCGACCCCACGGCCCTCGTCGTCCTGCTCGAACCGCCCTCCGCGGAGGAGCAGGCCGCCCGCCTGCGGGGTCGTGGGGACACCGAGGAGGCCATCGCCGAGCGGGTGGCCGTCGGCGCCGGCGAGATGGAGGAGGGCCGGCGGCTCGGGGGCGTGCGGATCGTCAACGACGACCTCGCCGCCACCGTCGAGGCCGTCCGCGGCGTCATCGTCGACGCCCGGGCGCGGCGCGCCCGCTCCTGAGCCCGCTCCGGGCAGGTGGCCTGAGCCCGCTCCGGGCAGGTGGCCTGAGCCCGCGCCGGGCAGGTGGCCTGAGCCCGCTCCGGGCAGGTGGCCTGCGCCCGCTCCGGGGAGGTGGGGAGCGGGGCTGGTAGGCTCCCTCGGCTCGTCGCGCGACCCAGCGCGCCCGGAACCCCCGAGAGTGTGAACCCCGTGGCCCAGATCCATGACTCGATGATCGAACCCCGCATCGAGGAGCTCCTGTCCAAGGTCGACTCCAAGTTCACCCTCGTCACGCTGGGCGCCACCCGGGCCCGCCAGATCAACGCCTACTTCGGCCAGCTCCAGGACGGCGCCACCAACAACGTGCCGCCCCAGGTCACCTCGGTGGCCCGCAAGCCGCTCTCCATCGCCTTCGAGGAGATCGCCGCCGACAAGATCGTCCCGGAGCGCATCGTCGAAGAGGAGCTGGGCGAGGTCGAGCTCGACCTCGTCGAGGTCGACGGCGACCCGGCCGAGTGAACCTCGGTCCACCCCGACCGCACCTCATGCCGTGAACCTGGCCGGACGCCGCATCGTCCTCGGCGTCACCGGGGGGATCGCCGCCTACAAGGCCGTCGAGATCTGCCGTCGCCTCGTCGACGCCGGCGCCCACGTGGCGCCCGTGCTCACCGAGGGGGCCACCCGCTTCGTGGGCGAGGTCACCTTCTCCGCGCTGGCGTCGGAGCCCGTGCAGACCTCGCTGTGGGACGAGGACAGCCCGATCCCGCACACCCGTCTCGGCCAGGGCGCCGACCTGGTCCTCGTCGCCCCGGCCACGGCCCGCCTCCTCGCCGCCTACGCCCACGGGCTGTCCGACGACCTGTTGACCGCCACCCTGCTCGCCACCCGGGCCCCGGTGGTGGTGTGCCCGGCCATGCACACCGAGATGTGGGAGCACCCGGCGGTGCAGGACAACCTCGAGGTGCTCCGGGCCCGCGGCGTGCACGTCGTCCCTCCCGGAGAGGGACGCCTCGCCGGCGGTGACGTCGGGGCCGGTCGCCTCGCCGAGCCCGACGACGTCCTCGCCGCAGTCCACGCCGCCCTGTCCACCCGCCCCGCCGATCTGGCCGGCACCCACGTGCTCGTCACCGCCGGGGGCACCCGAGAGGCCATCGACCCGGTGCGGGTCATCTCCAACCGGTCCTCCGGCAAGCAGGGCTACGCGCTGGCCGCCGAGGCCGCCGAGCGCGGGGCCCGGGTCACCCTCGTCACCACCGTCGACCGCCCGGTGCCCCCCGGGGTCGAGGTCGTCGACGTGGTCAGCGCCGCCGACATGCAGGCCGTCGTCGTGCCCGCGGCCGCCGACGCCGACGTGGTGGTGATGGCCGCCGCGGTCGCCGACTTCCGTCCCGCCCGTCGGGCCCCCCAGAAGCTGAAGAAGGACGAGTTCGGCGCCGACGGACCCCCGGCGATCGTCCTCGAGGCGACCCACGACTTCCTGGTCGACCTCGGGGCGTCCAAGCCCGCCGGCCAGGTCCTCGTCGGGTTCGCCGCGGAGACCGCCGACGTCGAGGCCAACGCCCGGGCCAAGCTCGAGCGCAAGCGCCTCGACCTGATCGTGGCCAACGACGTCGCCGCCCCGGGAGCCGGGTTCGAGCACGACACCAACGCCGTCGTGCTGCTCGGCGCCGACGGCATGCGCCAAGATGTCCCCTTGACCGACAAGCGGTCCGTGGCCCGGGCCGTGCTCGACGCCGTCGTCGCCCTCCGGGGAGCGACACCGCACGAGTCCACCGACGAGAGCCGGGCCGACGCCCGTAGCGAGGAGCAGCAGTGACGAGTTGGACCTTCACCTCGGAGTCCGTGACCGAGGGCCACCCCGACAAGATCGCCGACCAGATCTCCGACGCCATCCTCGACGCCATGCTGGCCCAGGATCCGGCCAGCCGGGTGGCGTGCGAGACCCTCGTCACGACCGGGCTGGCCGTCGTGGCCGGTGAGATCACCACCTCCGGCTACGTCGACATCCCCAAGATCGTCCGGGCCACCATCAACGAGATCGGCTACGACCGCGAGAGCTACGGCTACGACGGCAACACCGTCGGCGTGATGGTCAGCCTCGACGAGCAGTCCGTCGACATCGCCCAGGGCGTCGACGACAGCGAGGAGGTGCGCTCCGGGGTGTCCGGCGAGGACCTGCTCAACCAGCAGGGGGCCGGCGACCAGGGGATGATGTTCGGCTACGCCTGCCGTGAGACCGACGTGTTGATGCCGCTTCCCATCCACACCGCCCACCGCATGGCCGAGCGCCTCGCCGAGGTCCGCAAGTCCGGTGCGGTGCCGTACCTGCGCCCCGACGGCAAGACCCAGGTCACCTTCGACTACGAGGACAACACCCCCGTGCGGTTGCGCACGGTGCTGATCAGCACCCAGCACAACGACGGCATCGACCGCGAGGACGCCATCCGCCCGGACCTCATCGACCAGGTCATCCGCCCGGTGGTGCCCGAGCAGTTCGCCGACGACGACTACGAGGTCTTCGTGAACCCGACCGGTCGCTTCGTCATCGGTGGGCCCGTCGGCGACGCCGGGCTGACCGGCCGCAAGATCATCGTCGACACCTACGGCGGCATGGCCCGCCACGGCGGCGGCGCCTTCTCGGGCAAGGACCCCTCCAAGGTCGACCGCTCGGCCGCCTACGCCGCGCGGTGGGTGGCCAAGAACGTGGTGGCCAGCGGCGCGGCCGACCGCTGCGAGGTCCAGGTCGCCTACGCCATCGGGGTGGCCCACCCCGTCTCGCTGATGGTCGAGACGTTCGGGACCTCGACGGTCGACCCCGAGGCCATCGCCTCCGCCGTCCGGGAGGTCTTCGACCTCCGCCCGGCCGCCATCAGCCGCGACCTCGACCTGCGCCGGCCGATCTACCGCCCGACAGCCGCCTACGGGCACTTCGGGCGCACCGGCGACGGCTTCACGTGGGAGCGCACCGACCGGGTCGACCAGCTCCGCTCCGCGCTGGGCCTGTAGCGGGCCGACCGGCGGTGCCGGGCGACCAACGCAGCTTCGACTTCGGGCCCGAGCGGCCCACGTCGCCTCGACGCCCGCGTCCCCAGGCGGGTCGGCGGGCCTCCGGGACCGTGCGCACGCCCGCCGGCGGCTCCGCACCGGCGGCCACCACCTTCGCCGAGTCCCGGGTGGTCCGGGTGCGCCCCGACGTGGCCGGTCTCGACAAGTGCTTCGACTACCTCGTGCCCGGGGCCATGGCCGACGAGGTGCGGGTCGGCGCGATGGTGCGCATCTCCCTGCACGGTCGCCGTGTCGGGGGGTGGGTGGTGGCCGATCCCGTCGAACCGCCCGACGGGGTCGTCCTGCGGCCGCTGTCCAAGGTGAGCGGGTGGGGTCCGCCCCCGGAGGTGCTCGACCTCGCCGACTGGGCGGCGTGGCGCTGGGCGGGGCGGGCGTCGAGCCTGCTGCGCACCGCCTCCCCGGACGGCGTGGTGAAGGGTCTGCCCCGCGCGCCCGCCCGGGCCGCCGCCCCCACCACCACGGTCGCCACCGGCGACCTCGGCGAGCTCGCCGCCGAGGCGCTGCGCCGGCCCGTCGCCGTCGTGCGCCTGCCCCCCGCCGCCGACCCGTACGCCCTGCTGGTCGCCGCCGCCGCCCTCGGGCCGTCGCTCGTGATCGGCCCGTCGGCCCGCACGATGCGGCACCTGGGCCTGCGCCTGCGGCGCGCCGGTGTCCCGGTCGCCCTCCTGCCCAACGAGTGGGCGGTCGCCCGGGCCGGCGGGGCCACCGTCGTCGGCACCCGTGCCGCGGCCTGGGCGCCCCTGGCCGCGCCGGCCGCGGTGATCGTCCTCGACGAGCACGACGAGGGCCTCCGCCAGGAGCAGGCCCCGACCTGGCACGGGCGCGACGTCGCCCTGGAACGGGCCCGCCGCGCCGGTGTGCCGTGCGTGCTCGTCTCACCGGTCCCGTCGCTCGAGGCATTGGCCGCCGGCGAGCTGCTCACGCCGTCACGACAGTCGGAGCGCGTCGGCTGGCCGCGGGTCGACGTGGTCGACACCCGGGAGCTCTCGCCGAACGAGGCCCGCTACAGCCCGAGGCTCGTCGACGTGCTCCGCAGCGACGCCAATGTGCTGTGCGTGCTCAACCGCAAGGGACGCTCGCGGCTGCTCAGCTGCGCGGCGTGCGGGGAGCTGGCGACCTGCGAACGTTGCCAGTCGTCGGTCGTGCAGCGCGACGATGGCGCCCTGCAGTGTGCGCGGTGCGAGGAGGTCCGGCCGCAGGTGTGCATCCGCTGCGGCGGTACCCGCATGAAGAACCTCCGAGCGGGGGTGAGCCGGGCCCGCGAGGAGCTCGAGGCGTTGGCCCGCCGTCCCGTGGTCGAGCTCACGGCGGACGCCACGCTCGGTGCAGGCGGCCCCGGCGCCGGCGTGGTGGTCGGGACGGAGGCGGCGCTGCACCAGCTCGAGTCCGTGGACGTCGTGGCCTTCCTGGACCTCGATCAGGAGCTGCTGGCACCCCGCTACCGGGCCGCAGAGGAGGCGCTGGCGCTGGTTGCCCGCGCCGCCCGCCTGGTCGGTGGCCGCGACGGGACAGGGCGGCTCCTGCTGCAGACCCGGCTGCCCGATCACGAGGTCGTACGCGCCGCCCTGCTGGCCGACCCGGCCCGGGTGGCATCGGCGGAGCGGGCCCGGCGTCGGGTGCTGGGCTACCCGCCGGTCACGGCCCTGGCGGTGGTCTCGGGCCCTGCGGCGCCGGCCTTCATCGAGGGCCTCGGCACCCCCGAGGGCCTCGAGGTCATGGGTCCCGACGACGGGCGTTGGCTGGTCCGTGCTCCCGACCACGGGGTGCTGGCGGCGTCGCTCGCCGCGGTTCCCCGCCCACCCGGACGGCTCCGGATCGAGGTCGACCCCCTCCGTCTCTGAAGGTCGGACCGGGCCGGGCCGGTCCCGGTCCGGTTCAGGATTGCTCGGCCGGGCGGAGGCGCTGCTGGAGCGCGTCGAGCGCGACCTCGTCGGCGAGCACGAGGAGGCGGTCGCTCCCCTCCAGGCGGGTCGACCCGGTGGGGACCAGCTGGTCGGCTCCTCGCTGGACGAGCACGACCAGTGCGTCTCGTGGGAGCTGGGCGTCGACGAGTGCCCGACCGGCGACGGGCGAGGTGGCCGGGATGGACACCTCGCGCAGGGAGGTCCCGTCGGGGAGGGGTCGGCCCGGCTCGAGCAGCGACTCCGGCTCGGGGGGCGCGGGGCGGAGGGCCCGGAAGAGGCGGGCCACCGGGGTGATCGTCGTGCCCTGGACGAGCACCGACACCAGGACGACGAAGAAGACCACGTCGAAGATGAGGTCGGCGTCCGGCACCCCCTCGAGCAACGGGAACGTGGCGAGCACGATGGGCGTCGCCCCTCGCAACCCGACCCACGCCACCACCCCCTGGTGCCGCAGCGGCACGCGGAACGGCAGCAGGCACACGAGTGTGGCGAGCGGGCGGGCCAGGAACACGAGTGCGGCGGCCACCCCCAGCGCGGGCAGGGCCACGTCGAGGAGCTCCGACGGGAAGACCAGCAGGCCGAGCAGGAGGAACATGCCGATCTGGCACAGCCAGGCGATGGCATCGTGGAACCGACGGATGGTCGCCTTGTGGATGACCTCGTGGTTGCCGATCCACAGGCCGGCGAGGTAGACGGCGATGAAGCCGCTCCCACCCATGACGACGGCGCCGGCGTAGGTGATCACGGCGATGGAGAGCGTGAGCACCGGGTAGAGGCCGTCGGCGCCCGGGCGCAGCCGGTTCAACAGCCATCGGGTGGACCAGCCGGCGGCCAGTCCCACGGCCCCGCCGAGGACGAGCTGCTGCACGAGCCCGAGGGCGATGCCCGCCGGTCCGGAGGCGTCGCCGATCACGACTTCCACGAGGGTGATGGTGAGCAGCACCGCCATCGGGTCGTTCGATCCCGACTCCAGCTCGAGGGTGGGCTGGATGCTCCCGGCCAGCCCGGTGCGCCGAGCCCGGAGCACGGCGAAGACGGCGGCGGCATCGGTGGACGACACGATGGCCCCGAGCAGCAGCGCCACCTCGAGGTCGAGGTCGAGGACCACGGAGGCGGCCAGGCCGGTGACGAGCGCCGAGACGATCACGCCGACGCTGGCGAGGGTGATGCCGGGGCCGAGGACCGTCCGCACAGTCGACCAACGGGTCGACAGCCCGCCGTCGAAGAGGATGAGGGCCAGCGCGGCCACCCCGACGCCCTGGGCCAGCTCGGCGTTGTCGAAGTCGATTCCCCCTGGCCCGTCGGACCCTGCCAGCATTCCCAGGCCGAGGAACAGCAGCAACGCGGGAAATCCCACACGGGCGGCGAGCTTGGACCCGAGGGCGGCGACGAGCACCAGGCCGGCCGCGACCAGGAGCGTCGGTTCGATGGAGATCACGGTCTCGGGGCGGGGTCGCGGGCTCCTGTCCCGTCCTCGGTCCAGGCGCGGCGACGGGCCTCGTAGAGGGCGATGGCCGTGGCGGTGGCGACGTTCAGCGAGCCGATCCGACCGAGCTGGGGGATGAACGCCAGCTCGTCGCACCCGGTCAGCGCCTCCTTCGACAGGCCGCGGTCCTCATGGCCGACGACGAGGCACACGTCCCCGGCGAGGTCGGCGTCGTGGAGGGGGAGCGACCCCTCGGCCAGCTCGATGCCCACCAGTCGGTAGCCGTCGGCGCGGGCCTCGTCGAGCGCTCGTGCGGCCGTGGAGGTGGCGGTCCACGGCACGAATCGCTGCGATCCCAGGGCGGTCTTGGCGACCTTGGCGTCGTCCGGAGGTGGGACGTGGCCGGCCAGCCAGAGGTGGTCGACCGACAGGGCTGCGGCGGTGCGCAGGATCGCGCCCACGTTGTAGGGCTTCTGGATCCCGTCGAGGAGGAGGCCGACCCGGCCCTCGGTCCGGCGACGCCAGTCCCGATGGAGCCGTTTCAGCTCGGTGCTGGTGTAGGCGCGGCTCACGGGTCCGTCCCGGGACTCGGCGGGCGGGCCGACACGTCGAGGAGGCGGTAGCCGGCGCGCGACGTGCGGCGGGTGGTGGTCCACCCCTGCTCGTCCATCCAGCGGGCGAGGGAGTCGGCTCCCAGGTGCTTCTGCACGACGAGGACCGCCCGTCCGTCGTCGCTGAGGCGGTCGAGCCACGTCGTGAGCAACCGGTGCAGCGCCGGCTTGCCGATGCGGATCGGCGGGTTCGACCAGATCACGTCGAACCCCCGAAGCGTCACGGCCGGGTCGACGGGGTCGCCCTCGGCGTCGACGAGCACGGCTCGCACGCCGGCCGCGTCGTTGGCGGCGGCGTTCTCGGCGCAGAGGGCGACGGCCCGTTCGTTGACGTCGACCGCCCAGACCTCGGCGTCGGGGGCACGGCGGGCCATGGCGACGGCGAGGGGCCCGTAGCCGCACCCGAGGTCGAGCAGGCGAGCCGCGCCCGGGGGCAGGGCGGGTGCCTCCTGGAGGAGCAGCCGGGTCCCGGGGTCGACCCGATCCCCCGAGAACACCCCGGTGTCGGTGGCGAGTTGCAGCGAGAGGTCCTCGAGCTCGAGGGTGACGGTGCGCCGACGCGAGGCGACCTGCGGCTTCGGTTCGAAGTACTGCGGGTGCGACTCGACCATCCGGCGACCGTACCGGACCGGTGGTCGCGTCCCCCTGCAGTGACGCCGGTAGCCTGAGGGCGTGACGACGCACGACATCCGGATCATCGGCGACCCGGTGCTCAAGCAGCGCGCCTCCGAGGTCACGAAGGTCGACGGGCGGTTCGTCAAGCTCGTGGACGACATGTTCGACACGATGTACGACGCCAGCGGCGCCGGTCTGGCCGCGACCCAGATCGGCGTCCAGCAGCGGTTCTTCGTCTACGACTGGGAGGACAATCCCGGCGTCATCGTCAACCCCGTCATCGTCGAATCGCGGGGCGAGGCCGAGATCACCGAAGGGTGCCTGTCGGTGCCGGGCCTGCGCTGGGAGATCGTCCGCCCGGCCGAGATCCTGGTGACCGGCTACGACCTCGACGGTCGTGAGCTCCAACTCGAGCTCGACGACTACGGCGCCCGGGTGTTCCAGCACGAGCTCGACCACCTCGACGGGGTCCTGCTGGTCGAGCACCTCACCCTCGAGCAGCGGGCCGAGGCCAAGAAGGCGCTCCGCGACCTGCGCCAGCGGGGCGTCACCTCGCTTCCCGAGCCCGACATCGCGGCCGGCTCGTTGCGTCTTCGCTGACGGCGTGGCCGAACCGTCCGAGCGGCCACTGGCCGTCGCCCCCGATCGGCCCCGTCGACTCGTGTACCTGGGCACCCCTGACGTCGCGGTGCCGCCCCTCGGCGCCCTGCACGCCGCCGGCTTCGAGGTCCCCCTGGTGGTCACCCGTCCGGACACCCGGCGGGGGAGAGGCTCGGCGTCGGCGCCGAGCCCGGTCAAGGAGGCGGCCCGGGAACTGGGCATCGAGGTCGACCACGATCTGGCCCGGGTGGCCGACGTCGGGGCCGATCTCGCGGTCGTCGTCGCCTACGGGCGCATCATCCCCCGAGCGGTGCTCGAGCAGTTGCCGATGGTGAACCTCCACTTCTCGTTGCTGCCCCGCTGGCGAGGGGCGGCGCCGGTCGAACGGGCGCTGTTGGCGGGCGACGCCCGAACCGGCGTGTGCCTCATGGAGGTGGCCGAGGGCCTCGACACCGGTGGGGTGTACGCCATGGCCGAGACGCCGATCTCCGCCGACGACACCCTCGCCACGCTCAGGAGCCGACTGGTCGTGATGGGCACCGAGCTGCTCATCAGCCGGCTCACGACGTCACTCGGCAGGCCGGTACCCCAGGAGGGTGAGGTCACCCATGCCGCCAAGATCGACCCGGCGGAGTACCGGATCGACTGGTCGCGGCCCGCCGTCGAGCTGGACCGCCTCGTCCGGCTCGGGGGCGCGCACACCTCGTGGCGGGGCAAGCGGCTCAAGGTCTGGTCGGCGCGTCCGGTCGGCCCGGCGGTGCCTGACGCGCTCGACGGGTTCGTACCCGGCGCCGTAGTGGGGGGCACCGGGGCCGGTGACGCCGGGCTCCTGGTGGCCGCCGGGGACGGGGGGCTCGAGATCCTCGAGGTCCAGCCCGAGGGCAAGGCCCGTCAGCCCGTCGCCGACTGGCGCAACGGGGCCCGTCCCGCCGTCGGCGACCGGTTCGGCGCGTGACCGGGACCGGAGGAGGACGACGTCCGCCCCGCCGCAGCGGCCCGCAGGGTGGTGGCGGTCGCAA